>CAZVNE010000010.1:0-3639 GCA_964628535.1 uncultured Candidatus Nanopelagicus sp. | reverse complement strand
TCTGAAACCACAGTTGCGCCAGTTAAAATCGCAATATCTTGCAACATCGCTTTACGACGATCGCCAAAGCCTGGTGCTTTAACTGCAACTGATTTAAATGTGCCGCGAATCTTATTTACAACTAATGTGGAAAGTGCTTCACCCTCGACATCTTCAGCGATAATTACAAGTGGCTTTCCAGTTTGCATTACCTTTTCTAGAATTGGAACTAAATCCTTAATATTTGAAATCTTTGAGTTTGCGATCAAGATGTATGGATCCTCCATTACCGTCTCCATACGATCGGTATCTGTTACAAAGTAAGCAGAGATATATCCCTTATCAAAACGCATACCTTCAGTCAGCTCTAGCTCGAGACCAAATGTATTGCTCTCTTCAACGGTAATTACGCCCTCTTTACCAACCTTGTCCATCGCCTCTGCGATCATTTCGCCAATAGTTGTATCCGCTGCTGAAATAGATGCGGTTGCAGAGATCTGTTCCTTTGTCTCTACCGGCTTTGCCATCTTTAGTAACTCACCAGAGATCGCTTCTACTGCTTTTTCAATACCACGCTTTAATGACATTGGATTTGATCCAGCTGCCACGTTACGTAGACCTTCGCGAACTAATGCTTGTGCTAATACTGTTGCGGTGGTTGTTCCATCTCCTGCAACATCATCAGTCTTCTTAGCAACCTCTTTAACTAGATCTGCACCAATCTTCTCCCATGGATCATCTAGCTCAATCTCTTTTGCAATTGAAACGCCATCATTTGTAATTGTTGGGGCGCCCCACTTTTTCTCAAGGACTACATTGCGACCGCGGGGCCCAAGGGTTACCTTGACCGCATCAGCTAATGCATTCATTCCGCGCTCTAAACCGCGACGGGCCTCTTCATTAAAAGCAATCATCTTTGCCATCTGATATCTCCTTCTTCAGTTAATCGCTTAGCTCTTACTCAATCTAGTTTTATCTAACTTAATCAAGGTGCGGCCTCATTATCACTCGGGCCACGAGAGTGCTAAGGCCAAATCTAAAGGATTTATTCCCTCCGCGCCAACTCAAAGTCAGGCCTTTGGGCGATGCCTATCGGAAGGAGGCGGAGTTTGGATATGGGTAAGGCGGACCATATGAAATTGTGTCCGCCGGCCATATCAAACGCAGCCGACCCTTCTTAGAGAGCCAGAAGGATTTAGAGGTTGAAGCCCAATCGAGTGCTGGAGCGGGCGGCGGTACGAGATTCGCGGAGGCGACGAAGTCGCTTAACCAAGATTGGCTCAGCAAGTAATGCATCCTCGCGATCAATTAAATTATTTAACATTTGGTAGTAGGCGGGCGGAGTTAGATCAAATAACTCTTTAATTGCACTCTCTTTTGCACCAGCGTATCTCCACCATTGGCGCTCAAAATCAAGCATCTTTACCTCTAGCTCAGATAGCCCAGAGCTATTGCTGATTGGCATACTAATTTCAGACATGCTCCTATCCTAAAAGATTTACCACAAAATTCACGCCTTTATCTAGAGCGTGGCGAGGATTTCTGCAATATCACTCTCTTTAGTCCATGGATTAACAATTGCAAATCGCAGTATTGGTTGGTTGTGGTGAGAGGAGGGGGTAACAAATCCAATTTGATCCGCTAATAATTTATCACTCCATTTTTGGTAATCAGCCATCTGCCAACCTTTTCGCGTAAAAGCCACAACTGAAAGTGTTGGTTCCATTAAGAGCTCTAAATTTGGGTGTTGCTTAATCAATTGCGCTGCATGTTTTGCAATATCCATTGTTTGATCCATTGCAGCGGCGTATTGATCTGTTCCGTGCGCGGCTAATGAAAACCAAAATGGTAATCCCCGTGCTCTACGAGTTAAGTGAATTGCATAATCAGATGGATTCCATTCACCATCATCATCTAATGTCTCTAGGTAAGCAGCTTTTTGCAAATGGGTTACTTTGGCGATCTCTGGATTGCGATAGATCAAAGCACAAGCATCAAATGGTGCGAATAACCATTTATGGGGATCAACAATTAATGAATCCGCATTCTCGATGCCAGCAAATAAGGCTTGCGTTTTTGGTGAGCAAAGTGCGGCTAAGCCATATGCGCCATCCACATGAAACCAGATACCACGCTCTTTTGTAATTGGTGCAATAGATTTTAAGTTATCAATAATTCCTAAATTTGTTGTTCCAGCTGTGGCAACCAATGCAAAGACTTGATGAGTTGGATTTTCGCTATGGTACTTATCAATCGCATCAGCACAAGCTGAACCTTGCAATACGCCATTTTGATCTGGCTTAATTAAAATAATCTCAACATCCATTACCTCTGCTGCAGATTTAATTGATGAATGCGCTTCTAAGCTCGCGGCAATTACCCACCTGGTTACATCTGATCTCTTGGTGCGAAAGTGAGCCCGAGCAGTTACTAAGGCTGACAAATTTCCAATAGTTCCGCCTTGTACAAAAACTCCACCAGCACTTGCCGGTAAACCAGCAAGATCACTAATCCAACGAAGTGCTTGGTTCTCGGCAAATACTGCACCGGCTCCTTCTAGCCATGAACCACCATAAAGAGCTGAAGCGCCAACAACTAAATCAAATAAGTTTGCGTACTCACTAGGTGCAGAAGGAATAAATGCTAAGTATCGTGGGTGATCGGTAGAAATACATGCAGTTGCTAAAACATCTTTAAATAATTTTAAAGTCTCATGTCCGCCTAATCCTTCTTTGGTGATCGTATTGCCAGCGGCTTCATACAACTCTTGGGCGGTCTTTGGTCCATCTAATGGTGGATCAGTTCGAAGTCGAATTAAGGAGTACTCCAAAACCTCCTTGGCCAACTCTTCAACCTCAGTTGTGAATTGATGCATTGCTCTCTGCGTAATCTTTCCGGTTAGCACTGCGAATTAGATTTCTAATCATGGTTGGAAATACAAAAATATGGAATGGCAGAACCGCAAACCAATACAACTGGCCACCTAAACCACGTGGTGAAAATGATGCCTCCTGCGTTACCTCAGATTGTCCATTTGGTAATTTCCGCACTCTAAATTCAAGCCAAGCCTTGCCCGGCATAATCATTTCGGCATAAAGCTTTAAAGATTTTTCAGGCTCCAGTGATTCAACTCGCCAAAAATCAAGTGATTCGCCAACTCTTAAATGAATTGGATCGCGCCGACCTCGTCTTAAGCCAACTCCACCGATCATTCGATCTAATAAGCCGCGCAGCTTCCAAAGAAAATCTGCGCCATACCAACCATTGTCGCCACCAATTTCTTCAATCGCTTTCCATATATTTTTTACAGATGCATCAGTTACGCGCACCTTAATATCTTTGTATAGAGCCTCACCAGCCCAATCAGGATCACTCTGTGCTTTCTGCCATGGCGCAGTAGGAAGGGATGCATCAGACCATCTAGTTGAAACCTGATTATCTGAAACCTTTGTCAAAGCTAGATTAATTGCATTTTCAACATCGATTAAACCCTCTGGTGGTGGTGGAATTATCTTGTCAATTGATTTATTTGGATCCGCTACAACCTCACTAATTAGTGAGCCAACAAGTGGCCGAGCCAATGAGGTTGGAACTGGAGTTACAAAACCAATCCAAAGACTTGAAAGATTTGGCGTAAGAACTGGCACCTTAATAATTACT
>CAZVNE010000009.1:35275-40257 GCA_964628535.1 uncultured Candidatus Nanopelagicus sp. | reverse complement strand
ATTGTCTAGTTTCAGGCAAAATTAAAGCTAAAAATATCGCTGATGAGTAAACAACTGCCGAGAGTATAAATGCGGCTTGAAAAGAGTAGAGATCTGTTAGTAGGCCTACCAAAATTGGGCCAACAATCATTCCGGCATCTCCTGCCATCTGCCAGGCGGCAATTACCTGACCACCCCTTCCTCTAATGATGTCACCAACAACACTGCCAGGTGCGGTTCCGACATATGCGCCACCTAAGCCAAAAAGTGCCATTGATAAAAAGTAGAGCGCGACATTATCTGTAATGCATAAAACTAAAATAGCGGACATAACAACTGTGCCGCCTATTAATAAAGCAGCTTTGCGGCCGCTTTCATCGGAGAATCTTCCTGCACGAAGTAAAAATAAACCTTGCATAAGCGCACCGATAGTTAAACCAATTCCGGCAATCGTTGCAGTTGAGTTTAATTTTTCAGTTACAAATAATGGCAGGATTGAGGATCGCATTCCAAATAGCACCCAGTTATTAACAAAGGCCAAAACTAAAGCAATTTGATAAGGCCGTAATCTAAAGGCCTCTCTTAATGAGGTAGTTTCAATACTTTCACCTCGCACATCAACCTTACGACCTAATCTTCGCTCACTTAAAAAGAAGAGTGCAGTAATTCCGGCTAGTGCCAGTGTTACTGAGTAAACAAAAAATGGCGCTCTGAGCGATAGCCCGGATAGCAATCCACCAAATGCTGGGCCAGCTACGCCACCAATTAAAAAGCCCCCGTTATAAAGTGATTGTGCCCGTGCTCTTACATCATCTGTTACTGATCTCATCAATAATGAGCCAGCTGAAACAGAGAACATAGAGGAGCCCAATCCACCAAGAGTGCGAAATATTAAGAGTTGATTGTAAGTTTGAGAGAGTGCGGTTAATAAAGTGAAGAAGGAGACCATAAATAGGCCAACACCTAAAACAGTTCGCTCACCAAATCGATCTACTAGTCGCCCAGAGAATAATCCAGAGGCAAATCGCATAAATGCAAAGACGGAGATGATTAAGCCAATTGCAGTTTTATTAACACCAAAGGAGGCGGCAAAGATTGGAATTGCTGGAATTATCAAGCCAAAACCAATTGCCACTAAGAAAGATACGGTCGAGAGGATTGCTACCTCTTTTGGCAACTCTCTAAATGGATTTTTTCTACTTAATCTAATGCCACACCATCCTCGAAGATTTATTGAGATTTACAAATAGACAATAGGCGCAGAGCAGAAGCACTGAATTTATTGAATCTAAGAAGTGTTAGTTTACTGTGCTTTATATTATGATGCAGCCATGAAGTCGGTTATTGCGGAAAACTTAGTTAAAACATATGACAAGGCTCGAGTACGTGCGTTAGATGGCCTCTCCTTAGATGTTGAAGAGGGCACCGTGCTTGGCGTGTTAGGGCCGAATGGTGCTGGAAAAACTACAACTGTTCGAGTCTTAACCACATTATTAAAACCGGATTCAGGTTCAGCTCAAGTTGCAGGAATAAATGTTCTAAAGGAGCCAGATGAAGTAAGAAAGGTAATTGGTTTATCCGGTCAGTATGCAGCGGTAGATGAGACTTTAACTGGTTGGGATAACTTAATTATGTTTGGTCGCTTGTATCACCTATCAAGTAAGCAGGCTGCACAACGTGCAACGGATCTGCTTGAGCAGTTTTCACTTACAGCTCGCGCAAAGTCTCCAATCAGAACTTACTCAGGTGGAATGCGTCGCAGATTAGATCTTGCGGCCTCTTTGATTGTAAAACCTAAGGTTTTGTTTTTAGATGAGCCAACCACTGGTTTAGATCCTCGAGGTCGACAGGATATGTGGGGAGTTATTGATGAGTTAGTTAAGAGTGGTGTCACATTACTTTTGACTACCCAGTATCTCGAAGAGGCGGATCACTTAGCTGATGAGATTGCGGTAATTGATCATGGCAAAGTTATTGCGCGAGGCACATCTGATTATTTAAAGCGTCAAGTAGGCGGAGAAAAGTTAGAGATTGTGGTTGAGCTAAAGGATTTGGCAGCTACTAGAGAGATTGTTGCTAAGGTGAGTGCCAGCGCAGTTGCAGTTGATGAAGGCATGCGGCAAATCAGTGCGCCAGTTACTACTGGCAGTAAAGCTTTAATCGAAGCAGCCAGAATGCTTGATGATCAAGGAATTCATCCATTAGATATTGGTCTAAAACGTCCATCATTAGATGATGTGTTTTTGTCACTAACGGGCCATGTCGCTGAGGATGAGAAGTCAGATGAATTACAAGCAGCGGGTGGTAAAGGTAGGCGAGGAGAAAAGAGATGAGTAATTTTTCTAATAGTGTCTCCGATGCGTTGATTATTACTAAGCGCCAGATTTTGCAATTGACTCGTGTTCCAGAGTTGCTAATCTTCTCGACAATTCAACCAGTTATGTTTGTTTTGTTATTTAGATATGTTTTTGGTGGCTCGATAGAGACTGGTCAACCAGGTGGATATGTGCAATTACTTATGCCCGGAATCTTTGTACAAACAGTTGCCTTTACCTTAGCTGGTACATCAGTTGGTCTCGCCTCTGATATGCAAAAAGGATTAATTGATCGATTTAGATCACTACCGATCTCTCGTTCTGCAGTGGTCTTTGGTAGAACTCTTGGCGATGCAGCATTAAATATTCTTGTTCTACTTGTTATGGGAATTGCTGGGTATGTAGTTGGTTGGCGCCCTACCTCAGGTATTTTTATGATCTTTCTTGGATTCCTATTCCTCTTCGTTTTTGGTTACGCCATGTCATGGATTGGTGTGCTAATTGGCTTGTCGGTAAAAGAGGAACGCGTTGCACAAAATGTTACATTTATTGCGGTCTTTCCATTAACCTTTTTATCAAATGCATTTGCACCAACAACTGGAATGCCAAGATTTCTTCAGTACTTTGCCGAGTGGAATCCGGTATCAACTATGGTCGCTGCTTGCCGCCAATTATTTGGTTTAAAAAATGAGTTTGGTGCAACAGCTGGATCATTCCCAAGTGAGAACCCACTTGAAATGTCCATAATTTACATAGTGCTTTTAATGGCAGTATTTATCCCATTAAGTATCAGAAAGTACAACAACACCTCTAAGTAAAAAAGAGTTGTAATGAATTAGTAAGGCTGTGCCTCAAGAATGGCTACCTGAATACTCTTGCCATTAGGGGCGCTGTAATTAACAGTTTCACCCACCTTGGCACCTAAGACAGCAGAGCCAAGCGGAGATTTCTCGGAGTAAACATCGATGTCACCGCTAGCGATCTCTCTTGAACCAAGCAAAAATTTAAGTTCATCACCTGCGATATCAACAGTTACTAACATTCCAAGTCCGACCACTCCAGATTCACTTGCTGGTGGAGTTCCAATATGAGCGTGTTCGAGCATATGTTTCAACTGACGAATCCGGCCCTCAATTTTTCCTTGCTCTTCTCGAGCGGCGTGATAACCACCGTTCTCCTTCAAATCACCCTCGGCGCGAGCAGTCTCTATCTTTTTAATTATTTCTGCGCGAAGTGGTCCTTCGAGTTCAGATAACTCAGCTGCTAATCGATCTGCAGCCTCCTGAGTTAACCAGGTTTGGGTTGGTTGGTTCATAAGAAGGAGAAGATTACTGGCAACCTGATATTCCTGCATTTACCGCAGGGATTCGCGTAGAAATCTCGATTATTCGAAGGTTAGAGCCAAGATTTAAAGTGCCAGCTGGCATTTGATCTACAAACTCACCAACTACATTTTTATCAAAATCACGTGCTACTAAATTACAAGAGTGTGAAGTTGTTAAATCTCTTACCTGAATAGAGTAAGTGATGGAAAGTTTCTGCTCATCAATTACTTGAAATGATATTAACTCACTTCGTATTGCAGGATTGGCGAAATTAGTCCCACTCCAAATAAACCAAAGTAAGGCTAAGGTGGAAAAGGAGATTACCAGCCAGATATTGCCTCTGCCCTTCGGCTTTATGCCGTATCTCTCACGCAAGATCGGGTCGGTCAGCACTTTTGGATGAACCATAGGAATATTCTAGATCGTAAAGAAAGGTAGAGTTACCGCATGGAAGAGAGTGGAAGCTTTGATGTAGGCGTGGCTGGCTCAGTTATGATGATTATTTTGACCCTAACGATTACAGCATTAATGATTAATTTTTATCGCAGATTTAAGAGATTATCTGATCGTAAAGATAAATAACTAAGTATTTGCGCATGAAGCGGGTTTTACGTCTGGGCTTAATCTCAATCGCCTGGCTGCTTTTCATAGTCATCTTCATACAACTTGGATTTTGGCAGTTAAATCGCGCACAAGAGTTAAACCGGATTACTGCACCCGTGGCCGACCAGCCCGTCATTGCATTGACTGACATCTCATCACCTGGAATGAATATGCCGATTAAGGCAGTAAATCGAATAGTCAGTGTCAGTGGAGTGTATGAGAAAAAATTTATTGCAAGGGATCAAAAAGTTAATGAACAGGTAGTCAAAGATCTAGATGTCAGAGTTTTGCGGTTAGAAAACTCTTTTTCAGTTTTAATTGTTCGAGGTGTAGCCCAAAGTAATCTGCCAGATATAAGTTCAAAGGTTGAGCTAGTTGGCCGGCTATATCCAAGGCAAAATGTCGATCGTGCCTTTGCAAAGGCTGGTGAACTTGCAAGAATTGATCCAGCACTAATTGTTGGCAGAGAGTTCCCATTCCTGTATGACGGTTACATAGTTTTGAGGTCGGAAGAGTTTATTGATCAATCCAATTATCCAATTGAGTTCATTGATTCACCACAGATATCACAACGGATACCTGGCTTCTACTGGCAACACATTTCTTATGTAGTTGTTTGGTGGTTTATGGCCGTATTGGTCCTGCTTTTGCCGCTATTTCCTCAGATGCGCCAACGTAATTACATTGCGATTGCTGCCGAGCAGGAGCGGTTACGCAAAACCAAGGTAAAGCGAGTTAAAAAAGCCAGTACAGTTAAAAA
>CAZVNE010000009.1:11863-35175 GCA_964628535.1 uncultured Candidatus Nanopelagicus sp. | reverse complement strand
AGTTAAAAAAGCCAGTACAGTTAAAAAGACCAGTACAGTGAAAAAAGCTACCAAGAGAGTGAGAGCCAAATGAGTGGAGCACTAAGCCGTTTTCGATTTATGGCCATCTGGGCGGGAGCGATGTCGCTTCTTCTTTGGTTTGCATACATGCCGGCAAAGTACCTTGTTCCTGATGATAATTTTTATGAGAGATTTATCTGGATTCCAATTGTTCATGGATTTACCTATCCACTTTACTTGCTGGCAACATTGCAACTATGTTTTATGAAGCGAAAATCCTTAATTACCACCGCCTGGTATATGTTGGCCGGTACCTTACCGATCGCATCTATCTGGGCAGAACGTAAGGTAAGGCA
The DNA here is from genome assembly GCA_964628535.1 of uncultured Candidatus Nanopelagicus sp. Taxonomy (GTDB): domain Bacteria; phylum Actinomycetota; class Actinomycetes; order Nanopelagicales; family Nanopelagicaceae; genus Nanopelagicus. The sequence goes on along the minus strand of CAZVNE010000009.1, from coordinate 34,819 downwards.
GGAAGAAAATTAATCTCTCGCTAAAACCATTTGTTAAATCACTGGTTTACCCCATTTATGAGCAGCGATTGCTTTCGCAGATTGATTTCTCGCAAACACCTCATCATGTTGGTGTAATCCTTGATGGTAACCGCAGATGGGCAAAGGCGAATCCAGATGAGGAAGGAGATACTTCAACAAATCGAGGCCACAAGGCGGGCGCGGAGAAGATTGTTGATTTATTAAATTGGTGTGAAGAGTCGAAGGTTGCTGTTGTTACCTTGTGGTTGTTATCCAATGACAATCTGGCTAGACCTGTAGTTGAGTTAGATCCCTTACTTCAAATTATTGGAGATGCAATTGAGCAGTTAGGTCGCATCGGTCGATGGGAGCTTCGCCCAGTGGGATCAATGGAGTTGTTGCCAATTGAATTACAAGAGCGATTAAAAAAGGTAGCGCAGAAAAGCAAGGGCATCCCAGGTGTCCTAGTAAATGTTGCGGTTGGTTATGGCGGCAGACAAGAGATCGCCGATGCGGTTAAATCCTTAATTGCAGATGCAGCAAAAAATGGTAAGAGCATCGAGCAGTTAACAGAGTTAATCTCCGAAAATGAGATTGAAAGATTTCTTTACACAGCTGGATTACCAGATCCAGATCTATTGATTAGAACTTCGGGTGAGCAGCGGCTTGGTGGATTTCTCCTTTGGCAGAGCGCTAAATCAGAGTTTTACTTTTGCGAGGCGTATTGGCCAGATTTCAGAAAGGTTGATTTTCTACGTGCGCTCAGGGCCTACTCACAGCGCCACCGTAGATTAGGCCTGTAACTTAGTAATCTAAACTTAATCTTTAAGGTTTGCGTGTCTACCTAACTTTTACCGCCAGATAATTTACCGTTTACTCACTTCCAAACCACCGACCACAATTACACAGAATTGGGATCAAAGATATTGGCTAGTGAATCCTTTGTCTTAAAGTCAATCCAAAACTCAGCTGGAATAAAGCCAGTACCAGGTCGGATTACCTATGTAATTGATACCAGTGTTTTATTGGCGGATCCAGTCGCACTTTCTCGTTTTGCAGAACATGAAGTGATTGTTCCAATTACGGTAATTGGTGAGTTGGAGAGTAAGCGTGATCATCCAGAGCTGGGTTACTTCGCCAGAGCCGCGCTTCGCACATTAGATGATTTACGTGTAAAAAATGGCAGATTAGATCATCCATTAGCAATTAATGAAGAGGGCGGAACGTTAGCGGTTGAGTTAAATCACTCAGATCTATCAACTTTGCCAGCAGGATTTTTACGTGATGGCTCAAATGATTCACGAATATTAGCAATTGCAAAAAATTTAATGAGTGATGGTCGAAGAGTTGTATTAGTAACAAAGGATTTACCGCTACGCGTGAAGGCATCATCTGTTGGAGTTGAAGCCGATGAGTATCGAGCAGAGCTAGCCATCTCTAGCGGCTGGACTGGAATGATTGAGGAGAGTGTTGGTGGTAATTTAATTGATTCACTTTATGAATCAGATCGAGTAGAACATGAGATTGCCAAGAGCGCACCATGCCATACCGGCGTAGTTTTACACTCTGAAAAAGGCAGTGCGCTGGCACGGGTAACTCCTGATAAAAAATTAAAGTTGGTTCGTGGCGATCGAAGCGCATTTGGTTTGCATGGAAGAAGTGCTGAACAAAGAGTCGCACTTGATATTTTGTTAGATCCCGAAGTTGGAATTGTCTCTCTTGGTGGTAGAGCTGGTACGGGTAAAAGTGCACTTGCTCTTGCTGCTGGATTAGAGATGGTCTTAGAAAAACGAGCGCATAAAAAGGTTGTAATTTTTAGACCGCTATACGCAGTAGGAGGCCAAGAGCTGGGTTACCTTCCTGGAACTGAAGGGGAGAAGATGTCGCCTTGGGCCCAGGCGGTATTTGATACCTTGGGCTCGCTAGTTAGCCAGCAGGTGATTGATGAGATTATCGAGCGCGGATTAATTGAGGTTCTGCCGCTAACTCATATCCGTGGCCGCTCTCTTCATGACTCATTTGTTATCGTTGATGAGGCGCAATCGCTAGAGCGCGGGGTATTGCTTACGGTGCTCTCTCGAATTGGCCAAGGCTCTCGAGTAATCCTGACCCATGATGTTGCCCAGCGGGATAATTTGCGGGTTGGCCGCCATGATGGAGTTGTCGCAGTTGTTGAGTCCTTAAAGGGACACCCGCTCTTCGCCCATGTGACCCTGACTCGAAGCGAGCGCTCGCAGATCGCGGCTCTGGTTACTGAGCTGCTTGAGGAGCCAATTAACTTCAGTAGTTGATCCGCTCAAACCCCTTTACGACATTTAGGACAAAGCGGACATCACCCTATCTGACCTGCGCTTTTGTGGATGGTTGAAACTGTGAATTTAATAAAAATTCCGCCACGAGCGGTTTTAAAGTTGCCCACCATCCCCGCCACTGCCACTCTGAACCCGGACAAGAGCTGAAAAAAAGGCCTTTGAAGGATAAAGAAAGATAAAGAGAGTTGAAAAGGAGGAGTGCATGAAGGGTTTTGATCGCCTGCTTGGCATAAGCAGAGCTCGCCGGCTCTCTATCTCCGCTGCCACAATGGCATTTTTCCTCTTTGCGGTTGAACCGAGCTACGCCTCCGGCACTATGAACGCCTCAGTCTCAATTCCCAACACCTATCAGGCTGCGATTACAACAGATGGATTAATTGTTGAAGAGCCGGTAGATCCAAACCCAGATACCCCTACCCTAATTGAACTAAATGCGGTCAGAGCGGTAAATGCAAATGAGATGGCCTTGGTATCAATCGCCTCTCGACAGATCGAGATGGCCCGAGTTCCAGATGGCGCCCGAGCGGTTGCCAGAACTATCGCCCAATCAAAGTATGGCTGGGGTTCATACCAATTTGCTTGTTTAAATAAGCTTTGGACCAAAGAGAGTAACTGGCGTTATAAGGCACGGAATAAATCTTCAGGTGCACATGGAATTCCACAGGCGCTCCCAGCAACAAAGATGGAGTCAGTTGGAACTGATTGGCGCACAAACCCAGTTACCCAAATCTCTTGGGGCTTAAGGTATATCGAAGTTAGATATGAAACACCTTGTAAGGCTTATAAGAAGTTTCAGCGCTCGCGCTGGTATTAATCTTTAACCAATCTTTACTTTGGCTTCTCACCGATCATTAATGGCTTTCTACTTTCTGCGTAAAAATCATTTCCTTTATCATCGATAATTATAAATGCTGGAAAATTCTCTACCTCAATCTTCCAAACCGCCTCCATGCCTAACTCCTCATAATCAAGAACCTCAACCTTCTTGATGCAATCTTGTGCCAACCTAGCAGCTGGGCCACCAATTGATCCTAAGTAAAAACCACCATACTTTTTACAAGCAGCAGAAACAGCTGAAGAACGATTGCCCTTTGCCAACATAATTAGCGAACCACCTAATGATTGAAATTGCTCAACATATGAATCCATTCGACCAGCAGTAGTTGGACCAAATGAGCCAGATGCGTAACCGGTAGGAGTTTTAGCTGGACCTGCGTAGTAAACGGCGTAATCCTTTAGATACTGTGGCATTGGATTTCCAGCATCAATTAACTCTTTAATTTTGGAATGCGCTAGATCTCGAGCTACAACTAATGTGCCAGTCAGTGAGACTCTAGTCTTTGCTGGATGTTTAGATAGCTCTGCCAAAATTTCTTTCATCGGCTTGGATAAATCTATCTTTACCTCATGATCTGATAAATCTTGATCTAAGGCTGCTGGCAGAAAGTGCGCTGGCTCAGTCTCTAATTTCTCAATAAAGACGCCATCTTTAGTGATCTTTGCCCGTGCCTGTCGATCGGCCGAGCATGAGACAGCTATTGCAATTGGTAAAGATGCGCCATGTCTGGGCAATCGCACAACTCGAACATCATGACAAAAGTACTTACCACCAAACTGAGCGCCAATACCAATATTTCTACTTAACTTTAAAACCTCTTCCTCAAGTTGCAGATCGCGAAATCCTCGACCAGTTTTGGCATCACCTGAGGTTGGTAATGAGTCTAAGTACTTAGTGCTGGCTAGCTTTGCAGTTTTAAGTGTGTGCTCGGCACTGGTTCCACCGATGACAATTACTAAGTGATATGGCGGACAAGCAGAGGTTCCCAGTGAACGTAATTTTTCATCTAGCCAATTTATAAATCTCTCTGGATTTAAAACAGCCTTGGTCTCTTGGTATAAAAATGATTTATTAGCACTTCCGCCACCTTTAGCAATAAAGAGAAAGTTGTACTCATCGGCATGATCAAAATCTGAGTAAATCTCTACTTGTGCCGGCAGGTTATTACCTGTGTTTTTCTCCTCCCAGGTGGTTACCGGAGCCAATTGTGAGTAACGAAGATTAAGTTTTGTGTAGGCGTTGTATACACCTTTTGAAATTGAGATCTCATCCTTTTCGGATGTTAAAACTTGTTGGCCCTTTTTGCCCATCACGATTGCGGTACCGGTGTCCTGACACATTGGTAGAACTCCGCCAGCTGCTATGTTTGCATTTTTTAATAGATCTAATGCAACAAATCGATCATTGGGTGAGCTCTCTGGGTCGGTTAAAATATTTTGTAATTGCTGCAGATGTGCTCCACGCAGGTAGTGAGAGATGTCATGTATTGCTACCTCAGTTAAATTAGCGATCGCCTCAGGTGTTACCTTTAAAAAAGCCTTGCCATCAGCGGTAAAGGTAGAGATCCCCTCACTTGATAATTTGCGGTATTCGGTCGTATCTGGCCCGATTGGCAGCAGATCCTCATAGGTAAACTCTGATTCGGCCATAAGCCAAATCTACTGGTTTGTGGATCTATTAGGATCTACCCATGAGCGTTGATACCGGTAAAAAAGTATTACTTGCCGCACCCCGTGGGTATTGTGCAGGTGTAGATCGCGCTGTGGTTGCAGTTGAAAAAGCTTTAGATCTTTATGGTGCCCCGGTCTATGTTCGCAAGCAGATTGTTCACAACAAACATGTGGTCGCAACTCTAGAGAAGCGTGGTGCGATTTTTGTTGATGAAACTGATCAGGTGCCAGAGGGTAAGACGGTAGTTTTTTCAGCGCATGGTGTCTCACCAGAGGTTCACCGGATAGCGGCTGAACGCTCTTTAAAAACAATTGATGCTACCTGTCCACTTGTAACCAAGGTACACAATGAGGTTAAGCGATTTGCGCAGGATGATTTAGATATCTTATTAATTGGTCATGAGGGACATGAAGAGGTTGAAGGAACTGCTGGTGAAGCACCAGATCATGTGATTTTAGTTGATGGCATAGATAGCATTCCCAATATCAAGGTGCGAGATGAGAACAAGGTTGCTTGGCTCTCCCAAACAACATTAAGTGTTGATGAGACTCTTCAGACGGTAGCAGCACTGCGTAAACGTTTTCCAAATTTAATGGATCCGCCAAGTGATGATATCTGTTATGCAACACAAAACCGACAGGTTGCAATTAAACAGATTGCACCTAAAGCAGATTTAGTAATAATTGTTGGATCAACAAACTCATCTAACTCAGTGCGTCTGGTTGAGGTTTCACTTGAGTATGGCGCAAAGGCGGCTTACCTAGTTGATTTTGCAGATGAGGTTGATGAGCGATGGTTAGATGGAGTTAAAACAATTGGTGTCTCAAGTGGTGCTTCAGTACCTGAAATTTTAGTAGATGAGTTATTGAAGTGGTTAGCAGCAAGGGGATTTGGCGATGTTCAAGTAATTACCGCCATGGAGGAACACCTGCTCTTTGCAATGCCACCTGAGCTGCGCAAGGATTTAAAGGCCGCTGGCAAGTAAGTTTTTGTTTTTTACTCTCTCTTTTTTAAACCAGATTAACCAAGCAATTGCCGCACCACTTAGTAGATAAAAGGCGACTGCAGCTAGACCTGCAACTAAATCCAGCAAGAACTTACTTGGTTGTAAGGAGCCGCCACCTAATGTGGGCATCAAAATTATGGAGGAGATGAGTAATGAGATGGGCGCTGCTACCGCATTTACATATGCGGTTCCTTTTCGGCCAAGGTAGATGCCACCAAAGAAGGCGATCCAAAGTGCAAGACCAGTAATAATTCCGTAAGAGCTGCGGAAGAGCAGTTCAATGGCAGCAGATAAAAAAATTACTAGAAATTGTAAAACCGCTACGCCAGCTTTAGTTAAGCCGGGACCTTTAATTGGCTTACTAAGCTGCAGATTACTCATTTAAACTCTCAATCTCTTCTACCTCAATAAAATCATCATCACCTTGAATTGATTTTAACTCACGAACTGAACCTGGCGGCTCGGGGTATTCGATTGCTAATTTATCTTTATCCCCGGTTACACCTAAGTTGTGGATACGACGTGCCGGACTGAGTACTGTTTTTTCAGCGGTTGGAATTAAATCTTCGTACGCCTTTGAGGTGGAGGAGATTGCCTTACCCACGGCAACGATTTTGCTGTGTAACAAGGTGATATTTTTTAAGAAGGTGCCAGCCACCTTTTGAATCTCATCTGCATTTTCAGCCAATTTATTTCTGGAGAAGATATTTCCGATTGTGCGAAGTAGGGCCATCATCGAGGTTGGTGTAGCGACAGTTACATTTAACTTGAAGGCCTTCTCTAAAAAGTTTGGATCCATGCGTAGCGCCTCTGATAAAAGTGTTTCAAAGGGAACAAATAAAATTACAAAATCAGGGGAGCCCTGTGATTTGTGGTAGCCCCGTTTGGCGAGCGCCTCGACATGCTTGAGTAAATCCTTAGTGTGAAGAAGTAAGAACTCATCACGTTCGCTTTGTACCTCGGTGCCAAAAGCTTCGAGGAATCGATCAAATGGAAATTTTGAATCAATAAATATGGTGGAGCCACCTGGCATCTTTACAGTGATATCTGGAATGCCGGATGAATCTGCATCGGTTGTTGATTTTTGTCGGGCGTACTCGTGGCCATCACGAAGCCCAGCGCCTTGCAGTAAAAGCTCTAACTGCGCTTCACCAAATTTGCCACGTGTTTGGCTGCTGGATAATGCACCAGCAATTTTTTTAGTCTCATCAAAGATTGATTCAGAGGCCCGACGCATCTCATTTATTGTGGTCTCTAGCTTTGCCTCTGCTTCAGTGCGAATTCGGTTTGCCTCATTTGATTGTTGAGATAATTTTTGAACTGTCTCTTTCATTGCGCTTAGTTCGGCGGTTAATTTAATTGAGTTTTCAGTTTTGCCACGTTCAGCTTCAAGTTGGCTTTTGTAATCGGCAAGGAGTGCGGAATCTGCACCACCATTATTTTTATTTTTTGAAATTAAATTTCCGATAATAAAACCAAGGGCTAAGCCAATTAGTAAGGCGATTACGGTAATTAATGAGCCGGACATGCGCCTATCTTGGCAGTACCAACTGACAAAACCGCTTAAATTCTTAATCTAAGCTGAAATGATCTAGGCTCTACCCCTTGTGAGCCTTTCAATCGGAATCGTCGGACTGCCAAATGTGGGTAAATCCACCCTTTTTAACGCATTAACTAAAAACAATGTGTTGGCCGCCAATTACCCATTCGCCACAATTGAACCCAATGTCGGAGTTGTAGGTGTTCCCGATGCCCGCCTTGCTGAGTTAGCGAAGATCTTTGCCTCTGAAAAAATCCTGCCAGCTGTTGTTTCGTTTGTAGATATTGCTGGAATTGTAAAAGGTGCATCTGAAGGTGCTGGCCTGGGAAATAAGTTTTTATCAAATATTCGCGAGACCGATGCGATCTGCCAAGTTATTCGAGTATTTAAGGATGGCGATGTTGTTCACGTAGATGGCAATGTTGATCCAAAGAAGGATATGGAGACCATTAACACCGAACTTTGTTTAGCTGATCTACAAACTTTAGAGAAGGCGATTCCTCGATTAGAAAAAGAGGTTCGAACTGTTAAAGAGAAGGTGCCGGTACTGGCAGCGGCAAAAGCTGCGCAAGAGATTTTAAATCAAGGCCAATTACTTCGAGGCACCAAGGTTGATCTAGCTGCAATTGCAGAGCTTCACTTACTAACTGCAAAGCCATTTTTATATGTCTTTAATGTTGATGCTGCAGAGCTTGGTGATAAAACTCTTCGATCAGAGTTAGCAGCACTTGTGAAACCTGCTGAGGCAATTTTCCTAGATGCAAAAACTGAGGCGGAATTAGCTGATTTAGATGAAGCAGATGCGCTGGAATTGTTGAAATCAATCGGATTAGATGAGCCAGGACTTACTACATTAGCAAGAGTTGGATTTAATACATTAGGATTACAGACATATCTCACCGCTGGGCCAAAAGAGGCCAGAGCGTGGACGATTCATAAAGGTGATACCGCGCCAGCTGCAGCTGGTGTAATTCACACAGATTTTCAAAAAGGATTTATCAAGGCAGAGATTGTTGCATTTGATGATCTAGTTTCTGCCGGATCAATGGTGCAAGCCCGCGCCAATGGCAAGGTGCGAATGGAAGGCAAAGATTACGTAATGGCTGATGGCGATGTAGTGGAGTTCAGATTCAATGTCTAATAAACCAGTATCAAAACGACAACCACACTTAGATGGTCTTGAATTAAAGAAGCGTGACAACCTACGTAACGTTGCAATTATTGCTCACGTAGATCATGGCAAGACAACCTTGGTTGATGCCATGCTTTGGCAATCTGGCGCATTTGCTGCTCACAAAAAGCAGGATGAGGGCACCGATCGCATGATGGATTCAATGGATCTAGAGCGCGAAAAGGGAATCACAATTCTTGCCAAAAACACTGCGGTAAAACGTGGTGACACAATTGTAAATATTATTGACACACCAGGCCACGCAGATTTCGGCGGCGAGGTAGAGCGCGGACTAGAAATGGTCGATGGCGTTATCTTGTTAGTAGATGCTTCAGAGGGCCCACTTCCACAAACTCGTTTCGTATTGCGTAAAGCGCTGCAGAAGAATCTGCCAGTTATTTTGTTAATAAATAAGGTAGACCGCCCTGACTCTCGAATCGCTGAAGTTGTCGACGAGGCTTATGGATTGTTTTTAGATCTTGATGCAAATGAGGAACAGATTGAGTTCCCAATTGTTTACGCATCTGCCAAAGCGGGAAGAGCTTCTATAAATCGACCAGAAGATGGCGGCATGCCAGATAAAGAGAATTTAGATGAGTTATTTGAAACTATCTTCTCTGCAATTCCAGCACCGACTTATCATGAGGGTGCACCACTTCAAGCACATGTGACAAACCTTGACTCATCACCATTCTTAGGTCGTCTTGCACTATGTCGAGTTCGCGAAGGTGTAATTAAGAAGGGTCAATCAGTTACTTGGATTAAAACTGATGGCACAACTGAGCGAGTAAAGATCTCAGAGTTGTTGATTACCGAAGCGCTAGAGCGTGTGCCAGCACTTGAAGCACATCCAGGCGACATCATTGCCGTTGCTGGTATTGAAACAATTACTTTGGGCGAGACATTAGCTGATCTAGAAAATCCACATGCATTGCCTTTAATCACCGTTGATGAGCCAAGTATTTCGATGACAATTGGTATTAACACATCACCACTGGCTGGCAAGAGCGGAAATAAATTAACTGCCCGCCAGGTTAAAAATAGATTAGATGCAGAACTGGTTGGAAATGTTTCACTTCGCATATTAAATACCGAGCGCCCAGATACCTGGGAGGTGCAAGGTCGCGGAGAGCTGCAACTTGCAGTCCTAGTTGAGATTATGAAGCGTGAAGGTTTTGAGTTAACAGTTGGTAAGCCACAGGTTGTTACCAAATTAGTTGATGGCAAATTACATGAACCGATGGAGCGTTTATCTATTGATGCACCCGAGGATTACTTAGGTGTTATTACCCAGTTAATGGCACTTCGTAAGGGGCGCATGGAACAAATGGTTAACCATGGCGCTGGCTGGATTCGTTTGGATTACCGCGTTCCATCCCGTGGCTTAATTGGATTTAGAACAGAGTTCTTAACTGAAACTCGCGGAACTGGATTACTTCACCATGTATTTGATGGATACGAGGCTTGGCATGGCGAGCTTCGCACCCGTTCAACTGGTTCATTAGTTTCAGATCGAATGGGAACGGTTACCAGTTACGCACTTTATGGAACTCAAGATCGTGGCTCAATATTTGTTGAACCAGGTGATGAGGTTTATGAGGGCATGGTGATTGGTGAGAATTCACGTTCAGAGGATATGGATGTTAACTGTGTTCGCGAAAAGAAGTTAACAAATATGCGTGCATCCGGAACTGATGAAGCCGAGCGATTGATTCCAGCTAAGAAGTTAAATATGGAGGGTGCGCTCGAGTTTTGTCGTGAAGATGAGTGTGTCGAGGTAACTCCTGCAGTTGTTCGAATTCGTAAGGTGATTTTGGATGGTTCTACTCGTGCCCGCTTAACCTCAAAAAATAAGCGAGCAAACGAGAACGCGTAATCACTACCAAAAGCCGCTCCTTGTCGGTGTCAACGAGTTAAATTAGGGCGTGGCCCAAACTCAAATTATCAAACCAAAATCAGCGAAGCTGAATTTGGTGCGGGCAACAGCAGTAAAGAGTGAATCTGTAGATTTCACTGAATCACAAATTCAGGTAATCAAACATCGCAACTCACCATTATTGATTACTGGCGCTGCAGGCAGCGGAAAGACAACAACTTTAATTAGTGCAATATCTGATCGAATCGATCAGGGGTGTGATCCAAATACAATTTTAGCGATTACATATGGCCGCGAAAGTGCCAGCAAGTTACGGGATTTAATTGCAACGGCAAATCCAAAGCGCCATATTGTTAATGAGCCAATTGCGCGAACATTTCACTCCATTGCTTTTTTGATTTTAAATGAGAGCGAGCAAAAGTATGTTCTGCTTTCAGGTGCTGAACAAGATGCTGAGATTCGCCAATTACTGTTAATTGATGCGCAAAAGGAGCGAGAGCAACCAGGTTCAACTGATTGGCCAGCTGAGTTAGTTGCCGCCCTTACCACCAGAGGATTTGCGAAAGAGTTACGAGATTTTATTGGCCGCGCCACCGAGCGTGGCTCATCCCCTGATGAGTTAATTAAATTTGCCGATAAGTATGGTCAAAAGTACTGGCCGGCGATCTGTAAATTCTGGAGCAGATATCAAGGTGCCGTAGCGCTACGAAATACAACTACCACTCATTCATTAAATCGAATTGATCCCAGCGAGATCATCATCGCAGCTAGTGAGAAGTTAGCGAAAAATCCACAGTTGCAAGAGAGGTATAAGAAGTTATTTCCAATTATTTATGTAGATGAGTTCCAAGAGTCAGATCGAGGTCAGCGCAAATTACTTGAGTTACTTGCCGGCCCCGAGCTTCATATTTTTGCCGATCCAAACTCTGCGGTTGGGCGATTTCGTGGCGCCGATCCCGAGAATCTGCTTGCAGATCTTGAAAAAATGGGTGTAACAAATAAGGTAAATCTAGATCAGGTATTTCGTAAACCTACTTCACGCCAGGTGGCAAAGTTAAGCAGCGCAGCTGAGGAAGCAAATTATATTGCTCATCAATTTCGTACCGCACATCTAAAGGAGAATCTGCCTTGGTCGCAAATGGCGGTTATCTTGCGCTCTCCTGGAACACAGGTCAGCGCATTACAACGCGCATTTGCAGTTAATAATGTGCCGGTTGAAATAGATGCAATGGCCTTATCTTTAGCTGACAATCCAGCGATAAAACCAATTTTAACCATTGCGCAAATAGCGTTGAAGCAGATTCAGTTAATACCAGCAAATTGGGATCAAATTAGCGAGTTACTGCAATCGCCATTTGCTGGCGCAGATGCGATCGCAATTAGACAGATGCGGATCGCTTTATCAAAGGCGGAGCGATCTAATAATGGCGAGGCTGCTAAAAGTTCAACTGAGTTAATTTTAGATGCGCTTACCGCACCAAGTATCGCCATACCGTGGGAGCAGGCAACCTCATTAAAGAGATTAAATGATTTGATTGCCAGTGCTAATAAATCTTTGAAAGATAAGGGTGATATCTCCGATTTGCTTTGGGCAATCTGGAGCAATGCAAAAAATTACGAGGGCGAGCTAATCTCTGAAAGTTGGCGAAATGCAGCACTTTCTGGTGGCATGAATGGCGCGATTGCAGATGCAAATCTTGATGCGGTGATTCAATTATTTGAGGTCGCCCGCAGATTTAATGAACGGATGCCAGGTGCAAAGCCACAATTGTTTATTAATCAATTACTTGGCGAGAAGATATTAAGTGATGCGATTACCGCTACCGCCCAACGCAATGAGGTAGTAAAGGTTTTAACTGTTCACAGCGCAAAGGGCCAACAGTGGCGGTTTGTTGCATTAGCAGGAATGCAGGAAGGAGTTTGGCCAAACTTAAAACAACGTGGCTCCCTATTAGGCAGCGAGCGATTAGTTGAAATTTTTCGACATGGCATCAGTAACCCGCAAGCATTAGATGCAATCTCTGCCAGTGGATTGCTCGAAGATGAGGGTAGATTATTAAATGTTGCAACCACCAGAGCTACCGATAAATTATTAATTACCGCGGTACAGCAAGAGGATAATGAGCCATCACGTTACTTTATTAAATTTGCTGGTGAAGATATCGAGTTCACAGCACCACAGCGTGCAATCACCCAAACCGCGCTTATCGCCGAGCTTCGAAAAATTCTTAGTAAAAGTGATGATCCATCTCAACAACAATTTGCAGCTCGTGCTTTAAAAACACTTGCTGAAAATGGTGCACGCAGCGCTGATCCAAAAAATTGGCTAGGCACGCTTGTGATCTCAGATCATTCGCCAGTTGTGCAAGGCGATGAACAGCTACGAATCTCACCAAGTTATCTAGAAAGCTTTGATCAATGTGGTGTTAAGTGGATGCTCGAGCGCAGCGGTGGTCGAGACAGTGATTCAACCGCTCAGGTTTTAGGAAGTGCGATTCACGTACTGGCTGCACAATTTAAAGAGGATCCAAAACTTACCGTTGATCAACTGCAAGATCGACTTAAGGGTGCTTGGTCATTAATTGATATGAACCAGGGTTGGATCAAGGATTACGAGTATCGCCGCGCCTCAACTATGTTACACAAATTCTTTATCTGGCAGATCAGCAATAAAAATAAGTTAGTAGATGTTGAACGTCGATTTGAATTTACCCTAGGCAGTGCAAAGGTAACTGGCTCAATAGATCGCCTCGAACTTACCGCCGAGAATAAATTTTATATTGTTGATTTAAAAACTGGACAAAGTGCGATCTCGGTTGAGGATGCGAAGAAAAATAAACAGTTGCAGGTGTATCAATTAGCGGTGGTAGAAAATGGTTTTGAACCAAAGCTTGAAACCAATCAGGTAGCAGGGGCTGAACTTCTTTTTGTCGGAGATCAAAAGACCAAAAGCGCCTCCATTCGCCAACAAGATCAGATCGATGCAGATTTAGTACGCAGCGAATTAGCTGCTTCAGCGACTGGAATGAGCGCTGGCATCTTTACCGCAAAGATTAATGAGCGATGTCGATCATGTTCACTTAAATTAGCTTGTCCGATTCAGCCACAAGGTCGGCGGGTGATTGAATGATTTCAGCCAAAGAGATCGCTAAGAAAATTCAATCGGTAGATCCATCATTTATTGCACCTTCAGATGAGCAAATACCAATTATTGAAGCACCACTTGCACCGGCAGTTGTAATTGCAGGTGCTGGCTCTGGCAAAACCGAGACTATGAGTCAACGGGTCTTGTACTTAGTAGCAAATGAATTAATTACACCAGATCAATTATTGGGCTTAACCTTTACCCGTAAGTCAGCTGGTGATTTAGCAAAACGAATTCGCAAGCGACTGCGCCAATTAAAGGCAGCTGGCTTACTGCCAGATTTACTAGATGAATCTGATTTAACTGTCTCTACCTATCACTCATACGCTGGTCGAGTATTAGCCGACCATGCAATTCGAATTGGTGTTGATGCAGCAGCTGATCCAATCGGTGAGGCAGCGGCGTGGCAGATCGCATATGAAGAGGTATCTAGATTTGCTGGTGGTGATTTACAAATTAATGGCTCACCAAAATCAGTTGTTGAAGAGGTCATGGATCTATCTACCCAGTTAGCAGAGAATAATAAGAGCGCCAGTGATATTTCAGAGTACACCTACAAACTTCTTGATCAATTAGCGCAGTTAACAGAGAAGGCAACAATTCCAGTAAATGAGTTTAAGGCTGAGCTAGAGCAACGATTAGCAATTCTGCCAATTGTCGCAGCCTTCGATGATCGTCGGCGCGAGCAAGGTTTATTAACCTTTAATGATCACATGTCGATGGCAGCACAATTAGTTACTCAATCAAAATCAATTCACAATGATGATATTGGTTTATTAGAACGGGCCAAGTACAAGGTAGTTTTATTGGATGAGTATCAAGATACCTCCTTTAATCAGATCAACTTCTTATCTGGTTTATTTGGAAATAACCATCCAGTAACTGCAGTTGGTGATCCAAACCAAGCTATTTATGGTTGGCGCAGCGCTAGCTCAGAGACCCTAGATACCTTTGGTAAATCATTTAATTCAGATGCTACTCGCTACACGCTTTTAACTACCTTCCGTAATGATCAATCAATCCTCGAGATTGCAAATGTAATGATCGATCAAATTGCGCAAGATACCGCCAATTTGGCACCAACAGCGGGCATATCAAAATCTGCGGTGGCTAATGCAAAAAGTGTAGAGAAGTTGCGGGCAAGCAAACTCGCACAAAGTGGTGAGGTAATTTGCGGCATCTATGAAACGCAAAGCCAGGAGGCGCAAGCTATTGCAGATTACTTTGCAAAGTATTGGTTTGATCCAACTCGATTGCAAAAGCCAGAGGCGGAGCGTTCAACCTTTGCAGTATTGGTCAGAGCTCGTACTCAAATTGATGCAATTCAAAGTGCGTTACGAGATAAAAATATTCCAACTGATGTTCTTGGAGTTGGTGGATTAGTCCATATCCCCGAGGTGGCAGATATCATCGCACTGCTGCGTACATTAACCATGCCAGATTCTGGAACTGCACTAATGCGTTTACTTACCGGTCCACACCTAGCACTCGGCCCTCGAGATTTAATGGCACTTGGTGCCTTTACCAGAAAGTATGCAAATGAAAATGATAACTCTCGAGGCAAACAGTTAGCAGATGCATTAACTACTGATCAAGTTCAGGTTGCTACCGCTGATGAGTTTGCGACTGGTTCGATTATCGAATCACTTGAGTTATTGATAACTCTGACACCAAAGGAGTTAAAACATTACACAGCAACTCCTGAATTAAGTGAGGTCGCCTTAACTCGATTACGTCAATTTGCAATAGATATTCGTCAGTTACGAAGATCATTATCTGGCTCTATTACCGATGCATTACTAGCGGCAGAACAATTCCTTTTCTTAGATACCGAGGTGCTACTGCGAAGTGGCTGGAAAGATGGCAGAAAGGATTTAGATCGCTTTTTAGATGAGGCTCAAAAGTTTCAAAAAAATGGTGGCACCTTAACTGGATTTCTACAATGGCTAAAGATCGCTGAGGATGCTGAAGGGGGTTTGAAGCCAGCTGAGGTTGATGTTCGAAGTGATGCGGTACAAATTTTAACAGTGCATGCTGCTAAGGGTGCGGAGTGGGATTTTGTTGCAGTACCTGGATTAGCAGAGCGGAATTTTCCTAACACTGGTCGCAAATCAGATAGTTGGATTAAAAATGCCGGATCGATTCCAGTAAGTATGCGGGGTGATTCCTCACAACTGCCAAGTATTAATTTTGCAAATCTTTCAACCAATAAAAATTTAAGGGATGCTCTCGAGCGATTTAATGATGAGTGGAAAGCGCGTAAATCAATTGAAGAGATGCGCCTGGCTTATGTTGCATTTACCCGTGCTAAACATGGCTTATTTCTCTCTACATCACACTTTAGAAATGGCGAGAATGCAGTCGCCCCAAGCAGCTTGTACATGATCTGTGCGCAACATCTGCCAGATATCGATGGCGCTACAGTTTTAACCGATACACCAATCCCAGATGGTAAAAATCCGTTGATTGAAAATCCAATTACTGCTAATTGGCCAGATATTGACTCCAGGTATGAAGTAAAGGCTGCTCAAGTAAGGCAGCAGGCACAGTTATTGCAATCGGTAACCGCCTTCACTCAAGGTGAAATTGATGGTGATGCGCTTAATGCATTTGAAGATCAAAGTATTTTAAGTGATCTACAAGCGATAGTAAGTGAGTTAAAAAACAGATCTGATATCACCAATGTGCTTTTGCCATCGCGCTTATCTGTCTCAACCTTGCTGTATTTAAAATTAGATCCAAACGAGCTAGCGCTTCGATTGCGCCGTCCGATGCCAAATCACATTGATAAGTACGCCCGCCGCGGTACACAGTTTCACCTTTGGCTAGAGCAGTACTTTAATAGTGAACCATTGCAATCGATGGATGAGATTTTCTATGGCGCTGACGAAGGCAATGCAGCTGAGCCAGATGCGCCTATTCAAGAGTTGCAAAAAGCTTGGCAGGCCAGTGATTGGGGTAATCGCAAGCCAGTTGGAGTAGAGGTTGGTTTTGAAACTGTCATTGCCGGAGTTGTTGTTCGCGGTCGAATCGATGCGGTTTATGAGATATCTCCTGGCAAGTTCGAGGTAGTTGATTGGAAAACTGGCAAGGTTAAAAGCGGCGAGGATTTATCTGTAGCGGCTCTTCAGCTGGCAATGTATCGATTAGCCTTTGCAAAGTTAAATAATCTAGAGCTTTCAAATATCAGCGCCGCCTTTCATTATGTCGCGCAAAATGAGACGATCCGCCCAGCTGATTTGATGAATGAGGCCGAGTTAATTGAGATTATCTCTGCCATTCCGCAGCTTTCCTAAAATTCAATTACCTAAACTTCACTCCGCAATTGCGCAGATGGCTTGAGAGTTAATTACTTAAAACTAATCTCCGAAATTGCGCAGCTATCCTAAAATCTAATTACTTAAAACTAATCTCCGCACCGATCGGTATATGGTCAGAGAGTTGCAGATTTGAAATACTTGGTAAAGCTACCGCTTCAAATTTGGCTAGATCCTCTTTTTTGCTAAGGAGGTAATCAAATTGAATTCCTGGCTTCCAACTCGGATATGTGTTTTGTTTAACTAATGAGATCCAATTTCCGCCAACTGTTGCAAGCTTTTGAGGCAAATTACCTGGCAGATTCATATCCCCAATCAGTAATTGCAGGCCGGGTAGATTTTGTAAATGTTTTGCTAATTTATTTAGCTGAAATATATTTATACCGGGAGCAAAGGAGAGATGGGTATTTGTAATGGTTAATCCAATCTCTAACTCGGCGGTAATCGCAACTCTTGGTTCATCTTTGATATAGATTAATTTAAATCCATTGGGCTTTTCGGCAGAGCCGGGCTGTACCTTAGGGATTGCAAGTGGCATGCCAATTAATGAGCGACCAAGCTGCTTTACATAGATTTTTTTCACTGGTTGATTAGTTACAAAGCCAATTCCATAACTGGGTACAGGTGCCGATGAGTGATCAATTTTTACAGATACGTTATCAGTACTCTGATTGATTAAAGCTTGATCAAGATCAACTACCTTTTGCCAACTCTCACCTGGCGTGCCAGTTATTGCAGGCAGAAAGCTCCAGTACTTAAAACCCAAGCTCTCTGCAATTACCTTTGTTTGATTTAAATTTCCAGATCTAGGTTGCATGTAATCAACCTCTTGTAAACCGAGAAAATCTGGCTTTAATTTTTCTTTAATTGCTTGTGTTGCGGTAATCAAATTCTCTTTCCACTGTTGCGCACTTAAATTTGCAGCTGGCGGAATCTGCTCGCCATGCAGGAGATTCCATGAGGCAATTCTCAATTTTTGGGCGGGCGGGACAACCATGAAGACAGGCTAGTAGGGTCGGGCAGTGATGACTCCAAGCACGCCGGGAAAATCGATCAGGTTGCCACTATCAGTGGCCGAGGTAGATCGGGCTGCACATCTGCGAACTGATGAGAAGTACTTACAGAAGGCTTGGCAGGATGCTTTTGTTTTACAGTTTAATGATGAGAAGTTTGTTACCAAATCCCACCAATTAGAGATCGTTCTTGGCTCACAGCTGGGTGATTACAAACCAGAGAGTGATTACTTTCTTGGAATAAATAAATTACCAAATGGTGTGGTGGAGAATTTCTTTGTTAGAAATCTCGGTGTGATTAATTCAGTAATTGATCCAGAGCAAAATTTAGAGCCGCAGGAAGTATCAGCCGGTAAGGATGAAAGTTTGAAGTCGCTACGAGAGATTGGTTCATTTTTATCACCGCGAGATATCGGTTTGGCTGTTCATGCTCAGGGTTTGGCAAATTGGCATAAGAAGCATACAAGATGTTCACAATGTGGTGCAGCAACAACTGTAATTTCTGGCGGCTCGGTACGTAAATGTTTAATTGATGAGAGCGAGCATTACCCAAGAACAGATAGCGCAATTATTGTTTTGGTAAAGGATGACCAGGATCGAGTTTTATTGGGAAGGCAAAAGGTTTGGCCAAAAAATCGCTTCTCAACCTTTGCTGGCTTTGTTGAGCCAGGTGAATCCTTTGAGCATTGTGTAGTGCGAGAGGTTTCTGAGGAGGCGGGAGTTTTGTTAAGCAATATCAATTACTTAGGTTCGCAACCCTGGCCATTTCCCTCATCATTAATGATCGCATTTGAAGCAATTACAACAAACCCAGAGTCGGCTCGTCCAGATGGCGAGGAGATTGAGGAGATTCGTTGGTTCTCTCGCGCAGATATGAAGGCGGCGATAGCGGGTAACTCATTAATTCTGCCCCTTGAAATTAGCGTAGCCCGACAGATGATTAACTCTTGGTATGGTGATTCTGCAGCGAGTGATTTAAAAGGCAATGAGTCATGGCGATAACAAATGAGCAGATTTTAAGTGGATTAGATCCAGAGCAATTAGCGGTAGTAACTGCAATTCGTGGGCCAGTCTGTGTAATTGCAGGAGCAGGAACTGGAAAAACTCGGGTAATTACAAATCGAATCGCATATGCGATTAACTCTGGTGTTACCGATCCAACAAAGGTGCTCGCCTTAACATTTACCGCACGAGCTGCCGGTGAAATGCGGGCACGACTTCGAACACTTGGTGTACCAAATGTTGCAGCGAGAACCTTTCACTCAGCGGCATTAAAACAATTACTTTATTTTTGGCCTTACTCCTTTGGTGGACAGTTTCCTACCCTGCTAACTACTAAATCAGGTTTTATCTCGCAAGCAATTGAGCGAGCAGAGATTGCAATTCCAGCACAAGCGGCCTCGTTGCGTGAGATTGCAAGTGAGATTGAGTGGGCAAAGGTTTTAGAGATCTCACCTGATAATTATCAAGCCGAGGCGATTGCAGCAAAGCGAAGTATTCGATTGCCAAACAGTAAGGGCGCGGCTGAGAACTTAGAGATTATTGCCAAGGTTTATGAGGCTTATGAATCATTGAAAAAGCAGGAGCGCACCTTAGATTTTGAAGATATCTTGCTGTTAACAGTTGGAATGCTAGAGGAGGATCGTGGGGTTCGAGAGCGTGTGCGAGATCAATACCGATTCTTTACAGTTGATGAGTACCAGGATGTTTCACCATTACAACAACGATTACTAAATATTTGGCTGGGCAATCGCGAAGAGATCTGTGTTGTCGGAGATGCAGCACAGACGATTTACTCCTTCGCTGGTGCCACCTCAAACTTCTTATTAACCTTTAAGAATCGGTTTCCAAATGCGCAAACCTATCGCTTGTCCCGGGGATATCGATCAACTCCTGAGATTATCAATACTGCAAATCAGATATTGCGCAGCGCTAATTTAATTAGTGATCATGGAAATGAGCTCAGCTCTGCAAACTCCCATGGTGATAAACCTTTGATTAATGGCTTTGATACCAGCGCAGAGGAGATCGCCTTTGTTGTTAACTCAGTAGTTGGAAATATTAAGGCGGGGGCTGACTCTTCAGATATTGCAATTCTTGCCAGAACAAATGCTCAGTTGGATCAAATTAAATCAGCTTTAAATAACGCCAAGGTCGCCAGCCAAATCAGATCGGGTGAGCGTTTCTTTGATCGAGTGGATGTTAGAGATGCGATGCGGGTAATTAGAAGTGCATCAGTTCTGCCACCAGAGGGCGGAGATTGGTATGAGGATTTGATTTCGGTGCTGCGACCATTTGGAGATGCTGATTATGTAAGTGGCTTTTTACGTCTTGCTCGCGAAATGCAGGAGGGAAGTATTGAGGTAGATTCTGCAGATTTATCTTCATCTAGCAATCAAAGAGTTAAAAGTAGTATGCGCACATTTTTACGTGAGCTAGAGGATCGTGCTGAGCAAAATAACCCACCAACATTGCCTGGTGTGACACTATCAACTTTGCACTCAGCAAAAGGGCTTGAGTGGAATCACCTGTATCTAATTGGTCTATCTGATGGATTATTACCGATGAGTAATAACATTGATTTAAATGAGGAGCGCAGATTGTTTTATGTTGGCGTGACGCGAGCAAAACAAAGTATTCAGATTACATACGCCGGAAAGCCCAGCGAGTTTCTATCTCAACTGGTCTAATCACACCCATTTCACCGCCTGTCGGTAGCTGAAAATTAATTAAGTTGCATCAATCACAGTCGATGCTTTACCCTGCTCACATGGCAAAAACCAGCGCAGTAATTGAGCAACCACACCTAATTGGTGCGGTTAATTTCGGGGCAGCAATTAATGCTGCTCAAAATTGGCTTGCCATTTCATCAACCATCCCATCAGCTAAATCACTCCCATCTGCAGCCTCATTCCGCTCAGATTCGACCAATAAGCGCTCTTATAAGGGTTTTTATACCTTTACAACAGATCGCACCCCTGGTGGCTATATCGATTAAGTTCGAGTTAGCAGCCGAGGGGCCCGCGAATCTAAAGATTCGTAGGGCCTTTTTTATTTCCCAAAAACCAAATAATGACAAATAAATATCCACCACAAGGTAACCACCACAAGGTAACCACCACAAGGTAACCACCACAAGGTAACCACCACAAGGCAACGAAAAACAAATGAAAGGAAAGGTGAGAACGATGAGCGTTCTCTTTAGCGAACTACTTGTACCTGGCTGGGCAGAAGGCCCAACCGCCAAAATTGGATTAGGAGATGTCACCTGGGCGTACGACGAGGCTCCAGTTATCTCCTACAAAGATTACAAGCGCACCGATAATCCTTCATTACTTTCAGAGGTACCAACGACAAGGGTTGAGGTTGCGGTGATCCCATGCCACTCTGCCGATCCAGAGTTGTACTTCTCCGATGAGCAACATCTAATTGCACAAGCAAAAGCTTTGTGTGGCGGTTGCCCAATGAAAGCAAAGTGTTTAGCTGGTGCATTATCTAGAGCTGAACCATGTGGAGTTTGGGGCGGTGAGTTATTTGATGATGGTCAAGTAATTCAGGCTAAGCGAATGCCTGGTCGGCCCGCAAAGGTAGCTAGTTAATTAAGAGGCAGCGCCTTTGTAACTGCTCGGTGCAATTTCAGGGAACCATGAGAGAGCCTCATCCCTGAAGTTGCCCTCAGCACGAAGTTGGCAAAAGATGCCAGTTGTTCCCAATGTAACGCGGTGAATCAAAACATACTCTGGAGGCAAATTTAATTGGAAGCCAATCTTGGCGGTTGGATTTCTTGGATCACCGACTCGAGCACTTTGATCGCGTAGCCACTCTCTTGAGTATTTAAATGTTGGTGTGCGAAGTGGTTCAACCAATGGAACTAAGAACTCTAAAACTAAATTTGGATCTACCTCTACATCAGATAACACAAAGCCATCCTCTTTAAATCCTTCATACAAAGCCACGGCATCATCTTCTAGAGCATTTTTTAATAGCCGCTTCATTGGTTCCGGAAAGCCATTTGGCAGGCGGTTACAAGCACCAAAATCTAGAACTCCTAATCGGCCATCAGCTAAAACTCTAAAGTTTCCAGGATGTGGATCGGCGTGCAATAAACCTGCGCGATCGGGAGAGGTAAAGTGAAAGCGGGCTAACTTAATTCCGGCATTATTTCGCTCCTCTTGTGTGCCATCTGCAATCACCTTTGCAAGTGGTTTTCCTTCTAACCACTCACTAACTAAGACTCGATCTGATGACATTACAACCTTTGGAATTGCAATATCTGGATCACCGTCGTAAACACGAGAGTAGGTCTCTTGGGCATTTGCCTCGTACCGGTAATCGACCTCCTCCATAATTCGAGCGCGTAACTCTTCAAGCAATGGCGCCATCTCTAAACCTGGTAGCACCAATTGAAATATCTTTGAAAATCTTTGAATCTGATTTAAATCTGAGATCAATGCTTCAGCTGCACCAGGGTATTGAATCTTGACTGCAACATCTCGGCCATCTTTCCACTTTGCTTTATGTACCTGTCCAATAGATGCAGAGGCTGCTGGCTTATCGGTAAATTGGGCAAAGTTATCTCGCCAATCCTCACCAAGCTCCTTAGCTAAAACTGAGTGAACAACTCGAGTTGGCAGTGGTGGCGCCGCCTCTTGTAACTTTGTTAAAGATTCGCGATACGGCTTAGCAATATTCTCTGGCAGCGCCGCTTCAAAGACAGAGAGCGCTTGGCCAAACTTCATTGCGCCACCCTTTAACTCACCTAATACTTGAAAGATTTGTTCTGCGGTTTTCTCTTGAATCTCTTGAAGAACCAATGAGCTAGATTGACCAATTAATTGACGGCCAAAACCAACTGCACTTCTGCCAGCTAGTGATAAAGGCAGTGAGGCTAATTTGGCACCGCGCACCTTGCCCGATTTAGGAATCTCATTTTTGTTCTCTTGTTTACTCTGATTCTTATTTAGCTCTTTAATCTCAGATCTATTTGAACTTGAAATCTTCTTCTCGCCTTTGCCCGCGTTTTTACTTTCCCTCACCGTTGAATTTACGGTTGAATTTACGGTTGAA
>CAZVNE010000009.1:9053-11763 GCA_964628535.1 uncultured Candidatus Nanopelagicus sp. | reverse complement strand
GTTGAATTTACGGTTGAATTTACGGTTGAAGTTTTCGTTTGAGCGATCTTCTCATCACGGGTTGGCACCGGCATATTCTCCAAGATCTGCGCCACATCCGCACATTGGATTCGCCTGCCAAAAAATGTGTGACTGCTTACATATCTGCGACAGGTTAACTCGAAGAGCGCTACCCCAAAGCAGAGAAGCGGATTGGGTTGCTTGATCTAAAAAATTGGCAGCAGCTATTGATGTATAGCCAACGATAAGTGATAGCACCGATGCTGGAATTGAGTCCACCTGATTTAAGTACTTCAGCATGGCAATCTCAGGTGAGATCGCATTACTTGCTGCAGATAAATCAATGCACCTTAAACAACTGCTTTTCCCGGGCAGAATCAAGGGCCCAATATCAATTTGATTATCAATAATTGGACCAATTACTAAATGTGGAGTGGATTCACTAAGCCAACGTTGTTGATAATCTGCCGGTATCGGCTGCATTGCAATTATTAAATCTGGTTGCTTATGTTCAAATACATCTCTTACTCCGACTTGAGGTAATTGATGTTCACGCAAAACTCGCTTACTTAATTGATTCAAGGTTGAGCCAACATCAGCTGGCTGAATTACGCCACCAGATATGTCATCCGCTTTAATCTGTCCGCCATCCCTGCCAAAACTTCCGATCACCTTTGCATTGTTAAATCCAGAGGAGGCAAGTGCAGCTAATAAAGCAAAGGCAAATTTATTGCTACCAAAGATTAATATTAATTTTTTTGATCGGTTTTGAAGTGTTTGCCTACCATCAAGTGATTGCGCAGAGATAAAATCAATTTCAATCTGTCGCCGAGTAAGGTTTTTATCCTGATGATTTTCACCTGCCCCATCAAAATTACCAACCGCCCCCTTAGTAATTGCTGTCTTTGCTGGTGGAGAGATTAACTGGAGGTATCCCTGCTTCAAGCCAATATCAAGATACTTATAAAGATTACTAATCTCACCTCCGATAATTGTTGAGATCTGAGTTAAATCCCGATCACCATTGCAGTATTGCAAAAATCTAAATTGCTCACTGTCGGTAAAATTATGGCCCTTGCGTGATGTCCCAATATAAAAGCTGCCATTGCTTAATCTGATTAGGTTTTGACCTGCAACTACCTTTGGGTAATTTGATTTAATTTGTTGAATCATCTGCGAATACTGGCTTCAAATTAATGTGTAGCTCGCTAAAGATGTGGGTAAGTTTGGAAAAATCAATCAAATCTCTGCTTAAGGTATGAGGCAATTACGGTGTGTGAATAGGTAGAAATCAGATTTGTATTTGATGAGTATTTGAGTTGAATAAATGGGCATTTGAATTAATAGAGCAAAAAAATAACGGCCCTGGTGATTAAACCGAAGGGCCGCTATCTTTACTTTTTGGAGTTACTGCTTCTTAAGCCTTACCAAGAATGCGGTTAACCTTTGTGCCACAAACTGGGCAGATTCCTTGAGCCATACGGCGGCCAGAATCAGAGACCTTTACATGTCCTTCAAAGGAGCGCTTCTCTTTGCACTTAACGCAGTAAGCCTCGCCTTTGTACTCTTCTGCCATTTTGATCCTCCATCTGCCGTACGGTCACTTACCGCAGGAAGTTCCTGCATGAGCGTACGAATGAGCCCACCATACCCGCCTAAGGTGGCTACGAAGGGGTTTTCCACGCATAAATTAATAAATATCCAGCCTAAATCTCCAAAAATCACCCGAAAGCTGAGAATTTTCACCAATTTCATGGTTCATGGCCGGAGATATAACAAAGAGAACGGCTGGGTTAATTAGTGCTTCCGGTTTGAACTCCTAGCTCGTACCCTTCGAGAAATGCCTCTGCACGATTTTGATCTGAGTACCGATTTAACAGATGATAAAAACTCTCATCATGAGCATGCACTCGTAGATGTATCAACTCATGGAAGATTATGTAATTCAATACATACTCGGGTGCATTGATTAATCGCTCTGAGATTCGGATGGTGCCATCAACTGTTGTGCAAGAACCCCAGCGTTCATTCATGCTGCGCCAGGTGATGCTAGTTGGCCGCTCATAAAAATCAGGTAGGTACTCTTCAAGCAATCCCAACGCGATCTCCATAAGTTGGTCATCACCCTTTCGAGCTTTGGCCTCTCGCTTTAAAACCATTGCGATCATCTCTGGGATTAACTCAATTTCTTGTCGCTTACTTAGCCGTGCCGGGATATGAATCTCTATCACCCCACCTGATCTAAATGCAGAGATGCTTCGCTTGCGTCGCTCCTTACGAATTACTCGGTAGGGTGGCAGATCAGTGGGCAGATTTGGTAGCTGTGAGATTGAGCTTTTAAATGTATTGCTGCCAGAGCGCTGGAAAGGTCGAGTTGGATTTTTACCAGTTGATTTAATCGGCATGGGCGGCAAGATATCTGCGAAGAGATCAGCTTGATTAAAGTTATCCACCGCTACCTCACCTTTTCCACTGCTTTTGCCGAGATTTCCACAGTTGCATCCACAGCCTGTATCTGGATGAGCAACAAGCAATCCCAACAGCAAAGAAGATTAACTCAGACCCACCTAGGGCAGGCTGGATTTAGCTAATGTTTTGGCTAAAGATTTTTCTTTACTCCAAAGGATGACTTGTAGGCGTGAAAAACATCATGGGTAAGGGCTTTTGGGCGCTCAAATACTTTTTGCTTACCTTCTTGCTTACCTTCTTG
>CAZVNE010000009.1:0-8953 GCA_964628535.1 uncultured Candidatus Nanopelagicus sp. | reverse complement strand
TTGCTTACCTTCTTGCTTACCTTCTTGAGCACCTTTGGCTTCAACTGAGGTTGCGACTAAAGTGACTTTTATCAAATTTGCAGTGCAAATTAGTGTGCAAATTGCTGATCAAAATGATGAGATGTAAGTTGATTCTCAACTTTTATTCAATTAGGTTTGCGCCACGAACTCCTCGGATAACCGTTTTCTATCTGCAAGGGGAAGGCAGATAAAAGATCGTGCGCCCGGGGGGTTCGCTTTATTTAGATCAGGCCAGAGAGATCATCAGGCACAGTCACACTCTTTAAAAATGCAGCTACATCCTTTAGATCATTTGGCATTGGCAGAAATGCTGGATCCTCCCAACAGCGATCTCGGCCATCAGAGCCCCGTAATGTTTTAACCTCACTCCAAAATACCGCCGCCTCACGCATCTTTCGTGGTGAAACCTCTAATCCAAGTAAGGTGGCAAATAATTGTTGCATTGGTGAGTTAACCGCTCTTCTGCGCCGGGAGTTTTCAATCAATGCATTAAATGATGGAATGCGTTCTGCGCCCACCTGTGAAATAACATGATCGATCCAGCCCTCAATTAATGCAAGTGCCATCTCTAACTTTGTTAAAGCAAACTCTTGAGCTGGTGTTTGTTGTGGGGTGAACAACCCTTGATCTATTGCAATTGTTAATGATTGCGGATTGTTGATATCAAAATCCTCGCGCCCCATCGCCTCTTCTGCCTGGCGTTGAATCGCTTCCACATCAATAGTAATTCCCTTTCCATATGTAGTGATTGCATCGCGAATATAGGAGGCCAACCAAGGAGTACTTGCAAATAATCTAGCGGCGCTTACCTCACGTAAAGCTAGGTAGATATCTACCTCTGCCTCTGGCAAACCCAAACCTTGCGACCAGTGCGCAATATTTTGTGGAATTAAATGCGCTCCAGAGCTTAAGGGAATTGCTGCATCATTTGCGCCAGTTATATTGTTAGCAATTGCACCAATACTTTGCCCTAATTGATTAGCGATTAATGAGCCCATAAAGCTGCGCAGCAATCGGGCCAACATCTCCTTCATAGCTTTTTGTTGTTCAGCACTTTGATTTTCTAGGCCAGCTAGTTCGACCGGCAAACCCTCTTGTGCACCATTCATCACATTAGCTAATGCATCAGCCATACCAACCGCTAAGGGTTCAATCATCTGTTGCCAGGTAAGTAGGGAGGAATCTAGCCAATCCCGTTTTGACCAAGCCGGCTGAAGATTAGCCTCAGCTGAGGGAAAGAGAATTTCAGAATCTAGCCAGGTGTTTGCAATCGCAAGCGCATCTGAAACCCGCTTTTGGTCTGAGGTTCCGATTGGGCTCTCACCAGTTGAAGCAATTACCTTTCGAGCAATATCGCGAAGTGTATTAATTGCGATCAAACTTTGACTTGGATTGCCGGCGATTGATTTGGCAGAGTCAAAAAAAGTTTTTGCACCAGCCATCGCACCTTCAATTGCTGCTGGATCCAATCCCATCTCTTTGAACTGGCGCATCATCGCCTCGAAATCAGGTTGCCCCTCATTTGGTAGAAAGCCAAAGCTCACTTTTATCTCCCTCTAAATCTTTTCGATCTCACTCAACCTGTTGGATCTCGCTCAACCTTATCGATTCCGCTAAACCCCATTGACTCTACTAAACCCTATCGATTCTGCTAAACCTTTGAATTTACTTAACGCCCTATAGAACAACAATCCCAGCAAATTTCTTCCCTTCTCAATAGGATTTGGCTTATGAACCCAACTACCCCGGCCGTATCTGCTTTATTTTGGTGGTTGATTCCATTGGTAGCGGTTTTTGGCTCAATTGTTTATGTGGTCTGGATTTCCAAGTTTCAATCAAAATTTGATAAAGATACCCACCGCTCGATGGGAAAGTTTGCAAAGTTTCAAAACTCATTTAAAGAGAAGAAGTAAGTGCGTCGCCTCTTTCCATCGGGAAACAAATTACCTAAATTTAGTAAGTATCTATTCACCTTATTAGTTTTAGTAGCCTTTTTTCTTCCTACCCCTTATGTGCTTTTATCACCTGGCACCCCACAAAATATTTTAAATAGTGCAATCACAATTACCGGGGCAGAAGTATTTCCAACCACCGGCAAGATGGCGGTCACATCTGTAATGGTCACTAATCCAGATTCTTACATGACCGGTTTTGATATTTTGTATGGCTGGGCAAGGGGGGAACAGGCGGTTTTACCAAGAGTTGAAATTTACCCAGAGAATGAGAGCGCGGAGGAGTCAATAAAACAAGGCGCTGCCGATATGCAGGCATCACAGGCAAGTGCCACTACAGCAGCTTTAACTCTGTTGGGTTATAAAGGAGAGATTAAGTTAATTGTTAACTCGGTAAATGAGAGCACTGATGCATTTAATAAGTTAAAGGCGGGTGATCAACTTCTTGAGATTAATGGGCAACAGTTAACCTCAACTACGCAGTTGTTGGATTTTTTAAAGGGTAAAAGACCAGGTGAAGTTATTACCTTAAAAATTAAGAGGAAGCTTTCGGTACAAAATTCGCCAGTTGGCTTTTCAAAAGATCCCCCAATTGATACATCAGTTGGTTCTACAGGAGAATTAAATGAGGAGTTAACGGTCAAGGTAAAGCTAACTGCTCGCGATGATAACTCCGCTTTTATTGGAATTATTGTTGAGACAGTTCAAAACTTTCCGGTTTCAGTAAGGATTAAGTTAGCTGAAACAGGTGGTCCTAGCGGTGGTTTAATTTTTGCATTAGGAATTATTGAAAAATTGCAGGGTGAGAATTTAACCCGCGGCAGAAATATTGCTGGAACTGGAACCATTTCAGACACGGGTGAGGTAGGTCCAATCGGAGGAATTACTGAGAAAATCATTGGAGCCAAAAAGGATGGTGTTGAAATATTTCTGGCGCCAATTGAAAATTGTTTAGACATTTCAACCCCTGATCTATTTGAAGGAATTAAGGTAGTGCCGGTCACCACATTGACCGAGGCGTTGGCAGTTCTAAGGGCCCCTGATGGCGCAAAGCTTGCGTCATGTTCTACGAGGTAATTGGCTAAGATCCACCCATGAGTAATACAGGTTCAGGCGGC
Organism: uncultured Candidatus Nanopelagicus sp.; assembly: GCA_964628535.1. Classification (GTDB taxonomy): domain Bacteria; phylum Actinomycetota; class Actinomycetes; order Nanopelagicales; family Nanopelagicaceae; genus Nanopelagicus. The sequence goes on along the minus strand of CAZVNE010000009.1, from coordinate 5,862 downwards.
AACAGCCCATTTGGAAATAATCCCTTCGGAAATAATTTTGGCGGTGGTTTCGGAAACAATTTTGGTGGAGGCGGTGCAAATCCATTTGCCAATTTTGGCCGCAGAAATCCAGGTGAGCCACGTAAGGTTAGTCCGCTTGCGATAACTCTTGGTGTTTTGTTTCTTCTTGCACTAGGCCTGCTTTCACTAAGCGGTTTTTATGCAGAGTTGCTTTGGTTTAGATCTGTTGATTTTGTAACTGTCTGGCAAACAACTCTCTTCACAAAGGCGTATCTATTTGTTGGCTTTGGCTTTTTAACCGCATTGATCGTTACTGCAAATATTTACATCGCTTTTCGTAAACGCCCAATTTATGTCCCACTAAATGTTGAAGCGGATAATCTAGAGAGATACCGCGCTCAACTTGAGCCAATTCGCAAACTTGTAATTGTCGGAGTTTTTGCATCACTGTTTTACTTTGCTGGCAGCGCTGGCTCCAGACTTTGGCAAGAGTGGTTGCTATTTAGAAATGCAACGCCATTTGGAGTAACTGATCCACAATTTAATAAGGATGTCTCATTTTTCGCCTTTGAATTACCAATGTGGCAATCATTAATTGGTTGGGCGATCTCCACAATAATCCTGACTATTTTGGCAGCCGCAGGTGTTCATTATCTGTACGGTGGAATTAGGCCACAAGTCAAAGAGGAGCGCACAACAGTTGCTGCTCGTGTGCAGTTATCGGTTCTTCTCGGATTTTTAGTTCTACTAAAGGCGGTTGCATACTGGTATGACCGCTTTGCATTAACTTTGCAAGAGGGCAGATTAATCACCGGACTTACCTACTCCGATGTAAATGCGCTGTTGCCAGCTAAATCAATTCTCTCTGCTATTGCAGTTGTCTGTGCACTTCTCTTCTTTGCCAACATAATTCGCAAATCCTGGCTTCTTCCAACAGCCGGCGTAGCCCTTATGGTGATTGCATCAGTTTTAATCGCTGGTATTTACCCAGCAGCAATTCAACAATTTCAGGTAAAGCCTAGTGAGTCCTCAAAAGAGGCGCCTTATATTCAAAAAAATATTGATGCTACTCGTGCTGCATTTGGTTTAGATAAAGTAGAGATGGTTGATTACCGTGCGACTGTTGCTACTTCTGCTGGACAGCTGGCAGATGATGCGGCGACAATTGCAAATATTAGATTGATGGATCCAAATATTTTATCTGCCACATTTCGTCAGCTGCAGCAGATCAAGCCTTACTACTCCTTTGCCGATACTTTAGATGTGGATCGATACACAATTAATGGTCAAGAGCGAGATGTTGTAGTTGCGGTTCGCGAATTAAATATTGAAGGAAATCCATCACGTAACTGGATTAATGATCACTTGGTTTACACCCATGGCTTCGGCATGGTGGCAGCTTTTGGTAATGCACGTGATGCTGATGGAAAGCCAAGTTTTGTGATCGGCGATATTCCGCCAACTAATGGTTTAGGTGAGTTTGAACCTCGAATCTACTTTGGTGAGAATGTACCGAATTACTCAATCGTAGGCGCAGCTCCTGGTGGTGCACCCGTTGAACTTGATTACCCAGATGATGCATCAGCTAATGGACAGCGAAACTACACATACACCGGTGATGGCGGAGTTCCAATGGGCTCACTATTTACTAGATTGTTATTTGCAATTAAGTACCAAGAGCAAAGAATTGTTTTATCTAATTTAGTTAACTCAAATTCAAAGATTTTGTTTGATCGAAATCCAAGAGATCGAATCGCAAAGGTTGCACCATGGTTAACTCTTGATGGCGACCCATATCCTGCTGTAGTAGATGGCAAGATTCTATGGATTGTTGATGGATACACAACCTCAAATGGTTATCCAAACTCTCGAAAGATTAACTTAGCAAATACCGCTGATGCTTTAACCTCTCGAGCAACCGCTATTGCCTCATTAGATAACAGAAGTATTAATTACATCCGTAACTCAGTTAAGGCAACAGTTGATGCTTATGATGGAACAATCTCTCTGTATCAGTGGGATGAGAAGGATCCAGTTCTAGCAACTTGGAGCAAAGCCTTCCCTGGTACGGTTAAGCCAAAGAGTGAGATTTCAGCTCAATTGCTCTCACATATTCGCTATCCAGAGGATATGTTCCGCGTACAACGAGATATTTTAAGTGCTTACCACGTAACTACCGCTGATGCTTTTTATGGCGGACAGGATTTCTGGCGCGTACCTCGTGATCCATCAACCTTTGGTGCAAATGCTGGCAATCAACCACCAGTTTATTTAACAATGCAGATACCTGGCCAAGATAAGCCAACCTTCTCACTATCTACGCCATTTGTCCCTCGCGGTGGCCGAGAAAACTTATCTGCGCTAGCTATTGTTAATTCAAACAATGGTCCAGATTATGGAAAGATCACAGTTCTTCAACTTCCAAGATCTGCAAATGTCGCCGGCCCATCACAGATAGCGTCAAATTTTGAGGCAAAGCCTGAGGTTGCAACAACACTCTCACTTCTTCGCCAAGGTGGTTCAGATGTAGTTCTAGCCAACTTACTAACGCTGCCAGTCGGTAATGGTTTGCTTTATGTACAACCAGTTTATGTTCGAGCAACCGCAAATGCAGTGGCTTATCCATTGCTGCAAAAAGTCTTGGTCGCATTTGGTGATCAAATTGGATTTGATGACACTCTAAAGGGTGCGTTAGATCAGGTATTTGGTGGCAACTCTGGAACAACTATAGGAAATAATCTGCCAACACCTGATGGTACCGATGGCACTGGTTCTACAGGTTCAAGCCAAGAGATTAGATCTGCGATCGCATCATTACAATCTGCCTACAAAGATTTTATTGACGCGCAAAAGCGATTAGATGGTGCGGCAACTGATAGAGCGCGTGCTCGGTTAGAGGCTGCAATATCTGCACTGATATCTGCACAAAATCGCTAATCTTTTAATTTAACCGCTTAATTGGTTGAATAAAAAAAAGGGTTAAGCACAATCTTCACTGCAATTTTGCATTAACAGTTAATTGCTTTAGGATTTGGGATCCGACGCGGGGTGGAGCAGCTCGGTAGCTCGCTGGGCTCATAACCCAGAGGTCATAGGTTCAAATCCTGTCCCCGCTACCATTACTTAAATTCTTAAGCTATTCATCACCACAAACAATGAGGATAGTGACATAGCTCCAGCGGCATACATTGGAGATAGATTTCCAGATGCTGCGATTGGTATACAAATAATATTGTAGGCAAAGGCCCAAGCTAAATTAGATTTAATAATTTTTACCGTTTTTCCTGCAACATTTAAGGCATCGATCGCAGTACCTAATGAGCCCCTAATCAAGGTGATATCAGCAGCAGCGATTGCGGTATCTGTGCCAGTTCCCATTGCCATACTTAAATCAGCCTCTGCGATCGCAGCTGCATCATTTATGCCATCACCAATCATTAAAACTCGTTTTTTACCTTTACTATCTGCATCATTTGTTTGATGAAGTGATTTAACAAAATCAATTTTTTGTTCGGGTGAAGCGGTAGCAAAGATATTATCAATTGGAATTCCAGCCGCCCCGCCCATAGCGATTGCAGCTGTTGCAGAATCACCAGTGACTAGCCAGGTGTTAATTCCCTTACTCTGTAACTTTGCAATTGCTGCAGCGGCATCTGATTTAAGACTGTCACCAACCTCAAATACACCGTAGGCAACTCCATCTATGGCAACAACTGCAACTGAATTACCTCGCGTATTCGCCTCATCAATCGCCGCTTTAAGTTTTGGATGAAACTCAGCTGAGCTTTTTGCAATTGAAACTGGTGAGCCAACAAGCAATGTCTTGCCAGTTAAAGTGCGAGCTGCAACCCCTTGGCCACTTCGATGTTCAAACTCAGTTAATTGCTCGCCAACAAATCCTTGCGCCATTAACTGCTCTGCAATTGCATTTGAAATTGGGTGGGAATCAAGCAGTTCGATGCTTAAGGTTAATCTTAAAATCTCAGCAGTAGTTATTTCCGAATTTGATTTATTTAAGGGTGATTCAATTACCAACATCTGATGTAATTTCATCTTGCCAGTTGTGATGGTTCCAGTTTTATCAAAGACAACATCACTTATTGATTTTGCCTTTTCGATCGCCTTGGGAGAGCGAATAATGAAACCTAATTTGGCACCTTTACCTGCCGCCACCATCAGTGCAATTGGGGTAGCAAGACCTAATGCGCATGGGCAAGCAATGATTAAAACTGCGATAGCGGTTGCAATTGATTTAGATACTTCAGAACCAGATAAGTACCAGCTTAAAAATGTAGCAATTGAGAGTAAGAGAACTGCAGGCACAAATATTGAGCTAACTTGATCAGCTAATCGCTGAGCTGGCGCTTTTTCACTCTGCGCACTCATGACCATTCGGGTAATTCTGGCTAGCTCGGTATCGGCACCAATTCGGGTAGCTCTGACTACTAAAGAGCCATTGTTATTAATTGAGCCGGCAAAAACAAAATCTGCGATGGTGATTTCTAGTGGAGTTGATTCACCAGTTAAAAATGAGTTATTGATTGTGCTTGCACCCGAGATAACAACACCATCGGTAGCTATTTTTTCACCTGGCTTGACGGTAAAAATATCACCGACCTCTATCTCTGAGATATCAATAATTAAGTTTTGTGAATCTCGAATCACTTCTACACTTCCGGCGGATAACTCAAATAGAGCGGCTAATGCAGATCCTGCTCTGCGTTTTGCACGATGCTCGAGATACCTACCAAGCATGACAAAGAAGATAAGGGTGGCGGAAACCTCTGCATAGTTTTGTAGCTCTGACATCTGCATACCGGTGCCACCATCGGCATCAGCCATATTTGAAGGGGTATAACTTGCAGTTGCATAGATGCTCCAGATTAGAGCGGTAAGAGATCCAATTGAAACCAGGGTATCCATAGTTGGCCGAGTGAGATTTTTAATGGCAGCTCGATGGATTGGCCAAGCAAGAATAAGTACTACTGGAAGTGAGAGCACGATTATTAGCCAGGCCGAGGCAGGTGCGGTTGGATACAAAATCTCAAACTCAAACCCTTGATTTGATATCACCTTATTTGATTGGTCAATTAATGATTCAAAGCTTTGATCAATAAAGGATTTAAATGAGGAGGAGATTGATTCAATAACCATCAGCAATAAAACTGGGATAGTCAAAAACGCAGTAATTAGAACCCGTAACCCAAGCTTTCTCGATCTTTCAAATGATTCCCGCTCGCCCTTAAATGCCTTAGCAGAGTATCCACTAGCTTTCACCGCAGCGATTAACTCAGATTCATTCATCTTAACTGGCGCAATAATGTGCGCACTCTCCATTGCCAAGTTAACGGTGGCGCGAACCCCTGATAACTTATTTAGAGATTTTTCAATTGAATTAACACAGGAGGAGCAACTCATTCCAGTTATTGATAAATCAACCTGCTTGGTTTGGTTATCTAAATCCTGAGGCAGGAACTGGGATATCTGTGGTGTGCTCATGATGAGTAAAGGTTACTGCAAAGCTGTGAAATCAATCAGTTCAATTGGAAGATTTATTTGTTGATAGCACTCTGCGCAAGCTAGCCAATCTAGCGAGGTTTTGTGCAGTTAAATCTGGCCAGTTATTTAAAGCACAACTCTCCTCGTTATGAGTACAGTTTTTTGGGCAGTGTTTAATTGCTTCGGTGAACTCGGGGTAGGCGGAGATGACTCTAGTTGGTTCAACATGTGCGATACCAAATGATCTAACTCCAGGTGTATCAATAATCCAAGCTGACGAGTTGTCACTAATACTAGGTAGCTTTAAGGCGATCGCACTAGATGATGTATGACGGCCTCGACCAGTTACATCATTTACATCAC
>CAZVNE010000008.1:0-42015 GCA_964628535.1 uncultured Candidatus Nanopelagicus sp. | reverse complement strand
ACATCAATATCAACTGATAAAAATACGCCATCACATTGATCAGTCAGAATTGCAAAGGATTCATCTAAAACTGTCTTCATGCCACGATGATGAATCTCAGTCATCTCATATGACTTCATTCCTTTACCAGCCATCCAATTTAAAGTCTTCTCATCTGGCCAGTAACCACGAAGTCCTAATTGCAAGAAGCGATCGCCACGAACAGCACCTGATTCAATTAATCTACGCATCGGTGTGCCATGACCGATAAGCGCACCAAAATGATCCTCACCAGTATCAGCATGCGCATCAAAGTGAATCATCGAAACTTTTCCCTTACCTAAATGATTAGCAACACCAGTCACATCAGCAGATGCAATTGAGTGATCCCCGCCTAATACAACTGGGATTGCACCAGCTCTTGAGATCTTCTCTGTCGCTGCCTCTAAAACTTTAAGGGATGCAACTAAATCACCACCAGGCATCAATAAATCACCAGCATCGTAAATCTTTAATTTTTGTAATGGATCAATCCGCATTGAAAGGTGTGGTCGCTCTGCATCATGTGGCAGGTAATCCCCCATGCGAATTGCTTGTGGTCCCATCTTTGCGCCACTGCGATGTGAGGTTCCGCTATCAATCGGTGCACCAACAATAATTACATCAGCACCTTTGTAAGTTTCTGGCTTATCTAAATCACAACGGGCAATGCCAAGAAATGTGAAATCTGGGCCGTACATATTTCCTAGGTTTGCCATGAGAAAAGAGTACTAGTTAAACCTTACTTTTACGTTTGCTGGCTAGGACCTGCCCGACAATAACAATTGCCAAAGCTATGAAAAACATCGATGCGCCAATCACATTTGCTTGTGCTGGAACACCTCGAATAGCGGAGGTAAAGACAAACTTTGGAAAGGTGATCTCAGTACCGATGGTGAAGTTGGTAATGATGTAATCATCAAATGAAAGACTAAAAGCTAATAGCGCAGCGGCGGCAATTCCTGGTGCAACTAATGGAAGAGTGACTCGGCGGAAGGTTTGCCATTCGTTGGCGTAAAGATCCATCGCCGCTTGCTCAAGTCGTGGGTCAAGGGATGCAACTCGAGCCTTAACTGTTACAACCACAAAGGAGATGCAAAACATGATGTGCGCAATGATTGTGGTGACAAAGCCGGTATCAATTCCCAATCCGATAAACATAGTTAACAAGGATGCGCCAAGGACAATCTCAGGGGTTGCCATCGGCAGGAAAATTAATAGGTTTGTAGATGAGCGACCTTTGAATTGATACCGACCTAATGCAAAGGCGATTAAGGTTCCTAAAATTGTGGCAAAGATTGTGGAGGTTAAACCAATCTTTAATGAGTTACCCAGTGCGGTACAAATTTCAGGTGCACCACATGGATTTGCCCAATTCTTTAAAGTAAAACCCTTCCAAGCTAAGTTGCTTTTGCCACCATCATTAAATGAGAAGATGATTGTGTAAATAATTGGAATAAAAATATATGTGAATGCTAAGAGGGCGTAGATCCTGATTAAGTTTTTAGAGAACCAGCGCTTTACCGATCTCATACTAACTCCTCCGCGCCAGTTCTGCGGATATAGAGAGTTACCAAAATTAATATTGCAACCATCAACATAAATGAGAGCGCTGCTGCAGTTGGATAATCAACTATTCGGAAGTAATAGGCATCAATAACATTGCCTAACATCTTGCTCTTGGGATCTCCCAAGATCGCAGCATTGATGTAATCACCAGATGCTGGAATAAAGGTTAATAATGTGCCGGCGACAACACCTGGCATTGAAAGTGGCAGTGTTACCTTTCTAAATGTGGTTAAGCCATTTGCATATAAATCACCCGCCGCCTCCATAGTGCGTGGATCAATTCGTTCCAAGCTGGCATAAAGCGGCAGTGTCATAAATGGCAGGAAGTTATAGGTAAGTCCAGTAACTACTGCAAATGGTGTTGCGGTAATTGTGGTGGTGTCACCAATAATTGAAATCGCTCGCAGCACCGAAACAACCGGTCCCTCCTCACCCAAAATCTGTTTCCATGCAATTGTGCGAAGTAGAAAAGAGGTAAAAAATGGCGCAATCACCATTACTAATAAAATATTTTTATATCGGCCAGATTTGAAGGCGATTGCATACGCTAATGGATAGGCAATTGCTAGCGCCAAGATGGTAGCCAGAGTTGCATATAGAAATGAGCGATAGAACTGCTCTTTGCTGGCCAAGAAAGCATCTATGTAATTTTGAAAACGATATGTCTGTTCAAAAAAACCAATCTCACCAGCTGGGGTTTTAGTTGAGGTGGCACCTAATTGCAAGATTGGAAAGATAAAGAAGATGCTGAGCCAAATTAAACCAGGTGCAAGCAGAAGATATGGGATAAGTGAACGATTATTTTTTAAACTCTTAAACTTATTTGTAGTTTTCTGAACATGCAAAAAAGCCACTGTTAGTGAGCTCCTGCAGAAGCATCTTGGCTGCCATCTAAGCCAAAGGTAAACATTGGTTCCCAAGAAAGTACAACCGGCTCGCCCTTTTTAAGGAAGTCAGAGTCATCATCATTTTGTTCAAAGACCATTAACTCTTTGCCCCATGGCATCTCTACCTGGTACTGAGTTGAAACACCGATGTAAGAAATGTCAGATACAACGCCACCAGTTAATACATTGCCGGTTGCGCCCTTACCAACTGGTGCAATTCTAAATTTTTCTGGTCTAATTCCGGCCAAGATTGATGCTCCAGTTGCTGATGAACGACGTTTTGGCATTGCGATCTTATTGCCGTACAAATCAACTATTAAATTATCACCATCATTGCCACTTATAGTTCCTGGAATTAAATTAGATTGACCTAGGAAGTTAGCTACAAATGCTGTCTTTGGTGAATCATAGAGATCATCAGGTGATCCCATCTGCTCGATCTTGCCATTATTCATAACGGCAATTGTGTCCGCCATCGTCATCGCCTCTTCTTGATCATGAGTTACATGTACAAAGGTGATACCGATTTCAGTTTGAATCCACTTTAACTCAATCTGCATCTGGCGGCGCAGCTTTAAATCAAGGGCGCCAAGTGGCTCATCCAATAGAAGTAGTGCTGGACGATTAACAATTGCACGTGCAACCGCAATTCGTTGTTGTTGACCACCAGATAATTGAGCTGGTTTACGTTGAGCCAGTTGTGGCAGCTCTACCAAGTTTAAAACCTTATCTACCTGCTCCTTAATTAAAGCATTAGAGATTCCACGTCGGCGCAGACCAAAGGCGATATTTTCATAAATTGAAAGGTGTGGAAATAATGCATAATTTTGAAAGACGGTATTAACTGGGCGTTGATAAGGTTTCATATCGGTGATCTCAGTTGTACCAACATGAATTGAGCCCGAGGTTGGCTCTTCCAGACCAGCGATCATTCGCAAGGTTGTGGTTTTGCCACAACCTGATGGACCAAGCAACGCGAAGAAAGAGCCTTTGGCAATGGTTAAGGAGAGATCATCAACCGCAACAAAATCTCCAAATGTCTTTGTGAGATTACGAAGAATTAAATCTCCGCGTGCAGATGTGGATGCATCCTGCGCCATTTACCGAGCCCCCTTTAAAAAAACTAAATTTGAATTTAGATATTTCCAGATGCTTCTTGGAAAGCGGTCTGGAAAGAGGTCTCTTCAGCAACTGTTAAGTCACGGAAAATATTTAAGCGAGACAATGTAGAGGCTGATGGGAAAATGTACTCACTCGCTGCCAGCTCTGGATCAATACTCTCCATCGCCTCCTGCGCACCCTTAACTGGTGTTACATAATTTATGTAAGCAGCAGCGGTAGCAGCGACAACTGGGTCGTAGTAGTAATTCATCAACTTGCTGGCCTCTGTGGCCTTAGTTGATGTCACTGGAATCATAAAGTTATCACCAGAGATGGTTCCGCCTGATTCTGGAATTGCAAAATCAAATTTGCCATCATTTTCAAGAGATAGTTGGAAGATATCTCCAGACCAACCAATTACTGCAACCGCATCTCCATTATCAAGATCCTGTACGTAATCATTTCCCTTTACCTGACGGATAAATCCATCTGCAATTTTGCCCTTCATGAAATCAATTGCATTCATAAATTGGTCTTCGGTAAATGGCTTTGCGATATCGACGCCTTGATACTGCATAATAATTCCGATGGTGTCGCGCATTTCAGAGACAACTTGAATCTTGCCCTTATTGGCAGGAGCAAATAATTGATCTAGTGATTGAACACCGCCGGGGATCTTCTCTTTATTCCAACCAAAGCCACCCATAATTCCCTGGTAGGTCAATGTCTTTTTGCGGCCTGGATCAAATGTTGGATTTAATAATGAATCGAGGATATTTACCTTATTTGGTAGTGCGGCTGCATCTAGATCTTGTAGGTAACCAAGGCGAACCCAACGAGCTGTCATCCAATCGGTTAGGGTAACAATGTCATAGCCAATATCATTTCCAGCTTGTAACTTTGGTTGTAACGGTGCATTGAACTCATCATTATCATTGATAACTTCACTGTACTTAACATCAATTCCGGTTTGCTCGATAAATGCAGTCAGGGTTGGGAATGAACTTCCATCATCTGATAAATCTAAATACTCTGGCCAATTTGCCCAGCGAAGTTGATCTCCGCCGCCTCCACTGCTACATGATGCAAGTGCAAGTGCTGCTCCTGCGCCACCAACTCCTGCCAACACTGTTCTGCGGGATAATGATTTTGAAATTAAGTTTTTAATCTCTGATGGAATTGAATTATCTGCCGCTAACTTATTTAACTTATTTTTATTTGTGTTGTTTGAGTTGGAGCTGTTGTTGGTCATCGCACCACTTTCTGATCAGGGCTGAGAACTTCAACCTCTTGGATTAGCGAAATCCTAGACCCCAAAAGCGCTGCTGTTAAGCATTTATATTGGTCATTACATGCTTAATTCTGGTGTAATCCTCAAAGCCATAACCTGAGAGATCCTTACCAACTCCAGATCGACCAAAACCGCCATGCGGCATCTCAGCCACCAGTGGAATATGGGTGTTGATCCAGACGCAACCAAAATCAAAGGCCTTTGCCAATCGCATCGCCCGACCATGATCCTTTGTCCAAACACTTGAAGCTAGACCGTACTCAACCCCATTTGCATATTCGATCGCCTGAGTCTCATCTGTGAATCGCTGAACTGTAATCACTGGACCAAAAATCTCATTTTGAATGATCTCATCATCTTGTTTTAGATCAACCACAACAGTTGGTGCAAAGAAAAATCCTGGGCGATCTAATACCTTGCCACCGGCACTTACCTTGGCATGTGCTGGCAGGCGATCAATAAAACCCTTTACTCGCTCTAGTTGATTTGCATTATTTACTGGCCCAACCAAAACATCCTCATCTGGATTTCCTACTGCAATTTTATCCTTTGCTTGTTCAGTTAATAACTGCACAAATTTATCGTAAGCACTCGCCTCAACAATTACTCGAGTTGCAGCGGTGCAATCTTGACCAGCGTTAAAGAAGCCAGCAACTGCAATACCTTCTGCAGCAGCTTGTAGATCAGCATCGGCAAATACAACAACTGGTGCTTTGCCACCCAGTTCAAGGTGCACTTTTTTCACATCATCAGCTGCTGATTTTGCGACCTCAATACCTGCACGAATTGAACCGGTAATTGAAACCATTGCAGGAATCTTGTGTGAGATTAAGGCGCGGCCGGTATCTCGCTCACCACAAACAACATTAAATACACCAGCTGGTAAAAACTCACTCATAATCTGCGCCATAAATAAGGTTGAAGCTGGCGTGGTATCAGATGGTTTTAACACAACAGTATTTCCCGCAGCGATTGCTGGTGCCCACTTCCAAACCGCCATCATCATTGGGTAATTCCATGGTGTTACCTGCGCACAAACACCAATTGGTTCACGGCGCACAAATGAGGTCATGCCATTCATATACTCGCCCGCTGATTTACCCTCAAGATTTCGAGCAGCACCAGCAAAAAATCTAATCTGATCGATCATGGGCGGAATCTCCTCGCTCATGGTGATTGAGATTGGCTTGCCACAATTTTCAGATTCAATTGCTACTAATTTTTCTGCGTTTGCTTCAAGTGCATCTGCAATTTTAAGTAAGGCTTTTTGACGAGTAGATGGTGTGGCATCGCGCCACTCTGGAAAGGCGGCAGCGGCAGCTTTTAATGCAGCATCAACATCTGCCTCATTTGAGTTTGGTGCGGTAGCAAAAACTTTTCCAGTTGCGGGATTTACTAACTCCGTTGTTTTGCCAGATTTAGAATCTACCGATTGACCATTTACAAAATTCTTTAGCACCTTCACTTTAAAGCCTTTCCGCTTCTAACTTATTTTTATAGGAAACTTACTTGGCCGAGGATACTTCGGCCGCTGCTAATTGACCACATGCCCCATCAATCTCACGGCCACGGGTATCGCGAACAGTTACTGGCACCCCATAACCTTCCAGGATCTCAACAAAGGCTCGCTCATCCTCAGCTCTTGAGGCGGTCCACTTTGAACCTGGGGTTGGATTTAGTGGAATTAAATTTACATGTGCATTTTTATTCTTCAACAAGCGGCCTAGTAGATCCGCCCGCCATGCTTGATCATTAATATCTCTAATTAATGCATACTCAATTGAGTACCGTCTTCCAGTCTTTGCTTCATAACGATCTGCTGCCTGCAACACCTCACGTACCTTCCAACGAGAGTTAATTGGCACCAAGGAATCTCTCAGTTCATCATCAGGAGTATGTAATGAGATAGCGAGTGTTACTGGAATATCTTCATCGATTAATTTATCAATTCCACTTACTAAACCAACTGTTGATACGGTAATTGATCGAGCACCGATGCCAAGGCCATTTGGTTGTGGTGAGGTTAAATTTCTAACTGATTGCATCACTGGTTTGTAATTAGCAAGTGGCTCACCCATTCCCATAAAGACAACATTTGATAAACGAGTTTCACCTCCTGGTAACTCACCAGCTGCACACGCCTTTGCCGCCATCACAACTTGAGCGGTAATCTCACCAGCGGTTAAATTTCTAGTTAATCCCGCTTGGCCAGTTGCACAAAATGGACACTTCATTCCGCACCCGGCTTGGGATGAGATACAAACTGTGGTGCGATCGGTGTACTTCATTAATACCGATTCAACCAATACCCCATCATGTAATCGCCATAAATCTTTTCTGGTCTTGCCACCATCACAGGTAATTGAGCGAACTAAGGTAAGTAATTTAGGTAAAAAAGCATCAGCTAATGGTTGGCGCAGCTCCTTGGGAATATCACTCCAGGACTCTGGATCATCGTTGTAATGAGTAAAGAAATGAACCGCTAATTGATTGGCGCGAAAGGCTGGAAGCCCAAGCTCCTCCGCCCGCTCCTTGCGCTGAGCCACCGTTAGATCCGCTAAATGGATCGGTGCTTTCTTTTTCTCTGGTTGCGCATCAAAAACTAAATCAATCACTAGAGGTACCGGTTAAGTAATTCAAAGGCGAACCAAACCGCTGGTGCGGTAAACAACGCTGAATCCAATCGATCCATAATTCCGCCATGGCCAGGAAGCAGGTTGGACATATCTTTAATCGCTAGATCTCGCTTGATTGCACTTTCAATTAAATCACCACATGTTCCAGTAACAACTGTCATCAAACCAATTGCAGCACCGATATACCAAGCCACATCAAAGGTGTTGTGAAAGATTAAGGCACCACCAATTAAGGATGCGATTAAGCCGCCGATTAACCCCTCCCAAGATTTCTTAGGGCTGATACTTGGCGCCATCTTGTGTTTACCAAAGATAACTCCGGCAAAGTAGGCGAAGGTATCGTTGCAGGCGATCAAAATAACTAAGGCCAATATTCGCTCACCGCCCTCTGGATCGTTGGCTAGCAACAGGATAAATCCACCAAGAACAGCAAGGTAGAAGACTGAGAAGACCGCTGATGTTGATCGCTTAATAAAATCTTTTTGCGAGATAAGTAATAGTAAAAACATTAGGATCGGGATGATTAATCCGGTTGAGACCGCTAGCCCTTCAGTGTCACCAAACCAAGAGGCGAGCAAAATAATTAAGGCTGCGACCATAATTGGTAGATCAGGTAAATCGATTCCACCAGTTCGATAAGCCTGGGTTAACTCGCGAACACCCAACATAATTACTACACAGATTAAAGCTAAAAATAAAAGTGGTTGTAGGTAAATCGAGCCGAAGATCAGGGTAAGTAGAAGTAAGGAGACTAAAATTGAGGGCAGTAATTTACGGCCTGCGCGTTTATTTATCGCATCATTAATTGAATGCAGATCAGCCATATTTAAACTTCTAGCAGTTCAGCTTCTTTATGCTTTAACAGTTCATCAATCTTTGCGACATGATCTGCGGTAACTTTTTCAAGCTCTTTTTCAGCTCGAACTAAATCATCCTTTCCAACCTTGCCATCTTTTTCTAACTTTTCCATCGCCTCTTTTGCAATTCGGCGAACACCACGGATTGCTACCTTTGAATCCTCTGCCTTTGATTTTGCAACCTTAATAAACTCTTTGCGGCGCTCCTCAGTTAACTGCGGAAAGTTAACGCGGATTACAACACCATCAGAGCCTGGATTAACACCTAAATCTGAATCACGAATCGCTTTTTCAATTGCAGCCAGAGCACCTTTATCGTAAGGAGTAATTAACGCTAATCGCGCCTCTGGTACCTGAACAGTTGCAAGTTGAGCCAGTGGAGTTCCAGTGCCGTAGTAATCAACCATCAACTTAGCAAACATTGCCGGATGTGCTCGACCAGTGCGAATCGCTGCGAAATCCTCTTTTGCAACATCAATCGCCTTATTCATCTTGGTATTGCAATCAGCTAGCTGGGTATTTAAATCAGACATTTAAGACTCCTTTAAGTAATCACAATCCTAGTTAAGAAACTAGAGTTCCGATACTTTCTCCCTTAACCGCTCGCTTAATGTTGCCATTTTCCTTCAAATCAAAGACCACAATCGGCAGATTGTTCTCTCGGCACAGCGCAAAGGCGGCCGCATCTGCAACCGCTAGTGATTTGGATAAAACCTCATCGTAGGAGATGCTTTCATACTTAGTTGCGCTCTTATCTTTTCTTGGATCTGCGTTGTACACACCATCCACACCAGATTTTGCAAGTAGTAATGCATCAGAGCCAATCTCAAGTGCGCGTTGGGCTGCAACTGTATCTGTTGTGAAAAATGGCATTCCAGCACCTGCACCAAATATAACTACGCGGCCTTTTTCTAAGTGGCGAATGGCACGACGTGGAACATAAGGTTCAGCAACCTGGCCCATTGTGATTGCAGTTTGAACGCGGGTTTCAATTCCCTCTTTTTCTAGAAAATCTTGTAATGCTAAACAGTTCATTACCGTGCCTAACATGCCCATGTAATCTGCGCGAGCGCGATCCATTCCCCGCTGTTGTAACTCAGCGCCGCGGAAGTAATTTCCGCCGCCAACTACGATTGCAATTTCAGTGCCGGTTCTAACTACCTCAGCTATTTGTAGTGCTACATCATGAACCACATCAGGATCTACACCGATGCCTTTTTCGCCACCAAATACCTCACCAGATAATTTAAGGAGCACTCGTTTATAACCTTTACGTGGCATTGAGTGCTCCTTATCTAATTACTGTGATTTAAGATGAAGTTTACTGACCTACTCGGAATCTATTGAAGGCGGACACGGCGGTCTTTGCCTCATCTAGAATTTGTTGAACAGTTTTCTTTGCATCCTTTGCGAAGGCTTGCTCAAGAAGTGAAACCTCTTTCACAAAACCAGTTACTCGACCTTCAACAATCTTTGAGATCGATGCCTCTGGCTTACCTTCATTACGTGCTGTCTCCTCCGCTAGGCGACGCTCAGTCTCAATCAGATCAGCCGGAACCTGATCACGACTTACATACTGTGGTGCAAATGCGGCGATATGTTGAGCGATATCTCGACCAGCTTCAGCAGCAGCGTTCTTTAATTGAACTAGAACACCAACCTGTGCTGGTAGATCTGGTGAGGTCTTGTGTAGATAGAGCGCAACTGGTGAACCGGTAAGAACTGAGATCCGCTTGATCTCAATCTTCTCGCCCAAAGTTGCATTGCCCTCATCTACTCGCTCTTGCACAGTTTTACCTGATGCTAGCTTTGAAGCTAAAAATGCTGGCAGCTCGGCAATCTTTACTGCAATTAAATGATTCAACAGCTCATCTGCTAACTCTTGGAAACGCTCTCCCTTTGCTACGAAATCTGTTTCGCAATTAAGTTCTAGCATCACACCAAGATCGCCTTCAGCCTTTGCAGTAACTAAACCATTTGAGGTCGCACGACCTTCCCGCTTGGTTACTCCCTTTTGGCCTTTAACGCGGATGATCTCAACCGCTTTATCAAAATCACCATCAGCCTCATCAAGTGCTTTTTTGCAATCTAACATTCCAGCTGCAGTTAATTCACGCAGCCGTTTTACATCCTCTGCTGAGTAAGCCAATTAAGCACCCGCATTCTCTGTTTTAGCAGCATCTGCACTTGGCTCTTTAATTAAATCCTTCTCCCAATCTGCAAGTGGTTGATCACCAGCGGCTGCAGCCTTATCAGCCGCCTCCTTTGCTGCTGCATCTGCCAACTTCGCTGCTTGTTGTGAACGAAGTGTTAGACCAGCTGCAATTGCATCTGTAATCACTCGTGTTAACAATGCGATTGAGCGGATAGCATCATCATTTCCAGGGATCTTAAAATCAACCTCATCTGGATCGCAATTTGTGTCAAGAATTGCCACTACTGGAATTCCTAACTTCTTTGCCTCTGCTACTGCTAAGTGCTCTTTCTTAGTATCTACTACCCAAATTGCTGAAGGTAGCTTTGTCATGTTGCGAATACCATCAAGGTTCTTGTTTAACTTCTCGCGCTCGCGACGAAGAACAAGTAACTCTTTCTTGGTTAATAATTGATCATTAGCTGTCTCTAATGCTTCCAACTCCTTAAGGCGTTGTACACGCTTGTAAACAGTTGGGAAGTTAGTAAGCATTCCACCTAACCAGCGCTCAGTTACATAAGGCATTGAGACGCGAGCTGATTGTTGCTTGATTGGCTCATGTGCTTGCTTCTTTGTACCAACAAATAAAACGTGGCCGCCCTTAGCAACCTCATTTTTAATAAACTCGTAGGCGCTATCAATTAGGGCCAGTGATTGTTGGATATCGATGATGTAGATGCCATTGCGCTCTGTGAAGATATAGCGCTTCATCTTTGGGTTCCAGCGACGTGTTTGGTGCCCGAAGTGAACACCGCTGTCTAGCAGCTCCCGCATTGTTACTACCGCCATGGTGGCAGACTCCTTTTCGCCATTAATTCATAAGAATTAATCGCACTCGGTTGATGAACAATCAATTTGATCATTCCCTAGCAATCTGAACCGACTGATTTTCATCAGACCGAACAGGTTCATTAGTTGGTATTACCAACTAGAGATTGCGTGAAGTCACAGCTCTTTACGATCTGTGCTGGGGCAATCCTACCCGACCCACAGCGGTGCTTTTTCCACACCAATCAGCGAAAACCCCGTATGAAAAGTGGATCTAATTAAATCTTTAGCCATGAAATTAACGCTCTCCCTAACCGCGGTATCAATCGCCTTAATTACTGGGATCTTTATTGGCAGAGCTGAACCGATTAATTGTGAAGCAATTGGCAAGTGCCAAGCTTTAATTACCGCTGATACCCGCCGCAGCTTTTAACTTTTCAGATAATAACTTTGAAAGGTATGGCGTTACATTCCACTGCTTAATCATCTGCTCATAACGCTCTTTATCAATTGCTTGAACCGGCGCCCCTGTCTTTACCGCTCTGATCATGATGTTGCGCGCTGTGTGTTCGCCACCAATAAATTCGATGATATCTACTCGATAACCAAGTAATTTTAAAATCTGGGCACGCAGTGAATCGGTAATCAAATCAACTAATCGCTCTTTAACTAAACCATACTTTGTCAGCATTGCCCATGGCTCGGGCGCCTCTTTAACCTGCGTTTGTAGCTCATGCATACAACAAGGGGCAACCATAATTACCTTCGCCTCATTACTTACCGCCCAAGCAATTGCATCATCGGTTGCGGTATCGCAGGCATGAAGTGCGATTGCAATATCTACTTTTTGCGCTGGTGTTTCTGCAATCTTTGCTGCTAAAAACCTAGCATCTGCCTTTAACCTCTCAGCAACCCGCTCATTGTGCTCCTTTGAATCTACTCGCTCATCTACTCCCAAAATTGAGACATCTTTGTACTTATCTTTATAAATGTTTTTAAAGTACTCCTGCACGCCAAAGGTGAGATAAGCATGGCCACAACCTAAATCAACTACCGATAGCGAATCCTGATCTTTAATCTCACCCTCAATAGTTGGTACAAGTAAACGTAAAAACTCCTCTACCTGTTTGTACTTATCCATCTTAGAAGGCTTAATCCGGCCAAGCAGATCACTCATATCAAGTGCTTTAAAGATTGGATTGTTCTCAGCCAATAATCTCTGCTTTATCCGATCATGGTTTAACTCACGCTCTAGCTTTACCTTGCCAATTGCAACTAATGCCTCATCCTTTTTACTAATTCGAATTGAGTATCTCTCACTAGTTGTATCAGCTTGCAGATTGGCAAAGCCACTATTTAGCATCGGTGTAAAGTCAAAATCTAATTCAACATTTTTAGTACTTACCTGCCGGCCATCATTGCTCATTACTTGTAACTTAATCTCATCCTTAATCATTACCGGCTTTATATCTACCCGCTCAAGCCCTGGTTGCATATTTCGGCGCCGGCCAGATAAAACTGCTCGCACAAAATCATCCTGCTTAATTCGCTTAGCTATCTCATTAATGCCTTGCGCTAACTCAATCTTCATGCGCGTGGATGTGCTTGCTTGTAAGCAGATTGCAAACGTTCAGGTGACACATGGGTATAGATCTGAGTTGTAGCTAATGATGCATGTCCCAAGATCTCTTGCACGGTTCGAAGATCCGCTCCGCCCTCAAGTAAATGTGTTGCAGCAGAATGCCGAAGTCCATGCGGTCCCATCGTTGCACCAACCGCCTTCATCGCTTCATAAACAACCTCGCGCACTGTGCGTTGATCAATTCTTTTTCCTCTTGTACCTAAAAAGACAGCATCCGCTGATTTATTATTTAAAAACTCACCTCGTGCATTACTTATGTAATTTTGTAACGCCTTTACCGCTGGTATCCCAAGTGGCACAACTCGCTGGCGATCTCCCTTACCAATCACACTTAAGGTGTTTCGAGATTGATCAATATCACCAAGATTTAAACCACATAACTCAGAGACGCGAATGCCAGATGCATATAAGACCTCTAGTATCGCTAAATCCCGCAGATTAATTGCACTCTGCTCTTCACCAGCCTTTACCTCTAGTGCCTTTAAAACTTGAGCCGCCTCATCAACATTTAATATCTCAGGCAGAGTGCGATGCGCTTTTGGGATCGCAAGATTTGCACCAAGATCACTGCTTAACCAACCATTGGTAGCTGCCCAATTGGTAAAGGCGCGGATTGAAACAATTCTTCTAGTTAAAGTACTTCGAGCAACCCCAGTTGTTTGCATATTGGCTAGCCAGGATCTGATGTGTTCAATACTCAAATCTTTAAACTCAAGCACATTTAACCGCTCCATATGGGCTAAGAAAGATTCAAGATCTCCAACATATCCCCGGATTGAGTTATCAGATAAATTTCTAACCATCGCAAGGTGCTCTTCATATTGAGCGATTAATTGCGTGGACATAAGGCTTTAAGATTACTCGGGTTTGCGCCCTTGTCTGAGTAAGCCATAGGTAACTGCATCATTTAATGCCATCGCAGATGCGGCGATAATATTTTCATGAACACCAACTGTGCTCCACTCACCTGCACCATCGCTGGTTTCAACTAGCACGCGGGTGACCGCACCTGTTCCTAAGCGGCCCTCCAAAATACGTACTTTGTAATCAGTTAACTCAAGCTTTGAAAGCTCAGGATAAAACTTCTCTAAACCACTGCGAAGTGCGGTATCAATTGCATTTACTGGACCATTACCGCTGCCGGCAGAGGTGATCTTTTCACCATTTGCAGTTAATTTAAGTGTTGCATTTGAGGTAACTTTTCCATTTTCATCTTGATGAACGGTAATTTGCCAATCCTCGATGATAAAAAATGTTGGTCGCTTACCTGCAACCTCTGTGCGTAGAAGTAAATCAAAGGAGGCATCTGCTGCTTCAAAGGTAAAGCCTTTACCCTCTAGCTCTTTGACGCGGTCGACAACCCGGGAAATTAACTCTTTATCTCCACCTAGATCAATTCCAAGCTCTTGTGATTTTAATTCAATAGATGCACGTCCAGCCATCTCAGAGACCAACATGCGCATGTCATTGCCAACTGATTCTGGAGATTCATGTTGATACAACATTGGATCTACCTTGATGGCAGAGGCGTGTAAACCAGCTTTGTGGGCAAAGGCAGAGACACCAACATATGGTTGGCGCGCACTTGGGGCCACATTTGTAATCTCAGCAACCGCGTGAGAGATACGAAACGCCTCTTGCAATTTGCCAGTTGGCAGAACCAACCTCTCCTTCTTTAACTCAAGATTTGCGATGATATTTACTAAATCAGCATTACCAGTTCGCTCGCCATATCCATTTAATGTGCCTTGGACATGGGTTACGCCAGCTTCAACCGCTGCAAGTGAGTTAGCAACTGCACAACCTGTGTCATTGTGGCAATGAATACCAAGGCGGGCTGAGGATGCAGTTAGTACCTCGTGCACAATATTTGATAACTCATCAGGAAGCATTCCACCATTGGTATCGCAAAGTGCAACCACATCAGCCCCCGCTTCAACTGCGGTGCGAACTACCTCAAGTGCGTAAGCTTTATTTGACAGATAACCATCAAAGAAGTGTTCGGCATCTAGGAAAACTCGCTGACCACCAGCTCGTAAAAACTCAATCGAATCCTTGATCATCGCCAAGTTTTCATCTAAATGAGTTTTCAGCGCTAAATCAACATGACGATCATGGCTCTTAGCTACAAGTGTCACCGCAGCAGCGCGTGAGTCTTGAAGTGCGCGAAGCAGAAGATCATCGGCAGCCTTCACACCAGGACGTCTAGTTGCACCAAATGCAACAAAGGTTGCATTTTTAAGTTTTAACTCTGTTTGAGCTAACTTAAAAAACTCAGTGTCCTTAGGGTTTGCTCCCGGCCAACCACCTTCAATAAAGCCAACACCTAGATCATCTAAGTGACGGGCAATAGTTAACTTGTCATGAACTGAAAGATTTAATCCCTCTTGCTGTGCGCCATCGCGAAGTGTGGTGTCATAGATATGAAAGGAGTCATTAATACTCTTATTAATTGACATTAGATAACTCGTTTATTCCAACCATGTTTATCGGCAATTGTGCCGTGTTGAATTCCAAGTAAGGTTGCGCGAATTTGATCTGTGATTGGACCAGGCTTGCCATCACCAGTAACCCAGGTGCCTTGTGCAGATTTTGCAGTACCAACGGCAGAGACAACAGCTGCGGTTCCGCAAGCAAATATTTCACTTATCTCACCTGATTTAACGCCATCGCGCCAATCATCCATCGAAATCATTACCTCTTCAGTTTTATAACCAAGATCTGCCGCAACAGAAAGAATTGAATCACGGGTAATTCCTGGCAGAAGTGTGCCGGTTAATTTAGGTGTAACAATCTTGGCATCACTGCCTTTACCTTTTACAAAGTAAAGATTCATGCCACCCATCTCTTCAATCCACTTACGCTCTTTTGCATCAATCCAAACAACCTGATCGCATCCCTGCTCTGCTGCTTGTTTTTGGGCAACTAATGAGGCTGCGTAATTACCACCGCACTTTGCCTCCCCTGTGCCACCAATTGCAGCGCGAACATACTCAGTTGAGATCCAAACTGTCACTGCATTTGCCGCATTGAAGTAGGCAGCAGCCGGTGTCGCAATTAATACGTAAGTGGCTTTATTTGATGGGCGAACACCAAGACCAACCTCAGTTGCGATCATAAATGGGCGAAGATACAAAGATTCACCAACATTTTTTGGTACCCAGTTTTGATCTGCTTTCACTAACTCCTCAACAGTTTGTACAAAGAAATCAACTGGCATCTCGGGCAGTGCAATGCGTGCTGCAGATTTAGCAAATCGTTTTGCATTTGCATCTGGTCTAAATAATGAAATTCCACCATCTGGTTGAATGTAAGCCTTCATACCCTCAAAGATCTCTTGGCCATAATGAAAGACCATGGTTGCTGGATCAAGGGTTAATGGACCATACGCCTTTAATTGCGCATCTGACCAGCCAGTTTTTTCATCCCACTCAGCGACCACCATATGATCGGTGTAGTACTTGCCAAAGCCCGGAGATTTAACTCGCTCATCGCGCAGATCAGCTTTAACTGGATTACTTGATTGATTGATGATTACCTTCATGAGATCGCCTTTGCTAATGCATCTCCGATTTCAGAGGTTGAACGCTTCTTATCACCACGTGTTGCTAGATCAGCTGCAACTGCAGCCTCTACCTCTGCCGCCGCTTTTGTCTCGCCTAGGTGATTTAACATCATGGCGATTGATAAAACAGTTGCAGTTGGATCAGCTAAATTCTTGCCGGCAATATCTGGTGCACTACCATGAACCG
The DNA here is from genome assembly GCA_964628535.1 of uncultured Candidatus Nanopelagicus sp. Taxonomy (GTDB): domain Bacteria; phylum Actinomycetota; class Actinomycetes; order Nanopelagicales; family Nanopelagicaceae; genus Nanopelagicus. The sequence continues at coordinate 25,300 of CAZVNE010000008.1, read as the reverse complement.
GCTCAAACATTGAAGGGTAAGCACCAGTTGGATTTATATTTCCACTAGCAGCCAAACCAATTCCGCCACAGATAGCGGCAGCGATATCGGTGATGATGTCACCAAACAAGTTATCGGTAACTACTACATCAAAGCGCTCGGGATTTGTTACAAAAAACATGGATGCTGCATCCACATGTAAATAATCAGTTGTTATGTCGGGAAACTCTTTAGCAACCTCATTAAATACCCGAGTCCACAATCCACCGGCACGGATCAATACATTGTTCTTATGCACCAAGGTTAACTTCTTGCGTGGGCGAGTTTGTGCTCTAGTAAAGGCATCGCGGATTACTCGCTCGACCCCTTTGTAGGTATTGATTGACTCTTCAATCGCTAACTCCGTCTTTGTGCCCTCATCCTTTAATGAGCCAGCACCAACATATAAACCTTCAGTTCCTTCGCGCACAACTAAGAAATCAATACCTTTGTTATTTGTAATTGGTGAGGTAACACCTGGATACAACCTGGCTGGCCGCAAATTTATGTAATGCTCAAAGGCGAACCGAAGCTTTAACAGTAAGCCGCGTTCTAAGACACCACTTGGAACTGATGGATCGCCAACTGCACCTAACAAAATTACATCTGCCTTTCCTAACTCTGCCAATACTGAATCAGGCAAGGTCTCCCCAGTTTTGTGCCAGTACTTAGCGCCAAGCTCGTAAGGGGTTTGCTCAAAGCTAAGGTCATACTTTTTTGAGACAGCAGCTAATACCTTTAAGCCCTCATCTACTACCTCTGGCCCAATTCCATCGCCAGCAATAACCGCTAACTTAAAGGATTTCATTCACTTACCAAATTCACATAGCGAACCATTGCCGCACCAGTCTCTTTTGCAATTACATCAAGGATCTGATTTGGAATTACGGAATCAACAGTTAAGGCCATCAGTGCACTACCGCCAATATCGGTGCGTGCTACCTGCATATCGGCAATATTAATTTGTAACTTACCTAATGCATTTCCTACGACACCAACAACTCCTGGCACATCAAGGTAGCGAAGAAATAGCAGATTGTTAGTTGGCTTTAAATCAAGATCTAACTTATCAATTGCCACAATCTTTTCAACCTGGCGAATTCCCATCAATGTTCCACTTACTGATGCTTGAGTGCCATCAGCGCATACTGCGCGAACAGAGACTAGATTGCGGTGATCTGGTGAATCACCATCAGTTGTAATTGCAGATGTTAAGCCGCGCTCTGTCGCTAAATTTGGCGCGTTTACATAGGTAACATCCTCGGCACCCATTGCAATTAACGCACCCTTTAACGCACTGGATGATAAAACTGAAACATCAAGGTCTGCGATCTCACCGCGAACCTCAACATCAATTGAGACCAGTTGCTCACCAGCTAAAACAGTTGCAACCTGGGCTAATTTTTCAACAAGTGGAAGTGCTGGGCGCACCGCTTCATCAATTGCGCCACCCTTAACATTTACCGCATCTGGCACTAACTCACCTGATAATGCTTTGCGAACTGAGACAGCAACTGCAATACCAGCACGCTCTTGCGCCTCATCAGTTGAAGCACCAAGGTGTGGTGTTGCAACTACATTATCTAATTCAAATAATGGTGAATCGGTGCATGGCTCAGTTGAAAATACATCAAGGCCTGCGCCACCAACTCTGCCCTCTTTTAAGGCATCGTAAAGTGCTGATTCATCTAGTACGCCACCACGTGCTGCGTTAATTATGCGCACCGTTGGCTTAACTTTTTTCAATGCAGCTACGCCAATTAAGTTGGCAGTTTCCTTTGTCTTTGGCAGGTGGATAGTGATGAAATCTGAGATCTTAAGCAGCTCATCTAACTCAACTAATCGAACATTTAATTGCGCAGCACGTGCTGGCTGTAAATATGGATCATAGGCAACTACATCCATACCAAAGGCTTGCATGCGGGCTGCTACTAATTGACCAATTCGACCAAAGCCAACAATTCCCAATGTTTTTTCAAATAATTCAGCACCGGTGTACTTAGAACGTGCCCACTTGCCATTACGAAGTGCAGCATGAGCTGGAGAGATAAATCTTGCTGATGCTAGTAACAAACCAATTGCTAATTCAGCGGCAGAGACAATATTTGAGGTTGGTGCATTAACCACCATGACACCAGCAGCTGTTGCGGCTGGAATCTCAACATTATCTAAACCAACACCGGCACGTGCAATTACCTTTAAACCCTTTGCCGCTGCAATTGCTTCAGCATCCATCTTGGTGGCAGAGCGAATTAAAACTGCATCTACACCTTTACCAAGAGCTGCCAATAACTCGGCGCGATCTGCACCATTGCAATTGCGCACCTCAAAGTCAGGTCCGAGCGCCTCTAATGTGGCCGGACTTAACTCCTCAGCGATTAAGACAACTGGTTTATCTAAGGGTCCTTTAGCCACGCGCTACGTTACCTTCTTTGTAATCATCCTTATTTGATGATTTGACCCAAGACATCATCTTGCGCAGATTACGACCAACCTCTTCAATTGGATGAGCCTCACCCTTTGCACGTAGTGATTTAAACTCTGGTGCACCAGCATCTTGATCATCAATAAAGCGCTTAGCAAAGGCACCTGATTGAATATCTGCTAATACCTTCTTCATATTCTCTTTAACATTTGGATCAATTACACGTGGACCAGAGACGTAATCACCATATTCAGCGGTATCAGATACAGACCAGCGTTGCTTTGCAATTCCACCTTCGTACATCAAGTCAACAATTAACTTAAGTTCATGCAAGCACTCAAAGTAGGCAACCTCTGGTTGGTAGCCAGCCTCGATTAAGGTTTCATAACCGTACATAACTAATTGAGATGCGCCACCACAAAGAACTGATTGCTCGCCAAATAGATCGGTCTCTGTCTCTTCGGTGAAGGTGGTAAGAATTCCACCGGCACGCAATCCGCCAATTGCTTTGGCATAGGAAAGAGTTAATGGCCAAGCATTTCCAGTTGCATCCTGCTCTACCGCAACAATTACTGGAACACCGCGACCAGCTGCGAACTCACGACGAACTAAATGTCCTGGGCCCTTTGGTGCAACCATACAAACATCAACATTTGCTGGTGGCTTGATGTAACCAAAGCGTATATTAAATCCATGTCCGAAAAATAGCGCTGCACCATCCTTCATATTTGGTGCGATTGAATCATTGTAAATATGGCGCTGTACATGATCAGGAGCTAACAACATGATCACATCTGCATTTTTAACAGCATCGGCAACTGATGCCACCTTTAATCCTTCGGCCTCAGCCTTTGCACGAGATTTTGAACCCTCTGCTAAACCAACTGTTACATCAACACCACTGTCGCGAAGTGATAAGGCGTGGGCATGTCCTTGAGAGCCGTAGCCAACTACTGCAACCTTCTTTGATTGAATAATTGCTAAATCTGCATCTTCATCATGATACATCGTTGCCATTTAACTGCTCCTTTATTCTTTTTGGTTATTACTCTTATGGGTTAGTTCTGGTAATCAGCTGTCTTATTTTCGGGACTTGATTCATTCGCAGTGCCCATCGTAGTTAGCGTGCGATCGGCCAAGGTAATGGCTCCTCGCTCAAGTGCTACTAACCCTGATTGAACTAGCTCACGAATTCCATGTGGTTTTAGCGCAGTAAGTACTTGCTCAATGCGATCTTTATCGCCAACAATTTCAAGTGAGAGTGATTGATCATTTTCATCGGTGATAACCGCATCAAATTTCGCGGCAATACTCTTAGTCACCGGATTTGCTGGCACCTTTACAAGCAATAGCTCTCGTTGTACAGATTCACTTGATTTCATCTCTGAAATTCCGATCACATTTACCAATTTAAATAATTGCGCACTAACTTGATCAAGTGCATGCCCTTCAAGATTTAAGACAATTGTCATACGGGAAACGGCCGGGTTTTCGGTAGGTCCCACCGCTAATGAGTCGATGTTGTAACCCCGACGAGAAAAAAGTGATGCCACGCGAGCTAGAACTCCGGGTGAGTTTTCTACTAAGACAGCTAATGTATGAATCGCCATTACAACTCCTGTGAATCCCAGACAGGTGCCATAGAGCGCACTGTGGTGATGTCATCATTAGAGCTGCCAGCTGCAACCATTGGCCAAACCATCGCATCGCGATGAACACTGAAATCAACTACAACTGGTTGATCATTAATTGCCATCGCCGCTTCAATAGTTTTATCAACATCCTCTGGTCGCTCGCAACGAAGTCCAACACAGCCCATCGCTTCAGCTAACATTTTGAAATCTGGAACTCGCTTTGATTCAAGGTTGGTATTTGAGTAACGACCGTTATAAAAGAGGGTCTGCCACTGGCGAACCATGCCAAGTGATTCATTATTAATAATGGCAACCTTGATCGGAATATTATTTAAGGCACAAGTTACTAACTCTTGATTGGTCATTTGAAAACAACCATCACCATCTATTGCCCAAACAGTTGTATCTGGTGCACCTACCTTGGCGCCCATCGCTGCTGGAACTGCATAACCCATAGTTCCAAGACCGCCAGAGTTAAGCCAGGTTCTTGGATTTTCATAACCAATAAATTGAGATGCCCACATCTGATGTTGACCAACACCTGATGTAAAGATTGTCTTTGGGCCAGAGATCTTGCCAATTCGCTCAATTACATATTGTGGTGATACTGAACCATCTGCAGGTTTGTCATAACCAAGTGGATACTTGCTGCGCCAGCCATAAACCTCATTTTGCCAAGGAGTTAAATCTGGTTGAACCTTGCTTAAAACCTCTTTAACTGCAGGATTTAACTTAAGTAGGATATTTTTTAAATCTCCGATGATTGCAACATCTGCGTGACGATTTTTACCAATCTCAGCTGGATCAATATCTGCATGAATTACCTTGGCATTTGGTGCAAAGGTTGAAAGTTTGCCAGTTACTCGATCATCAAATCTGGCACCTAAGGTAATTAATAAATCAGCTTTTTGTAACGCGGTAACGGCAGCAACTGTGCCATGCATACCAGGCATACCAAGATGCTGTGGATGTGAATCTGGGAAGGCACCACGTGCCATCAAAGTTGTTACAACTGGTACGCCAGTGATCTCAGCCAAAATTAATAACTCTTTAGCTGCATTTGCTTTTATAACTCCGCCGCCAACATAAAGTACTGGCTTCTTTGATTGCGAAATCAAAGTTGCCGCATCAGCAATATCCTGCGCCTTTGGTTGCGTTACTGGGTTATAGCCAGCCAAGGAAACCTGCTTTGGATAATCAAAAGTTGTCATGCGTTGCAATGCATCCTTGGCAATATCAACTAGGACCGCACCTGGCCGACCAGTGCTTGCGATATGAAAAGCCTCAGCGATAGCGCGAGGAATGTCATCTGGATTGGTAATCAAATAATTGTGTTTAGTAAATGGCATCGTGATGCCGCGAATATCCGCCTCTTGAAATGCATCTGTTCCAATTGCCGGCCCCGGTACCTGTCCAGTTATTGCCACAACTGGAACTGAATCCATTTGGGCATCAGCAAGTGGTGTAACTAAATTTGTTGCACCGGGTCCAGATGTTGCAATACAAACTCCAACACGACCAGTTGCTTGCGCATAACCAGTTGCTGCGTGTCCGGCACCTTGTTCATGTCGAACTAATATGTGGCGAATCTTCGAGTCAAAGATTGGATCGTAAGCAGGAAGAATTGCACCGCCCGGAATTCCGAACATGACATCAACACCAGCAGCTTCTAGTGAGTTAACTAGAGACTGTGCGCCAGTTACCTTTGTCATTTCTTCCTCTCCTAAAACAAAACCCCCCAGTGTTATCTGAGGGGTGCGAACTAACCTTTTCTAGTTAGCGCGCACGCTCGATAATCACCACGACCACAGATGTGATCACGGTGCTAGAAATTAGCGATGCGTTAGACATGGCGTTAGTTTCTCAGCAGATCAGGGGTTAGGTCAAACCGTGAGATGCCGGTCTCATATTGTGAACGTGAAATTAAGCAGAAGTTACTTGATTAGCAGCAGACCGCACCCTTTGAGGCGGATCCGACCAACTGGGTGTACTTTGCAAGTACTCCATGTTTGTACTTATGTGGCAAAGGCTTGAAATCTTTTTTGCGCTCTGCCATTTGTGCATCATCAACTAATACATCTAATTTGCGATTGATTACATCAATTCGAACTCGGTCACCATTTTTAATAAATGCAATTGGTCCACCATCTACCGCCTCTGGCGCAACATGGCCAACACATAAGCCAGTTGTACCGCCAGAAAAACGACCATCGGTTAATAACAAAACAGATTTACCAAGACCGGCACCTTTAATTGCGCCAGTAATCATCAACATCTCGCGCATGCCAGGCCCGCCCTTAGGACCTTCGTAACGAATGACGACAACATCACCTGCAACAATTGATCCATTCTCAAGTGCATCCATCGCTGCTTGTTCACGTTCAAATACTTTGGCTGGTCCTTCAAATAAATCAACACCAATTCCAGCTGTCTTACATACTGCACCATCTGGTGCAAGTGAGCCACCAAGAATTGTTATGCCTCCACCAACTGATAATGGATTTTTAACCGCCTTTAATATTTCACCATCTGGATCAGGAGGTGCAATATCCTTTAAATTCTCCGCCATTGTTTTACCCGTAACAGTTAAACAATCACCATGAAGTAATCCAGCATCTAGCAATGCACGAAGTACTACTGGAATTCCACCAACCCGATCAACATCGGTCATTACATACTTACCAAATGGTTTTAAATCACCAAGTAGCGGCACCTTTGCACCGATGCGTTGAAAATCTTCAAGCTCTAGTTCAACATCTGCCTCATGCGCTATTGCTAGTAGGTGCAAGACCGCATTTGTTGAGCCACCTAGCGCCATTAAAATTGTGATCGCATTTTCAAATGCCTTTTTAGTCAAAATCATTCGAGTTGTAATTCCAAGACGAATTAACTCAACAACCGCTTCGCCAGATTTAATTGCATAATCATCACGTCGTCGATCAATTGCTGGTGGCGCAGCTGAGCCTGGAAGTGATAAACCAATCGCTTCACCAATTGCCGCCATTGTGTTTGCGGTGTACATACCGCCACATGCACCTTCACCTGGACAGATTGCACGTTCGATCTTGTCGACCTCTTCTTGAGAGATTAAACCGCGAGCGCAAGCACCAACCGCTTCGAAGGCATCGATGATTGTGACATCACGGCCATCAACCTTGCCCGGCATAATTGAACCGGCGTAAACAAAAACACTTGCTACATCTAATCTAGCTGCGGCCATCATCATGCCAGGAAGTGATTTATCACAACCAGCAAATGTCACCATGCCATCTAAACGTTCCGCCTCCATTACCGCTTCAACAGAATCTGCAATTACTTCACGAGATACCAAGGAGAAGTGCATTCCTTCATGTCCCATAGAGATTCCGTCAGAAACACTGATGGTGCCAAATTGCATTGGAAAGCCACCAGCTTTTGTTACGCCGATCTTTGATGCTTTAGCTAATCGATCCAATGACATGTTGCATGGTGTGATCTCATTCCAAGATGATGCAATTCCAATTTGTGGTTTAACAAAATCTTCATCTTTCATACCAACTGCCCGCAACATTCCTCGGGCTGGAGCGCGCTCCATGCCATCTGTCACAAGTCCAGATCGAGGCTTCATTGGGTTATTCATGAGAGAATTCTACCCTTACATAAGCATTCTTATGAAAAACCAAAGTTGATTCGAGGAGATACCGTCATGGCAAATTCACAGAATAATCAAGTTTTAGACCCCACTAGATGGCGCACCTTGTTTGTAGTTGCAATTGCACAATTAATGATCGTGCTTGATAGCTCAATTATGAATATTGCAATTCCAAGTGCAAAGAGTGAGTTAGGTATCTCAGATGCCAATCAGCAATGGGTTATTACCGCCTACACCCTTGCCTTTGGTTCACTGCTTTTACTGGGCGGGCGAATTGGTGATTATGTTGGTCGACGAAAGATCTTCTTAATTGGTTTAGTGGGCTTTGCCGCCGCCTCCGCACTAGGTGGCGTTGCTGCAAATCAAGGAATGTTATTTGCTTCTCGTGCGCTACAAGGCGTCTTTGCTGCGCTACTTGCGCCAGCTGCTCTTGCAATTATCTCAGTTACATTTACCGTTCCTAAAGAGCGCGCTAAAGCCTTTGGTGTAATTGGCGCAATCTCTGGTGGCGGTGCAGCGATTGGTTTAATTTTAGGTGGCGTACTTACCGAGTACACCTCTTGGCGTTGGTGTCTAGGTGTTAACACCCCAATTGCAATTGTGGCTGCTTTGCTAGCGATTAAATTTGTTCGCGAATCAAAAGCTGCCGGCGATAACACCTATGACATGCCTGGCGTTATTACTGCAACCGCTGGTTTATTCTCACTTACTTACGGCTTTAATGAGGCGGCAACAAAGGGTTGGTCTAGCTCCACAACAATCTCATTCTTAATGGCTGCGGTACTTTTATTAATTATCTTTGTAATTATTGAATCAAAGGTTAAAAATCCGTTGATGCCACTTCGTGTAGTAACTGAACGAAATCGTGGTGGTTCATACCTTGGCTCACTAGTTGTTGGTGCTGGCCTATTCTCAATGTTCCTGTTTTTAGGTTTATACCTACAGGTAATTTTGGGATACAGCCCATTGAAATCTGGTTTTGCCTTCCTGCCATTTACCGCCGGAATCATTATCTTCGCTGGTGTGGCATCTCAACTGCTACCTAAATTTGGTCCCCGTGCATTAATGGTTCCTGGTTTAATTGCAGCTGGCTCTGGCTTACTGCTAATGACTCGAATTACTCCAGACACCTCATACACAACTCATGTGCTGCCATCGCTGTTAATCATGAGCTCTGGCATGGCGTTGGTCTTTATTCCACTCACATCCACATCATTACACGCAGTTTCATCTCATGACACTGGCGTGGCAAGTGCGATGCTAAATACTTCACAACAGGTAGGTGGCTCACTCGGTACCGCATTGTTAAATACAATCGCAGCAACTGCAGCGACTACTTACGCAACTGCAAACTCACAATTAGGTGAGCGATTACAACCATTTGCGATCACTCATGGCTTTACCGTGGCATTTCAATGGAGCGCAGTGATGTTATTTATTGGCGCAATCATGCTCTTCTTCTTCGTCAATGTAGGTAAGGATTCATTGGTTGAAACTGAGGGTGCTGGCGTTCACTAATCCAGTAATTGGCCTGCAATAGCACAGAACAATAGGACAAAAAGAGTTTTACTGTCCTAAATGTTTCAAAAGTAATTCGCGCACCTTGGCGGCATCTGCTTGGCCGCCAGTTGCCTTCATGACTGCGCCAATTAAGGCACCAGCTGCTGGAATATTTCCACCACGAACTCGCTCAGCCGTATCTGGTTGTGCAGCAATTGCATCTTCAATCGCCTTCATCAATGCACCATCATCAGAGACAACCTTTAATCCACGCTTACTAATTACCTCTGCCGGAGTTCCCTCGCCAGCAATTACCCCATCAACTACCTGACGAGCTAACTTATCGGTGAGCTCTCCTTGATTAATTAAATTAATTACTTGTGCAACTGCGGTAACTGAGATTAACTCGGTAGCAACTACATCACGTTCATTAGCAATTCGAGAGATCTCACCCAGCCACCAACTGCGCGCCTTTGTTGGATCAGCACCTAGCTTTACCGTCTCTTCAACAGTATCTAACAACTCAGCATTCACCATTGCAGTCATCTCCTTTTCCGGAACTGACCACTCACTTTGTAAACGCTTACGACGATCTGCTGGTTTTTCTGGCAAAGTTTTACGTAACTCTTCAATCCACTTGTTATCAGGAACTACTGGAACTAAATCTGGCTCTGGGAAGTAACGGTAATCCTCTGCTTTTTCCTTAGAGCGACCAGGACGAGTTTCTCCGCTCTCCTCTAAAAAGTGACGGGTCTCTTGCACAATTTTTTCACCAGATTGCAATCTATTTGCCTGGCGAACGATCTCACCACTTACTGCGGTTTCAACTGAGCGAAGTGAGTTAACATTTTTAGTTTCACTTCTAGTACCGAGTTCACCACTGCCAGATGGTGCCAAAGAAAGATTTACATCACACCTTAAAGAGCCTTGCTCCATCTTTACATCAGAGACCTTTAAGCCACGCAAAATATCGCGCAGTGCTGCAACATATGCTCGTGCTACCTGTGGTGCGTACTTGCCGGTGTTTGGCACAATCTTGGTAACAATTTCAACTAGCGGAATTCCAGCTCGGTTGTAATCAAGAAGTGAGTACTCAGCGCCGTGAATTCGACCGGTAGAGCCACCAACATGTAGAGATTTACCAGTGTCCTCCTCCATATGAACTCGCTCAATATCGATGCGAAATACTTTATTGCCCTCATCAGTTTCAATCTCAACATCTAAAAAGCCATTCACGCAGATCGGTTCATCATATTGAGAGGTTTGAAAATTCTTCGGCATATCTGGATAGAAGTAATTTTTACGAGCAAATCTAGAGAATGGCGCAATTGAACAGTTAAGAGCCAATCCAATCAAGATTGAAGATTCAATGGCGGTCTTATTAACAACTGGTAGCGCACCTGGTAAGCCAAGACATACTGGACAGGTTTGCGTATTTGGCTCTGCACCAAACTCGGTCGCGCAACCACAAAACATCTTTGATTTGGTATTTAACTCAACATGTACTTCAAGCCCCAAGGTTGGCTCGTACTTTTCAATCGCTTGATCGTAATTTAAACTCATTTTGAACCAGCTAATCTTGGTGCGAAATCTAAAATTGGTTTGCCCCACTTGCTTAGCAATGCCGCTTCAAGGGCGCCACCAACTAGGTACATCCGATCATCCTTCATCGCTGGTGACATGATCTGAAAACCAACTGGCAAATTATCCTCTTCAGCTAAACCACAAGGCAGACTCATACCGCCAATACCCGCCATATTTACTGGAATTGTGGCGATGTCATTTAAGTACATGGCAAGTGGATCATCAGATTTCTCGCCAATCTTAAATGCAGTAGTTGGTGCAGTTGGTGAAACTAGAACATCACACTTTTCAAAGGCGGCATCAAAATCTCGTTTGATTAAGGTTCGCACCTTTTGCGCACTTCCATAATAAGCATCGTAGTAACCAGAAGATAAGGCGTAGGTTCCTAAAATAATTCGGCGCTTTACCTCGCGACCAAAACCAACTTGGCGAGTTAGATTCATAACCTCTTCGGCACCCTTTGAACCATCATCACCGATGCGAATTCCAAAGCGCATTGAATCAAAACGTGCCAGATTTGATGAACACTCAGATGGTGCAATTAAGTAGTAGGCAGCTAATGCATACTCAAAATTTGGGCAGGATACTTCAACAATTTCAGCACCCAACTTAACTAATTCAGCAACCGCCTCATTAAACTTATTTTCAACACCCTTTTGATAACCAGCACCAGATAATTGTTTAACAATGCCGATCTTTAAACCCTTTACATCTTTCCTCTTAGCAGCGGCAACTACATCAGGGACCGCGTGATTAATACTGGTGGAATCCTTTGGATCAAAGCCAGCAATACTTTGATGCAACATCGCAGTATCTAAAACGGTACGTGCACAAGGTCCTGCTTGATCTAACGAGGATGAGAATGCAACTAAGCCATAGCGAGATACACCACCATAAGTTGGCTTTACACCTACTGTTGCGGTAACCGCTGCTGGTTGTCTGATCGATCCACCAGTATCGGTACCAATTGCAAGTGGTGCTTCAAAGGCAGCGAGTGCGGCAGCTGATCCGCCCCCTGATCCACCTGGAATGCGAGTTAAATCCCAAGGATTATGTGTTGGTCCGTAAGCTGAGTTTTCAGTTGATGAGCCCATTGCAAACTCATCCATATTTGTCTTACCTAAGATAACAATTCCGGCATCTTTTAACTTGGTAACAACTGTTGCATCATATGGTGGTCGCCAACCCTCGAGCATCTTTGAACCACAAGTTGTTGGTACACCCTTTTGAACCAGTACATCCTTTAATGCAAGTGGTACGCCTGCAAGTGGTGATAACTTCTCGCCGGCTGCACGTTTCTTATCAATACTTTCAGCTTGTGCTAATGCACCGGCTTTATCAAGATGTAAAAAAGCATGAACATCTTTTTCTACCGCTTCAATTTGTGCATAATGTTGGTTTGCTAATTCAACTGCGCTGATCTCTTTTTTAGCTAGTGCCTCTGCCATTTCCGCTGCGCTGCTGCGGATACTCATTACGCTTCACCTAAAATTTGGGGAACCTTAAAACGTTGTTCTGAACTTGCCGGTGCGCCAGATAAGGCATCGGTTGGTGAAAGGCTTGGGATTACTACATCCTCACGAACCACATTGTTTACTGGAATTGGATGAGAGGTTGGTGGCACATCAGCACTTGCTACCTCTTGCACACGTGCGACTGCACCAAGAATTACCTGCATCTCGCCAGATAGGTGATCAAGTTCAGCATCACTCATCTCGATTCGAGCGAGCCTAGCTAAATTAGCAACTTCTTCACGGGAGATGGCAGACATGATGTTATAAGTATAACTGGAGATTATTTAACTGCGAACTTGTCCATTTCCAGTAACAATCCAGGTAGAGGTTGTCATTTCCGCAATACCCATTGGGCCTCTGGCATGTAATTTCTGATTTGAAATTCCAATCTCAGCGCCAAATCCCATCTGCTCACCGTCGGTAAATCTAGTAGATGCGTTGATCATGATCGCAGCACTGTCATTTAACTTGGTAAATAAATTTATTGCTGCATCATCCTTAGCCACAATCGCCTCTGTGTGATTGGTTCCGTAACGAGAGATGTGTGAGATCGCAGCTAGCACATCATCAACTACACCGATATTAATCTCAAGTGTGCCGTACTCAGTCGACCATGATTTATCACTTGCTGCCTGTACCTTTTGGCCAGATTTGTTTGCGATCGCAACCGTTGCTGCATCACCATTGATAACAACACCAGCGGCAATAAGTGCATCAAGTAAGGTCGGCATAAATTGATTAGCAATATCCTTATGAACCAAAATTGTCTCAGCTGCATTGCAGACACTTGGACGATGCGTCTTTGAGTTAATCGCGATATCAATTGCCATCGATTGATCAGCGCTCTTATCTATATAAACATGGCAAACCCCAGCACCGGTTTCAATAGTTGGCACAGTAGCCTCATCCGCCACCATCTGAATTAATTGCGCACTGCCTCGTGGAATAACAAGATCAACCTCACCGCGGGCAGTAAGTAGGGCTGTAGTTGTCTCACGACTTTGTGATGGAATTAATTGAATTACATCTGGTGAAATATTTAAGCCTTCGGCGCAGCTGCGCATAATTTCAACCAAGATCTGATTAGAGTGCGCTGCAGTTGTTGAACCGCGCAGCAATGCGGCATTTCCCGATTTAATTAAGATCGCACCAGCATCAACAGTGACATTGGGTCTGGCCTCATAAATCATGCCAACAACTCCAAATGGAACTCGCATCTGGCGAAGTAGTAAGCCATTTTCTAAAGTTCGTTCAGCTAAAACCTCACCAAGTGGATCGGTTAAATTAGCGATGTTTTTAACGCCCATCGCCATCTCATCAATTCGCTTCTCAGTTAATCGCAATCTATCTAGCAGTGATTCAGAGATACCCGCTGCTTGTGCTTGATTTAAATCAATTTGATTAGCGGTGAGAATTTGTGGTTTAGATTTACTTAATTGATCTGCAATCTTAATTAAGTAATCACGGCGCTCAGTTGCGGAGGCGGCAGCTAATGTAAATGAGGCAGCTCTTGCCTTTGCTGCCATCTCTGAAATCAAAGCCTTCGCGTCCATGAGAATAGCCTACGGTCAATTATGCTTTGGATATGAAGCGACTATTCAAAATACTTCGAAATACAATAATTTCCCTCTTAGTTGTGTATTTAGCACTCTTTGGCTTCCTAAAAGCAGTTCGTTATCCTGAACCAATCGCCGCGATTAAGTTGGGCTTATCCCCCGCCTCAAAAACTCCAACCTTGATGCCATGGCATGTAATTGATGCCGCTGATCGACCAATTAATCTACCGACCGCATCTGAACAGATGCCGGCAGATATTTTCTATCAGGGCGAAAAATTAAGTTGGGCTGATTTCTTAAGTAAAACTGATTCAAATGCATTTTTAGTAATTCGAAATGGTGTCTTAACCTACGAGTGGTATAAAACCGGTTTAACCCAAAGCTCACAACTTCCCTCTTACTCAGTTGCAAAGACAATGACCTCAATCATGATTGGTCAATTGATAAATCAAGGCAAGATTAAAGAGAGTGATCTCTTTGTAGATTACTTCCCAGAGTTAAAGACCGGCACCACCTTTGACCAGGTAACAATTCAAAGCTTGCTTGATATGCAATCTGGGGTTGGTGTCTCTGATAATTACCCAGCTGGGCCATCTGGTTGGGGAGTTGCCATCGCACAGATGTATGCAACCACTGATTTAGATTGGTTTCTAAGTAATAACCGAAAGATGGCATTTGATCCAGGCAGTAAATCTGAGTACCGAAGTGTTGATACGCAGATGCTGGGCATGATCATTAAGAAGATAACTGGCGTGCGGGTTGCTGATTACTTCAGCGAGAATGTTTGGCAACCACTTGGTGCCAAGTTTCCAGCAACCTGGAATGTTGATCGTGTCGGTGGAACTGAGAAAACCTTTTGCTGCTTCAACGCATCCGCTATTGATTACGCCAAGGTTGGCATGTTGTTATTAAATGGTGGTTACGCAGGCCCAAATAAAATTATTGATAAAGCTTGGCTAAATCGAATGGTTACACCAGTAACTACCCTTGATCGTGATTGGGGTTACGCTGCTCAGCTTTGGCAGCCATTTCCAGGAATCTCATTAGCGCTGGGCTTACATGGCCAATTTATCTTTGTTAATCCAAATACCAGAACGGTGATTGTTAAGTTAAGTGATAATCCAACTGATTCAGATCATGAATCAGATACCGCGAAGGCTTTGTTGGATATCTCTAACCTAAAGAGTTAAAGGGCTAATTCCTCTCGAAAATTTTGAAGTTTCTTAAAATCAGATAACCAATATTATTAAGCCATGAAGCTTTGGGTTGCCTTGGTGGTTTTTGCTCAGTTGGTTTTGATTCCGACCCCTGCAACCGCTGCAGTAGCAATTGAAAAATCTATCCAGACCGCACCAGGTTTTTTAATCGACACCTCACTCTTTCTGCCAGAAAAAACTCCAGCTCCTGCAATTTTGCTTGCCCACGGCTTTGGCAGTTCAAAAAATGCAGTTGCAGAATCTGCGCAGTTCTACCGCGACAATGGTTTTGTTGTTCTTACTTGGACGGCGCGCGGATTTGGTAAGTCAACTGGTCAGATTTCGATGAATAGCTTGCAGGGTGAAATTGCTGATATTCAGAAACTAATTTCTTATCTGGCTACCCGCCAAGAGGTAGCGAGGGAGAATGGCAGTGATCCCAAAGTTGGCATCGTTGGTGCCTCATATGGTGGCGCTGCTGCTCTTTTAACCGCTGCAGTTGATAAGCGAATAGATGCAGCAATTGCAGATATAACTTGGAATAATCTAAATCAAGCACTCTTTCCACAATCATCAGCTGATCTAACTGAACCTGGACCTTTTAAAAAAGTATGGACAGGAACATTTCTTTCTCTAGCTACTTTGCAGAACCCCTCACTTGGTGAATGTGGCACTCTTGTTCAACAATGGTGTGCTGCCTATAAGAACTCTGTTTTAAATGGAAGACCCTCTGCCAAAGAAATTGCACTACTTGATTCAGTTTCACCCAGCTCAGTACTTACGCAAATCACAGCTCCTACGCTGTTAAGTCATGGTCAATCTGATTCTCTCTTTCCGCTGAATGAGAGTCTGAAGACATTTACTGCACTGCGTAAAGCCAAGAGCGATCTACCACTATCTCTAATCTGGCATGGCGGCGGACATGATGGCGGAACAAATGAGGATGAGTTTTTACGCAAGCAGTATTTAAACTGGTTTGATAAGTATTTAAATGGCAAAGAAATCTCAATTCCGGCTTTTCAATTTACGAAAATTAATGGCTCAATTTCATTACAAGATTCAAGTGTGCTGCCAAAAAACTTCTCATCTGCTAATACTCCAGATTTAGCAAGCCTCGAAAAGATCAATCTATTGTCAAAACCGGCGGTAATGGCCCACCCAATTGGTGGAATACCTAGCGCTATCTCCACACTCCCTGGAATCGGTTCAGTTGGAAGTTTGGCAGCAACACTTGCTTCTGGCATTGCAGGATTTAGTCCAGCATTTTTACCTAGTCAGAGTGGATTTTTAGAAAGCACAAAGTTAGACAGGCCCATCTCAATCGTTGGACCTTCGCGCGTAAAGGTACGGATTACTAGTTCTACTGGAGAAGCAACTCTATTCTTTTCACTTGTAAGCAAATCAGCAAGTGGTGCAATCTCTCAACCAAATGGAATTGTGGCACCAATAAAAATTTCAGCAATTCCGGCAACTGGACGAGACATTACAGTTGAACTTCCATCTGTCGTTCTTGATGCTGCTGTAGGTGACACACTTGCGATTGGAATTTCAACCACCGATCAAGGTTATGAATTACCTAAATCTGCATCCACTTATTCAATTACTGCGCTTTCACCTCTTGAGTACTCAGTACTGCCAGTTCAATCTCTAGCCAGTGGTGGTGCTATCTGGCTTTGGCCAGCATTAACTCTACTTACCCTTATTTTGGCGATCGGCATTGTGTATCTGCGCCGACCAAAAGCTTCAGATGCATTTGGTGAAGAAGAGTTCCTTGTGCAGGTTGAAAATCTTTCTAAGGTTTATAAAGATGGATATAAGGCGGTAGAAAATTTATCCTTCACAGTAAGTCGCGGTCAGGTTGTTGGTTTACTTGGCCCAAATGGCGCCGGAAAAACAACCACACTTCGCATGATGATGGGATTGATCTTCCCAACAGAGGGTGCAATTTATATGGATGGCAAAGCTGTTTATCCCGGATCACCCGCGCTAGCAAACCTTGGAAGTTTTGTTGAAGGTCCTGGTTTTCTTCCACACCTTACTGGTCGTGAGAATTTAGATCTGTATTGGAAATCAATTGGCCGAACTGGTGAGATGTATCTAGATGAAGTTCTTTCAATTACTAAATTAGGAACCGCACTTGATAAGAAGGTGCGCTCTTACAGTCAAGGCATGAGACAACGGCTTGCAATCGCACAAGCGATGTTGGGAATGCCTGATCTACTTGTTTTGGATGAACCGACAAATGGACTTGATCCGCAACAGATTGCCGAGATGCGAGTAGTGCTGAAGCAGTATGCCAAGACTGGACGCACAGTAATTGTCTCTTCACACTTACTGGCGGAAGTGCAGCAAACTTGTTCCCATGTAGTTCTTATGCATCGTGGACATTTGATCGCATTTGGGCCAATGAAGAAGATCTTGTCCAAAAATCGCCAGTCAAGATCACTAGAGGAGATTTTCCTAGAACTTATTGGCGATGATTTAGTTATCGGAAAGGCAGTTAAGTGAGTTATCTAGTAGGTAAGACCTTGCCGTTTCGGGTAGAGCTATACCGTCAATTAAAACGCAAACGCACAGCCTTTGCATACGGTTTTGTTTTATCCCTTCCAATACTTGTCGCACTGGCCGTGAAGTTTGGGCCATCAGAGGAGGATGGTGATTCCTCTGAGTTTGGATCTGGCGCTACAGACATCATTGGTTTAGCAACCTTGGGAGCTGCAAACTTCACAACAACAATGTTGTTCTTTTCAACGCCTTTTCTCTTAGTGACAGTTATTGCACTCTTTAATGGTGACACTGTGGCAAGTGAAGCATCTTGGTCAACATTGCGATATTTACTGGCCTCTCCTGTGCCACGTACACGTTTACTGATTCAGAAGATGAAGGTCAGTCTGACGCTTTCACTTATCGCAGTTCTGCTAGTGCCGATTTCCTCGTGGATAGTGGGTGCAATAACTTTTGGAGTTGCACCGTTACAGACTCCACTGGGCGTTACCTTTAATAACTCAGTTACTTTCACGCGTCTTGCAATCATGACCGGTTATCTTGCAATCTCACTTCTATTTGTTGCCGGCTTAGCTTTTTACTTAAGCGTACGAACCGATGCACCACTTGGCGCAGTTGGCGGTGCTGTTGGAATTACAATTCTGCTAACAATTTTGGATGCTATTTCGGCGCTAGGTTCAATTCGTCAATGGTTGCCAGTGCACTATACAGACACCTGGCTCGACGCGCTTTCAACAACTATTGACTGGTCGCAAATGGCAAGAGGTGCCTCTTACTGTGCGATTTCTGGAATTATTTTTTATGCGCTTGCAATAAATAAATTTGCCAAGAAAGACATTACTTCTTAGCGAAAAAAGTACCAACATCTTTATCAGCAATCGCCTCACCCAATTGATCTAATTTCAAAAGCAACATTGGAATATTGTTTTCTGTTACTACCTTTGCCGCTTCGATCTTTGTTGCCATGCCACCGCTGCCAACGCCGGAGCTGCCAGCACCACCAATAGTTGATAGATCTAAATCAGCAATATTGGTAACTTCAGAGATTCGCTTTGCATTTGGCTGCGCTGGATTAGCATCATAAAGACCATCGATATCGGTAATTAATATCAGTAGATCAGCATCAATTAAATTGGTAACCAGGGCGGCTAAGCCATCATTATCGCCGTACTTGATCTCCTCTGTGCCAACTGAGTCATTTTCATTAATAATTGGAACCACACCAAGGGATAACAGTGAGTTCAAAACCGCTTTAATATTTTGTACATGTGCTGATTTTGTAATGTCATCTAAGGTGATTAAAACTTGCGAGGTAGTCACGGCAAATCGTTGAAAGGATTGGGTGTACTTCGCCATTAACAAACCTTGACCAACAGAGGCTGCCGCCTGCTGCAAGGTTAATTCGGCAGGTCTAGCGGTTAACTTCAGTGGCGCTAAGCCAGCTGCAATCGCACCAGATGAAACTAAAATAACCTCAGCACCCTCAGTCTTTAACTTAGCTAAGTTATCTACTAAAGCATCCACCGCTGCTGGATCTAAATTCTCACCAGCTTGGCCGGTTAAAGTTGAAGAGCCGACCTTAACTACAACTCTTTTATAGGTTGAAAAATTACTTCGCATCTTCATCAACCCTTGGATCTCTTGGATTAGCTACGTTGTACTCCCATTGCATCTCAATCTCATCATCATTTAATTGATCAACATCATCATTTAAATCCATCCGCCAAGGTGTTGATAATCGTAGATCCTCACCTCGTGGTCCAGCCAATAACTCAGCGCCGGCTTCAATGCTTGGCTCCCAATCAAAGATAACTGCATCATCACCAATACCGATGCGCACCTCATCACCGGCTTTAGCGCCAGCTTTAAATAACTCTTTCTCAACACCATATGAGGCAAGTCGATCTGCCAAGTAACCAATCGCCTCTGCATTTGAAAAATCAGTTTGCTTAACCCAGCGCTGTGGTTTGTCACCAATTACATTAAATGTGCCATCAGCATTTGCAATTACCTTAAAGCCCTTGTCATCAACGGCAACTGGTCGAAGCACAATCCGAGTTGTCTCCTCGGCCTTCTGCTCCTTTCGTACCTTCTGCACAATTTGTGCCATCGCATAAATTAACTCTTGCATACCCTCGCGACTAGCAGCAGAAACTTGAAATACTGGGTAACCACGTTGTTCTAATATTGGCTGCACCATATCTGCCATCGCTTTACCATCGGGTAGATCAATCTTGTTTAAGGCGATAATTCTTGGTCGATCAGAGAGTCCGCCGTAAAGCTTTAACTCCTCTTCAATTACATCAAAATCTTTAACTGGATCACGATCAGTTTCTAAGGTAGCGCAATCTAAAACATGCACTAAAGCAGCGCATCGCTCGACATGACGAAGAAACTCATGTCCTAAACCTTTTCCTTCACTAGCACCTGGAATTAAGCCAGGTACATCAGCTGCTGTAAAACGAGTATCACCAGCTTGCACAACACCTAAATTTGGCACCAATGTTGTAAATGGATAATCAGCAATCTTTGGACGAGCAGCGGACATCGCAGCGATTAGGGATGATTTACCAGCGCTTGGATATCCAACTAATCCAATATCGGCCACGCTCTTTAACTCTAAAAATAATGTGCGTGTTTCACCTGGCTCACCAAGTAAAGCAAAGCCTGGTGCGCGACGTTTTGAGTTAGCCAATCCAGCATTTCCAAGTCCACCCTTGCCACCTTGGGCCGCCATAAATCTGGTGCCATAACCAATTAAATCTGCAATTACCTCTCCATTAGCATCTTTAACTACAGTGCCATTTGGTACACCTAGAATTAAATCCTTGCCTTCAGCACCATTATTAAAATCGCCAGCACCTTGTTTGCCATCAGTTCCAACCCGATGTGGTGAGTGGTGAAAATCTAAAAGTGTTGTGACATCTGGATCAACAACTAAAACAACATCGCCACCACGACCACCATTTGCACCATCGGGTCCACCCAAAGGTTTAAATTTTTCACGATGCACAGAGACGCAACCATCGCCACCTTTCCCGGCGCTGGCATGCAGAGTTACGCGATCTACAAATGAGGCCACGATTACTCCTTATCTACTCAGTATTCGAGTTGTCCTTAAAACAAAAATGGGCCCGCAGTATGCGGACCCACTAATAAAAGTTTCTGCCGCTGATTAAGCTGCCGGAACGATATTTACTACACGTCGACCGCGAGCACGACCAAACTCAACAGATCCACCTTGTAGTGCAAATAATGTGTCATCTTTTCCGATGCCTACATTCTTACCTGGGTGGAAGTAGGTTCCGCGTTGGCGAACCAATATCTCTCCGCCCTTTACAACCTGACCTGCAAAACGTTTTATGCCAAGGTACTGCGCATTTGAATCGCGACCATTTCGCGTGGAGGAGACACCCTTTTTACTTGCCATTTATTTCACCGACCCTTACTTGTTAATTCCGGTTATTTTGACCCGAGTTAATTTTGAACGATATCCCTGACGACGGCGGTAGCCAGTCTTATTTTTGTAGCGAAGGATTGCCAGCTTTGGTCCCTTTTGCTCAGCCAAGATCTCGCCAGTCACCTTTACAGACGAGAGCGCCTTTGGATCTGCAGTTACATCAGCACCATCGACAAGAAGTACTGCTGGGAAGGTTACAGATGAACCAACCGCTGCATCGATGCGATCAACAACAAGAGTTTCACCAATTGAAACCTTCTCTTGACGGCCGCCAGCTTTTACTATCGCGTACACCTTGTGCTCCTTATTTTTTCTGATCTATCTAAATCTATTTGGCTAGTGAAGTACTTTGCCCAGAGGGGTAAGGGTAGAGATTTCGCTAGCCTGGGTCAAACTGAGGCGAGATCTACATTAATTTGTGCTGATCACTCCGGTGCTTACCGCCCTGCGACCCTTTCGGGTGGGCTTTTCAACAACGATAGGTGATTTTGGAGTTTGTTCAAACTCATCATCATCACTCTGATTATCGGAATCCTTATCGGGACCGTTGTCAAAACCATTATCGGAATCAGAATCATCTAGCTCCTCTTTCGCCTTTGATCTCTTTGCAAAAGGTTGATCCATATCTTTTTCTAGTGAAACCTTATTAACCGGCTCTGCATGAATATGAATTCCACGACCACCACAACTTTCGCAAGTTGTTGAGAACGCCTCAATTAATCCCTGACCAACACGTTTGCGAGTCATTTGAACTAAACCAAGTGAGGTTACCTCTGCCACCTGATGCTTTGTGCGATCGCGACCTAAACACTCAACTAATCTGCGAAGAACCAGCTCGCGGTTTGATTCAAGTGTCATATCGATAAAGTCAATCACAATAATTCCACCCATATCGCGCAGACGTAATTGACGAGCAATCTCCTCTGCCGCTTCTAGGTTATTTTTAGTAACTGTCTCCTCTAGATTGCCACCCTTACCAATAAATTTACCGGTGTTAACATCGATAACAATCATCGCCTCGGTGCGATC
Source organism: uncultured Candidatus Nanopelagicus sp. (assembly GCA_964628535.1). GTDB lineage: Bacteria > Actinomycetota > Actinomycetes > Nanopelagicales > Nanopelagicaceae > Nanopelagicus. The sequence continues at coordinate 3,248 of CAZVNE010000008.1, read as the reverse complement.
GATAACTAATGAACCACCTGATGGTAAATAAACCTTGCGATCAAAGGCCTTTGCTAACTGCTCTTCAACACGGCTTTCAGCGAAGATATCCCTTGGACCGCTCCACTTTTCAATCTTGCTAGCTAGCTCTGGCGCAATATGTCCAATGTAATTTTGAATATCATCCCAGGCGCTATCACCTTGAACTAACATCTTATTGAAATCCTCATTGAAGATATCGCGAATAACTCGGACAGTTAGATCTGGCTCACCATAAAGCAAAGATGGTGCAGAGGTGCTATTTGAATTAACCTTTGCTTGAATATCATCCCATTGCGCCTTTAATCGAAGTACATCACGTTCAATCTCAGCCTCTGCAATTCCTTCAGCTGCGGTACGAATAATTACGCCTGCCTCCTCTGGAACTAAGTTTTTCAAAATTGCTTTTAAGCGAGCGCGCTCTTGCTCTGGCAGGCGTCGGCTGATTCCGCTCATCTCGCCACCAGGAACATAAACTAAGTAACGACCAGGAAGTGAAACCTGGCTAGTTAATCGAGCACCCTTTTGGCCAATTGGATCCTTAGTTACCTGCACTAAAACAGATTGTCCAGATTTTAAAACATGTTCAATTTTGCGAGGTGCGCTATCGGATAAACCATGTGCATCCCAATTAACCTCACCTGCATAGAGAACCGCATTTCTTCCCTTGCCAATATCAACGAAGGCAGCCTCCATTGAAGGCAGAACATTTTGCACCTTACCTAAGTAAACATTGCCGACATATGAAATATTGCTATTTCTATTTACATAATGCTCAACCATTACATTATCTTCAATAATTGCAATCTGAGTTCGATCGGCGATCTGTCTAACCAACATTGAGCGATCAACCGCTTCGCGGCGTGCTAAGAACTCTGATTCAGTAATGATGGTTCCGCGCTTGCGAGTGAAATCACGGCGCTCACGTCGGTCATATCTATCACCGCGATCTGAACGATCACGACGCTCATAGCGATCACGACGACCGCGACCCTCACTTCGATCAGGACGTGGCTCACGAACTCGTGCTTCACGAACCTTAACTACTGTTAAAACGCCATCTTCATCAATGCTCTCGCCCGGTGTAACACCCTCACCACGTGCTCGGCGACGGCGACGACGTCTTGGTGATCCACCATCCGTTACTGCTTCATCAGTTGAATCTGCACCATCATTACTTAAATCATTATTGGTTTCGCTCTCATCTGTGGAATCTTTTCCACCACGACGGCGACCACGGCCACCACGACGGCGACGGCGTCTGGCATCTTCACTCTCATCGCCAGATTTTTCAACAACAGCTTCAGTCTCTGGCTTCGCTGCCTTATCCACCTTTTTCTTAACAGCAACAGGTGCTGCTTGGAACAGTGGAACTGGAATAGATTTTGCAGATTTTTTGGCGCTTTTTTTCTCTTCCGTTACGCCATCTGTGCTTGCTGCTTTTTTCGCAGCACGTTTACGAGGTGCTTTAGGCTCATCAGCCATATAAATCAAATCCTTTTCAAAATTTTAATTACTGCAGTTTTGCAGTATTTCTTCTTCAATTCTCTTTGCTTATAACTTAATTTTGTTAACCAAAGTTAAGTTGTAATACTTAAAAATTGTGACGTAACCGCGGCGTTGGATCTTTATCCTCGCGCTGATTGCGTAGCGGTAGTATCGCAGATATCGCCATGACCTGCCAACTTATGGTTAATTTATGCGTGTTTAGCGGCTTCTGACATGGACATTTTGCAATAAGCCAACACCAATTAAATTAGCAAACATCGAGGAGCCGCCATAAGAAAGAAAGGGTAATGGCACACCCGTCATCGGCATCAAGCCCATTGTCATACCAATATTTTCAAATGTTTGAAAGACAAACCAGGCGATTACACCAACACAGACTAATCGCCCAAATAGATCAGTTGTTCGCCGAGCAATCATAAAAGCTCTAAAAAATATAATGCTATAGAGCAGTAAAATCGTGGCGCTTCCAACAAAGCCTAATGTTTCACCAGCCACCGTGAAGATAAAATCTGTTTGTTGTTCTGGCACAAATCGACCATTTGTTTGTGGGCCATCAAATAAACCTTTACCAAAAAATCCGCCAGAGCCAATAGTTATGCGAGCCTGCCGTAATTGATAACCACTCAATTGTGGATCAGCGGCGGGATCGATAAAGGATTGCAGACGTTTAACCTGGTACTCACTGACCACACCTGTTTGGACTGCAGCAAATCCACCGGCAATCGCCAAAAGTATTAAGCCAACTACCCAACGAATTGGTGCACCAGATGCGCCGATCATTGCAACAACCGCTGCACAAATGATTAATACCGTACCAAGATCTGGCTGCAATAAAATTAAGCCAACTGGTATCGCAGCAACTAGTAAGGATTTTGCAACATCTGAATCAGTTGGATCTCCTCGCAGATCTTTTCGCTCCGCCAAGACCATCGCCATACCAACAATGATTGATATCTTCGCTAACTCGGCTGGTTGTAATTGAAATCCACCCGGAAATGACAACCACGCCTTTGCACTATTAACAGTTGAACCTATGACTAAAACCAGAATTAAGCCAAGTACGCCCGCTCCCCAAACAAATGGTGTATAGGCGCGAAGTAAGCGGTAATCAATCAAGGTAGTTCCGTATGCCAGTAAGCCACCAATTAAGATATTTAAAACATGGCGCTTTAAGTAATACTCTGGATCAAGATCATTTGATCTAAACCATTCTCGGGTACCGGCGTAAACCAACAAGGTGCCAATTACTAAAAGAGCGGCAACTGCGCCCAATAAAATTTTATCAAAGCCAGCAAAGTTACTTCTAGCTGGACGGGCGTACTTTACATTTGCGCTCACTTTAATTTACTTCCATTTATCTTTTCTCCGGTAGGGTCAACCTTAACCTTTGCTACCTTTTTAAAATCAACCTTTGGAATACTTTTTGGTACTCCGTTGGGAAAAATCTCATTGCCTGGTGCAAGTAATGTTTCATAGATCTCTCGTACCCCAACGCCTGAGGTTGATGCACCAAAACCGCCCTGACTAACCATCATTACAACAGCGTATTGTGGATTAGCGGTCGGTCCATACGAAGCAAACCAAGAGGTGTCATCCTTTGCGCTCCCATCTAAATTTCTGCCAAATACTTCAGCAGTCCCAGTCTTGCCACTTACCTCCACTGGTAATCCAGCAAATGCACCTGCACCCGTGCCACGTGTTATTACTGCACGAAGTGATCG
>CAZVNE010000007.1:0-44002 GCA_964628535.1 uncultured Candidatus Nanopelagicus sp. | reverse complement strand
GTTAGAGGTGGAGAAGTTAAAGGATCAAGAGTCATCAGCATTTATGGATAAATCATAGGCATGCGAATCATCGCCGGAGCTGGCAAAGGACGTAAATTGTTCTCACCACCTTCAATTACCAGACCAACCTCTGATCGATCACGAGAGGGATTATTTTCATCCCTGATCTCTACCTTTGGCACATTAGATGGTTTGTACTTCTTAGATTTATTTGCTGGCTCTGGTGCGGTTGGAGTTGAAGCTTTATCTAGGGGTGCTGGTTTAGTTGAATCAATTGAGAGCAACTCAGAGAGTGCGCAAGTATGTGAAAAAAACTTTGAATTATTGTTAAATCAGCCAAATCTAGGAAAGTTTAAAGTTCACCAAACAACGACATTTGAGTACATCAACCATTTAGCAAATAAGCAGTTTGACATTATCTTCTTAGATCCACCATATGATGTGACAAACATCGAGATTGAAAAAATCTTAAAGAAAATACTAAGTAACAACTTGCTGGGAAAATTTGGTGTTATTGCAATAGAGCGAGATGCCAAAGGCGCAGCATTCACCTGGCCAATTGGGTTGCAAGAGGTAAAGGTGCGTTCTTATGGCCAAGGGGCTATTCACTACGGCTCTCATGCTGATTAATTTTTCAATTTCAGGTTAAGAATGGCTAACTGGCCAATTACTTGCTAGCGTTTTGCTTATGAGACGAGTTGTATGTCCAGGATCCTTTGATCCAATCACAAATGGTCATCTAGATATTATTAAGCGAGCTAGCTCCTTATTTGATGAGGTAGTCATCGCAGTACTAGTAAATCAAACTAAAAGCTCACTCTTTACAGTAGATGAGAGAATTGAGATGATTAAAGAGGTTACGGCCAATTACAAAAATGTTTTGGTTGATTCTTGGAGTGGCTTGCTAGTTGATTACTGCAAATCAAAGCAGATAACCACAATTGTAAAAGGGTTGCGCGCTGTCAGCGATTTTGATTACGAGCTACAGATGAGTCAAATTAATCTGCAGTTACAAGGAGTTGAAACCTTATTTATGGCCACCGCACCATCAAACTCATTTTTATCTTCATCCCTGGTGAAGGAGATTGCAAGTCATGGCGGGGATGTTTCAGCCTATATGCCGGCGGCAATCGTAAGTAAGTTAAAATCTAGAGTTGCCAAAACAAGTTGATTAGCGAAAAAAAGGGAGAAGTAAATGGATGTAATTGAGAATATCGAGGCAGCGATTGCTGCAGTCGAAGAGGCCCGCTCAGTTCCACTATCCGCTTCCTGCGTAATCCATCGTGGTGAGATGTTAGAACTTTTGGAGAGCATCAAATCATCATTTCCCAATGATTTAGCCAAGGCAATCACAATCTTGCGCCAACAATCAGAGATTATTGAAAGTGCAAATCAGCAAGCTGATTCAATAATTGCCCAAGCCCGGGATGAGGTTTCTCGATTGATCGAGCAAACCGCAATTGTTACCGCCGCCAAGAAAGAGTCCGCCAAAATAATTGCGGAGGCGACTGCAGAAGGTAAAAGAGATAAAGAGGAGATCGAGGCGTATATTGATTCACGCCTTGCTAATCTTGAGGTAATTTTGAATAAAACACTTGATGTGATTAGCCGAGGTCGCGAGAAGCTAGCTGGCGCTGATCCAAAGCAGGCGTTGTCTGATCTAAAAGATCGGTAATTAAATGGCTAGATCGGTCTTTATCTTTAACACCCATGATTTGCCACATCGTGCTGGTGAGATGCGCGAGTATCAATTATCTCTGCCGGTCAGCGAGGCGATTGGTGTTGATTTACTCTCAATTAAACCTACGCAAGTTATCTCTGTTGAACTTCGAATTACCTCCGTTGATGAGGGAGTACTAGCAACTGGGGAGATAACTGCACTAGCCACAGGTGAGTGTGGTCGATGTCTTGATCCAATTAATTGGCCAATTGATGAAGCTTTTACCGAACTTTTCTATTACGAAACCGCTGCCAGCAGGGCGATAGAAAAGGGAAAGAAAGGTGGAAAAAACTTTGCTAAGCGCGATGAGAAAAAAGATGTTGATCTAGAGGCTGATGAATTAACATTTATGATTGGTGATGAAATTGATTTAGAGTTACCAATTAGAGATGCTGTTATTTTAAATTTACCAGTAAATCCTTTATGCAGCGAAGAGTGTCCAGGGTTGTGCCAAGGCTGTGGCGAAAAGTGGATTAACTTGCCAGCAGATCACGCCCACAACCCAGAGGATCCAAGATGGGCTGCGCTCAAAGGTTTAAATCTCTAGATTTACGCAGGATAAGGCGGGCGTTTTTACAAGATCGCATTTTTCCTAGATAATTCTCACCTGCTGCTAGAACTTTGAGTAGCTACTAAAAAAGATTATTTAAAGGAGTCCTGATCATGCCAGTACCAAAGCGAAAAATGTCGCGAGCACGCACTCGCTCTCGTCGAAGCATGTGGAAGACAACTCCAGCAAATTTGGCAACTTGTGAACAATGTCAGTCACCAAAGTTGCAACACACTGCTTGCCCTACATGTGGAACATATAACCGCCGCCAAGTTCTAGAGGTTTAATCTGTACTCTCGCCTTACTGAGCAACTCGGAATTGCGGTTAAGGATGAGTTGCTACAACTTGCATTAACTCACCGTTCATTTTCATATGAAGCAGGTGGCTTACCAACTAATGAACGCATGGAGTTTCTTGGCGATGCGGTTCTTGGCTTAGTTGTTACAGATGAACTTTATAAAAAATTTCCAGATTTAGATGAAAGTCGTTTAAGTCCACTTCGTTCTGGTGTTGTAAATATGCGTGCCCTGGCTCAAATAGCTCGAGAAATTAATTTAGGTGAGTATTTGCGAATTGGTAAGGGTGAAGAATCCACCAATGGTCGAGATAAGAATTCGATATTAGCTGACTCCTTAGAAGCACTTGTTGGTGCAATTTATTTAGAGCATGGATATAGCAAGAGTGCAGATGTAATTTTACGATTGCTTGGTCCATTAATTGATGCAGCACAAAGCTCTGGCGCGGCTCTTGATGGTAAAACTGCGTTGCAAGAGTTGGCCGCTTCAATTGGTCTGACATCACCAGAGTATGAGATCGGTGAGTCTGGGCCAGATCATGACAAGAGTTTTACTGCAGTTGCGATTTTAAGTGGCGAACGCTTTCCGCAAGGTATTGGTAAGAGCAAGCGAGAGGCTGAGCAGGCGGCAGCGAAATTAGCTCATGAGGTGTTAGCAACCCGAAAAAGGTAAAGATGCCGGAGTTGCCAGAGGTTGAAACTGTACGTGCTGGACTTGCCAAGTATGTAATTGGAAAGAAGATTTTAAGTGCAGAAACCTTACACACAAGAGCACTTAAGTCAGCCTCCATTGCCCCAGTTTCTGCATTAATCGGTAGCAAAATCTTGGATGTAAAGCGAAGAGGAAAGTTTCTTTGGTTATCTCTTGATCGCCCAATCTGCCTTGTTGTACACCTTGGTATGAGTGGGCAGTTACTAGTGCAACAAAGCGCAACAAGAGCACATAAGCACATGCGAGCAGAGTTTGGTTTATCTGCGGGTAGATTTGCTAAGCCCGGGCATCAAATTAGATTTGTTGATCAACGTACCTTTGGCTGGGTAAGTGTTGAAGAGTATGTGGGTGATGTACCAAGCTCTGTCTCTCACATTGCGCTAGATCCCTTTGAGGAAGATTTTGATCTGGCTGCATCAATTACCAAGATAAAGAGAAGAAAATCTGCGATTAAACCAACCTTGTTAAATCAGGAGATTATTAGTGGGATTGGAAATATTTATGCTGATGAGGCGTTGTGGCGCAGCAAGATTCATCCAGAGGTAATCTGCGAGGATTTAAGTAAAGCTGAGATAAAACGAGTTGTTAATAATGCGGTAGAGGTTATGCGGGAGGCGATTGATGCTGGCGGCACCTCATTTGATGAGCAGTATAAAAATGTAAATGGCGAGAGTGGGTACTTCGAAAGATCACTCGCCGTGTATGGCCAAGAGGGTGAGCCATGCCCCAGATGTGGCAGCGCAATCGCCAGAATCGCCTTTGCTAATCGCTCATCACACCTTTGTCAGCGTTGCCAGCGGTAGGTAGCGGTAATTTCGAGCAGTTTTTGGATAGGTTGCGCCTATGTATTTGAAGAGTATGAATCTGAAGGGGTTTAAATCCTTCGCCTCTTCGACCACTCTAAATTTTGAACAGGGCATTACCTGTGTTGTTGGTCCAAATGGCTCTGGAAAATCAAATGTAGTCGATGCCCTCTCCTGGGTAATGGGAGAGCAAGGTGCCAAATCTTTACGTGGTGGCAAGATGGAGGATGTAATTTTCGCCGGCACAAGTGGGCGTGCACCCCTTGGTCGAGCCGAGGTCTCAGTAACAATTGATAATGCCGATGGTGTGCTACCAATTGATTTTTCTGAAGTAACTATTACCCGCGTGCTGTTTAGAAATGGCGCATCTGAGTACCAGTTAAATGGCGAAACAACTCGTTTGCTAGATATTCAAGAGTTGCTAAGTGATAGCGGTATTGGTCGAGAGATGCATGTAATTGTCGGACAAGGTCAGTTAGATGCAATTTTGCTGGCAAATCCAGAGGAGCGCAGAGCCTTTATCGAAGAGGCGGCTGGCGTACTAAAGCATCGAAAGCGCAAAGAGAAGGCGATTAGAAAATTAGATTCAATGCAAACAAATTTGGCACGTATTCAGGATCTAACTGTCGAATTACGGCGCCAATTAAAACCACTTGGCAAGCAAGCTGAGGTTGCTCGCAAAGCCTCGATTATTCAATCTGATGTGCGTGATGCAAAGCTTCGCTTATTAGCTGATGATCTAATCACCTTGAAAAATTCCTCAAGTGTGGAGGAGGCGGATGAAAACTCATTGCGCGCTCGCAAAGAGTTAGTTGAATCTGAGTTAGAAGGTATGCGATTACGGGAGGAGCAGCTTGATTTAAACTCAGCTACTGAAAATCCATTACTAGTAAAGGCACAAGAGAATTTCTATCGCTTAACCGCGCAGCGTGAGAAGTTTCGCGGAATTCAAAATCTCGCATCAGAGCGTGCCCGATTTTTATCAGAGGAGGCAGAAGAGGCTAGATCTGCTGGTCGTGATCCAGATGCCCTTGATGCTGAAGCGCAAATTCTCCGTGGTGAACAACAAGGCTTTGAGCGAGATTTAAATGCTGCCCAATCACAATTATTTATTGATACCAATGCATTAAAGGAGATTGAAGAGAAGTTATCGCTCGAAGAGAGTTCAGTATCTGCCTCCCTTCGCGCAATTGCTGATCAACGAGAAGGAACTGCTCGACAAGAGGGTCACATCAACGGCTTGAAATCTAGAATTGATGCAACAAATGCCGAAGTAACTCGATTAACAACAGCACTCAATGAAGCAAACTCAAGATTGAAGGGGTACCAAGAGGATTTTGCATTACTAGAAACTCAGATTGCAAGTGTTGGTGCAGCAGAACCTGGGCTTGATTCACAATTTGAAAATGCTAAGCGCGAGCTTGCGAGTGCGGAAAATCTTTTCGAGCAGGTTAAAGAGCGCCGCGATGCAGCTGAAAAATTACGTGCTGGATCAATTGGTCGCTTATCTGCATTTAAAGAGATCGTAGATCTAGTTCGAACTTCAAATAATCCTGATTTAATCGCAAAGATTGACTCCTTGACCGCAACCTCCGAGAGTGAGGTCGGCAAATTATCTGCAGATTGTGATCGAATTAAATTTGAAATTACCTCAGCCCAGGATGTGATCACGGCTGCGCAATCAACTTATGATCAATTGTTAGCAAAGCTAAATGAATCTGATGCGCGAATGAATGGTTTAGCAGAGCAGATGGCGGTGGCTGGACAAAATGTAAAGAGTGCACATGCAGAGATTGAACGTTTAGTTTTATCAATCACTGAAGCCACAGGCCAACGCACATCTGATGAACGTGATTTAACCGCTGCAATCTCACAATTTGAGTCACAATCTGAACCGCGAGAGCCAGATTTAACCCATCTTGAGGATTTACGCACTCAAGTATCTAATGCTCGATCAAAAGAGGTTGAATCACGATTGCACCTTCGAACAGTTGAAGAGCGAATCACTGCAATTTCCCAACGTGCACAATCTTTGGAAGATGCAGCTGCGGCAGAGCGAGATTCTGCGAGCAAAGCGATCTCAAGAAGAGATGCTCGCGCAAAGGCGGCAATCACCGCACAACAAATAGCAGATGCTGCTTATGAAGCATTAATTCAGATTGAATCATCTATTTCAAAAGCTGGCGCTGAGCGCGAGCGATTAGAGCAATCTCGAACTCAACGTGAAGGTGAAATCCTAAGCATCCGTGGTGCCAGCCGAGAGTTAGCAATTGAGCTTGAACGATTGACCTCAAGTGTTCATAAAGATGAGATCGCTCGAGCCGAGCAACGATTACGAATTGAACAGTTAGAGAACAAGACGGTAGAGGAGCTAGGTGTTGATGTTGCAACACTTATCGCCGAATACGGACCTAATAATGATGTGCCAACATTTATCGAAAATGAAGAGGGTGAGTTTGTACCCGGAGAGTTGATTCCATATCGACGCGAGCAACAAGAGAAGCGGTTAGCACAAGCTGAACGTTCATTAACCTTGCTTGGAAAGATTAATCCACTGGCGCTGGAAGAGTACTCATCACTTGAAGAGAGACTTCGCTACCTAGCTGAGCAATTAGAGGATCTAAAGAAAACTAAACGTGATCTGCTAGAGATAATTAAAGAGGTAGATGATCGAGTTCAAGATATATTTACACAAGCTTATCAAGATACCGCTCGTGAATTTGAGTTAGTTTTCGCCAGATTATTCCCAGGTGGCGATGGCCGTCTAATTTTGACCAATCCATCAGATATGTTGACATCAGGAGTTGATGTTGAGGCGCGACCACCAGGAAAACGAGTAAAGCGCCTATCACTTCTATCAGGTGGTGAGCGTTCCCTTGTTGCGGTTGCATTGCTGATTGCAATTTTCAAAGCTCGTCCTTCACCATTTTATGTTATGGATGAGGTCGAAGCAGCACTTGATGACACAAACCTAGGAAGGTTGCTCGGAGTTTTTGAAGAGCTGCGCGAAAAATCCCAGTTGATTGTGATCACTCACCAAAAGCGAACAATGGAGATTGCCGATGCTTTGTACGGAGTAACGATGCGCGGTGATGGCGTATCTGAGGTTATCTCGCAACGTATTCGCGAAGTTGATGCCGTCTCTTAAAGTTTAATTGATGAGTCTGTTCAAGCGTTTATTTAACGCGGTTAAAAGTGGATCAACCACTGAATCTGAATGGAATGAGATTAGAAGTAATTTAATTGATTCAGATCTTGGGGTTAACTTAGTCGATCAACTAATTGCGGTAGCGAAAAAGAGTAAACCAGATGATGCACAGGGTGCGATTGTAAATGAGATTTCAAGTTGGCTCAGCACTAAATCCAGAGAGATTACTCCTGGCAATGCTGGCTTAAATCCCGTCTTACTTGTAGGAATTAATGGAACTGGTAAAACAACTACAACTGCAAAGATCGCAAATTACCTGCAGCAGAATCAATATAAAGTAATGCTGGCGGCGGCAGATACATTCCGTGCAGCAGCGGTCGAACAGCTGCAAAGCTGGGGGCAACGATTAGATATTCCAGTTATTGTTGGTAAACCAAATAGCGATCCAGCAGCCCTGGCCTTTGAAGCGACTAAAGCGGCAAAAGAATCAAATATTGATTATCTGTTAATTGATACCGCTGGCCGATTGCACACCAAAGTGGATTTAATGGATGAGCTTCAAAAGGTAGTTAGAGTGATCGAGAAACAGAGTCCCATCAAGGAGATCCTCTTGGTCATTGATGCCACCACGGGACAAAATGCAATTGCTCAAGCAAAGAGTTTTATTGCGTTGGCACAGATAACTGGATTTGTGATCACAAAATTAGATGGCAGCGCAAAGGGTGGGGTGGCGCTAGCTATCGAGCGGGAGAGTGGGCTACCGATCAAATTTATTGGCGTAGGCGAGGCGTTAGGGGATCTGCAGCCATTTAATTCAGCAGATTACATAAGATCACTTCTCAATTAACAAGGATTTAACACAACAGCGCTTTTTGTGATCTACCTGAAACCATATAGGTGAGCATCTGTAACTCTGCCAGGTGATGATCTGCCCTATCTCAACGAGGAGAAACTCCTAACAATCGGAGATTTATGACAGAGGTAGTTTTAAATAGTGGTGATACTGCTTGGGTACTAGCCAGCAGTGCTTTAGTTTTACTTATGACACCAGGACTCGCACTCTTTTACGGTGGCATGGTTCGCGCAAAGAGTGTTTTGAATATGATGATGATGTCTCTAGTTACCATCGGAGTTGTTAGTGTCCTTTGGGTAATTTATGGCTTCAAATTAGCTTTTGGATATGAAGCAAACTCCCAGTGGTACGGCGAGATCTCATTTTCCGGACTTGGATCTGCAGTAAATGAGTTAACAAATAATGGCGGGGTATATCCAATTCCATTACTTGCATTTGCGGCATTTCAATTGATGTTTGCCATCATCACACCAGCTCTAATCTCTGGTGCAATAGCTGACCGAACCAAGTTCACAGCATGGGCGGTCTTTGTTGCGATTTGGTCAACTGTTGTCTACTTCCCGGTTGCACACTGGGTCTTTGCATTTGGTAATAAGGTAGGCGACACAGTTACCGGTGCTGGTTTCCTAGCAGCACGTGGCGTACAGGATTTTGCTGGTGGAACTGCTGTGCATATTAATGCGGGCGCAGCTGGTCTAGCACTGGCATTTATTCTTGGTAGAAGAGTTGGCTGGCGCAGAGATTCAATGCGACCACACTCAATGCCATTAATGATCATTGGCGCAGCCTTACTTTGGTTTGGTTGGTTTGGATTTAATGCTGGCTCATCCCTTGGTGCAAATGGCATTGCCGCACTTGCACTTATGAATACGCAGGTTGCAACTGCAGCTGCAGCACTGGGCTGGTTGTTAGTAGAAAAAATTAGGGATGGTCATCCAACCTCACTAGGTGCTGCATCAGGTGCTATTTCTGGCTTAGTTGCAATCACACCAGCTTGTGCATTTGTTGCACCATGGGCAGCGGTCGTAATTGGTTTGCTCTCTGGTGTTATTTGCGCACTTGCGGTTGGCTTGAAGTACAAATTCAACTTTGATGACTCATTAGATGTGGTTGGTATCCACTTAATCGGTGGTCTGTGGGGCAGCTTGTCCATTGGAATCTTTGGCAGCGCCGCAATCAACTCAGTTGGCTTAAATGGAATTATTAATGGTGGTGGCCTTGAGTTAATGGGCAAGCAGGCATTTGGTGCCTTCTTTGTCCTTGCATACTCATTTATCGCAACCTTAATAATTGGCTTCATCATTGATAAAACTATTGGCTTCAGAGTTAAAGCTGATGCTGAAGTTGCTGGTATCGATTATGACCAGCATGCCGAAACTGCTTATGAGCTTACAAATAGTGGAAGAGGAGGATTTTCTTCATGAAGTTAATCACCGCAATTATTAAGCCACAGAAGTTAGATGATGTTAAGGAGGCGTTGATTGCCGCTGGAATCACTGGAATGACAGTTTCAGAGACGAAGGGCTTTGGTCGGCAATTGGGTCTGACCGAGGTTTACCGCGGTGCTCAATACAAGGTGGATCTAATTCCAAAAATTAGATTAGAGGTACTGGTTACAGCCGCAACAGCTGAGAAGGTAATCAAGGTGATTACCGAGGCGGCACGAACCGGAAGTATTGGTGATGGCAAAGTTTGGGCAACACCAGTTGATTCGGTAATTCGCGTACGCACTGGCGAGAGTGGTGAGGCAGCGGTCTAATCTAAGTAAGATAGCAGTTATGTTTGAAGCGCTAGGTCAGAGATTTACTAAGGTATTTTCTGGCCTACGCGGCAAGGTAGGTGAGTCAGATCTAAATAGATTTGCCTCCGAGATTAAAACCGCATTACTAGAGTCTGATGTTGCTCAATCTGTTGCTGATAATTTCGCTGCGCAGATCTTAAAAATTGCGCAGGAGCGATCTGATGAGATTAACAAATCGACAAATCCCGCTCAGAAAATTTTCGAGATTGTTAATGCTCAATTAATACAAACTCTCGGTGGTTCAGCAAGAAGATTGCGCCATGCTAAGACCGGCCCAACTGTAATCTTGTTAACTGGCTTACAGGGCGCTGGTAAAACCTCTCTGGCTGGAAAGCTCGCTAAGTATTTAAAGGATCAAGGAAATACTCCGTTATTAGTAGCATCTGATTTACAACGGTTAAATGCTGTTACGCAATTGCAGGTAGTTGGCCAATCAATCTCAGTTCCAGTGTTCGCCCCCGAACCGGGCAACGGAGTTGGCGATCCAGTAGCGGTAGCAAAGGCGGGTTTGCAATTTGCAAAGGATAAAGTTCACAACTTTGTAATTGTTGATACCGCAGGTCGATTAGGAGTTGACCAAGAGTTAATGCAACAAGCAATCAGGGTGCGCGATGCTGTTTCACCCGATGAAACTCTCTTTGTGGTTGATGCCATGATTGGTCAAGATGCGGTTGTAACGGCAAAGGCATTTGCTGATGGTGTGGGATTTGATGCGATTGTTTTAACTAAATTAGATGGTGATGCCCGTGGCGGTGCTGCACTTTCCATCGTTGAGGTAACTGGTAAGCCAATCATCTTTGCGGCAACTGGTGAGAAGGTTTCAGATTTTGATTTGTTTTATCCAGACCGGATGGCATCTCGAATCTTGGGCATGGGAGATGTCGCATCACTAGCTGAACAAGCAAAACGATCAATGTCTAGTGATACTGCAGCAAAGCTAGGACAAAAGTTTGCCAGTGGGGATGATTTCACCTTTGAGGATTTTCTCTCTCAACTTGAAGCGATGAAAAGTATGGGCAGTATGAGCAAGTTAATGGGGTTGTTACCTGGCTCTGGTGCAATGAAAAAACAGATGGAAAATTTTGATGAAAATGAGTTGGTTCGAACAAGAGCGATCATCGAGTCAATGACACCTCAAGAGCGTGCTGATCCAAAGGTATTAAATGGTTCAAGGCGTGCCAGAATTTCACGTGGAAGTGGCAGAGCAATTAGTGAGATTAACTCATTGGTTGAAAGATTTTCTGGAGCGCAAAAGATGATGAAGCAGATGCGAAATGGCGGCATGCCGGCAATTCCTGGAATGCCCGCTATGCCTGGCTTGGGTGGCATGCCAAAAATTTCAAAAAATAATCCACCACCGAAGAAGAAATCTAGATCTGGAAATCCAGCGAAGCGGGCGGCGGAGGAAGGTAGCTGAGCCTGCAATTTTGGAATATTGGGTGGTGCTGGCAAGATTGGCCTCCTGCTAATGGGACCCTCTAACCCGTAGCAATATTTATCCGCAGGTCGTATTAATTTGTAAACGCCCCCGCTGTTTACATATAAATCACAACCGATTATTTTCTACAGGGAGCTTTGTGTCAGTAAAGATTAAATTGATGCGTCTTGGAAAGATTCGCACACCGCATTACCGAATTGTGATTGCAGATTCACGTTCTGCCCGTAACTCAAAGGCGATCGAAGAGGTTGGTCGTTACTCACCAGCATCTGAGCCATCATTAATTGAGGTTAACTCAGAGCGCATCCAGTACTGGATGGGTGTTGGCGCACAACCAACTGAGGCGGTAACTGCACTTCTAAAAATTACTGGTGATTACCAAAAGGCACATGATCTACCAGGCAAAGAGGGAACATTAAAATCTCTACCAGTGCGAATTGATAAGCGTGTTGCTTATGAGGCTGCTGTGAAAGAGGCGATGAATGAGCCAGCAGATGGCGCAACAACATTAAAGAAGAAGGCAGCTGAGAAATTAGCCGCTAAAGCTGCACCTATTGTTGAAGCACCAGCAGAAGTTGCTGCAGAGCCATCAGTTGCTGAAGCAGTAGCAGAGGCGTCCGAGCCAGAAACTCAAATTGCAGAGGCAGTGGTTCCAGCTCCAGTTGTGACAGAAGAAGTTGTGTCAGAAGCCCCAGCTGAAGAAAAAGCAGCTGAATAATTATGATTGATGAAGCGCTAGAGCATTTAGTAAAAGGGATTGTTGATAATCCACAAGAGGTTGTAATTAGCGAGAAAAATCATCGCGGGGGTACAACTCTTGAGGTCCGTGTGCACCCAGAGGATATTGGCAAGGTAATTGGTCGCAATGGTCGTACCGCTCGTGCTCTTCGCACAGTTGTAAGTGCAATCGCTGGACGATCCGTTCGTGTTGATTTAATCGAGGCGGACGAGGGTCGTTAATTTGCAACTTGTCGTAGGTCGAATTGGCCGCGCACATGGTGTTCAAGGTGAGGCCACAGTTGAGGTTAGAACAGATCAACCCGATCAAAGATTTGCAGTTGGTGCAACGGTAAGCACTGAAGATGGTCGCAACTTAATCATTACTGGAAACCGCTGGCACAATAAAATTCTCCTTTTATCATTTGCCGGCATAACCGATCGAGATCAGGTAGAGCAGTTACGAGATCAACTTGTTTCAACTGAGGTTGATACTGAGGATCAAGAGCCGGGTGAGTACCACTTCCAACAATTAATTGGTTGCCAGGTTAAATTAGAGAATTCAAAAGAGATCGGTGTAGTTCGAGAAATTATTCAACTTCCTGGTCAAGATCTGCTTGGGATTGATACCCCTAATGGCGAAGTTTTAATTCCAATGGTTAAGCAGATTATTATTGCTATAGATATCAAGGCTAAATTAATCGTAGTAAACCCACCAGAAGGGTTGCTAGATGTTGAAAATTGATATTGTCTCCATCTTTCCAGAGTATTTAAAACCACTTGAGCTCTCTCTTCTCGGTAAGGCTCAAGAAAAAGGTTTAATCTCAATTAAGATCCATGATTTGCGAAAGCACACAACAGATCCTCATCACTCAGTTGATGACACACCTTATGGTGGCGGGGCTGGCATGGTGATGTCGGCCGAGCCATGGGGATTAGCAATTGATGAAATTAGTGAAGATGCTGCTAAATATGAATTAATAATTTTGACTCCAGCTGGAAAAAAGTTTGATCAGCAAATGGCGTTAGAGTTTTCAAAAAAGGATAATTTAATCTTTGCTTGCGGCAGGTATGAGGGAATCGATGCCAGAGTCGGTAAGTACTATGCTGGTCAAAAAAACTTTACCGTGCATGAAGTTTCCATTGGAGATTATGTATTAGGTGGCGGCGAGGTAGCAACTATGGTGATCGTAGAAGCAACTGCTCGATTAATTCCAGGAGTATTGGGTAATCCATTATCTTTAAAGGAGGAGAGCCACACACTTACAAATAAAGATGGATCATTAGTTGAGTATCCAAATTACACAAAGCCGGCGCTATGGCGAGGTCTTGAAGTTCCTGAGATTTTGTTATCCGGTAATCATGGCGAGATAGAGAAATGGCGAATTGCACAGGCTGAGCGTCGAACACAGGCGTTAACAGAGGAATAAATTCGACACGCCAGCGGTTAAGTAGGCAGTGAGCGTTTTTTAGGGGATTATCCGCCCAAGTCAGAGCATTACTTAATGCTCATTTAAAGATATCGATTTAGAGGGAGGTGCAAGATGGCAACCGATTACGACACCCCCAGAAAAACCGATGAAGAGTTACATGAAGAGTCCCTTGAAGAGCTAAAGGCTCGACGTGCCGATGCGCAATCAGGACAGGTTGATGTTGATGAAGAAGAGGCGGCAGAGAATCTAGAACTTCCTGGCGCAGATCTATCCGGTGAAGAGCTGGCATTAAAGGTTGTACCAAGACAAGAGGATGAGTTCACTTGCAATAGATGTTTCTTAGTTAAGCATATAAACCAAAAAGCTCGAGGCGAAGGTGCAAAAGCAATCTGTAAGGATTGCGAGTAACCAATTACTTCTGTGCTTTAACGAGCGCTTTCACTAATCCCTTTGGATTCTTTGATGAGATCAACCAATAAGGTGTGGGATCTTTTTTATCCTTTAGTTCAACCTTAACTCCAGTTTTACTCCAGAAGTTAATCGCCAAGAACGCTGCTGGATCTGCATCAACTCCCGCTAATCTTTTAAAGGCTACAGCATCTAACGCGGTCGCTGATTTAACAAATTTAAGATCAATCTTCGCCTTATTAGCAATTAACATCTGGCCTTCAATAATGGTCGTAGTGCGCATCTTGATCGAGAGTGAATAAAAGCCAACAAAACTTAATCCTGTAATAAGGAGGGCTGCTACATTTCCCAGCGGGGCCCAAACTGATAGATATATGGATACACAGAGCAGGGCGATAAATGACCAGATCCAAATGCCCCAGGATAATTGCTCAAAGAATTTTACTGATTTTGATTTATGATTCATCTTAGGGAAAGGATACGCTTACTTTATGAGTCGCATTGCAAGCACTACTCCACCCGCTGACGCAGTTATGCCGGCACGCCATCCAAAGGCGCCAGCAATCGGATCTCAAATACCTTCACATTTTGGTCATTGCTTCGGCTGTGGTGAGTTACATAAAACTGGGCTGCACTTCACAGCGATCGCTGGCAAAGATTTAGATCTAACTGGCAGTTTTACAGTCACAGAGAATCATCAAGGAGCACCTGGATTAGCACACGGCGGATTACTCTCCCTTGCCTTTGATGAAGCAATGGGAAAGCTGATGTGGTTAATTAGAACTCCCGCTGTTACGGGAAGGCTTGAAACAGATTTTTTAATGCCGGTGCCGATGGGTCGAACCCTTTTTATTAACGCGAAAATTACTGGGCAATCTGGTCGAAAAATTTATGTTGAAGCAGAGGGTCGATTAGATTCAGTTACAGGTGATCTGGCAGTAAAGGCTGCTGCAATATTTATTGCGGTACCAATGCAGCACTTCATCAGTAATTTAACCGCAGAGTACAAAGAGCATTTGAAACAACATCCCGGTTTGCTAGCCTTTGTTGATCCAGATTTTGATATTAATCCATGAGTAAATTACAGGTATTAGTAACACGGCTTGATAAATCTATCCCGACTCCTTCTTACGCAAAAGGTGGAGATGCCGGAGCAGATTTAAGTACCGCAATTGATTTCACAATACTTCCTGGTGAGCGGAAGTTAATTCCAACCGGCATTAGTATCGCCCTGCCAGATGGCTATGCAGCCTTTGTTCATCCTCGATCTGGATTAGCAATTAAGTACGGCGTATCGATGGTCAACACACCTGGAACAATTGATGCTGGATATCGAGGTGAGCTAAAAGTGATTTTAATTAATCATGACCTAACCGAATCAGCCACATTTAAAAAAGGTGATCGAATTGCCCAATTAGTAATTCAAAGGGTTGAAAAAGCTGAATTTGTTGAAGTCACTCAATTACCGGGATCGCAGCGGGCAACTGGTGGATTTGGATCAACCGGATCATGAGTTATGAAGGTCAGGCACAAGATAAGGATAAAGTCATCAAAGCATTGGGTGGCAAGCGCGGCTTAATTGATTCTGGCTTGCCCGCTCTGGTTTTTCTTGTCGTATTTAACCTATCTGATCAAAATATCAACACCGCTATTTGGGCGGCTTTAACCTTATCCGCCATTTTAACCTTCTACCGATTGATAAAGAGAGAGACATTACAACATGCTTTTTCCGGGTTAATTGGAGTTGCAATTTGCGCACTGATATCTCGACGCAGTGGAAATGCAGCGGATTTTTACCTACCTGGACTTTGGATTAATGCTGCGTACGGAACTCTTTACGCATTTACCAATTTAATTAAATGGCCAATTTTGGGTGTTTTACTTGGACCAATTTTGGGTGAGAACTTCCTTTGGCGTAAAGATCCTAAGCGGCTTCGTGCCTATATAAATGCGGGCTGGTTGTGGGTTGGTTTATTTATTTCAAGATTAATTGTTCAGTATCCACTTTATGAAAGTGGAAATATCAACGCGCTAGGAACTGCCAGATTATTAATGGGTTATCCACTGTTTATATTAGCTGCTTGGGGCAGCTGGTTGATTTTGAAGAGAGTTCCTACAACACCAGGTGCAAAAGATCTAAGTAAGAGTTAAGCGCCAATAAAACAGGCTTTTAATTGATCCTCTGCTTTTGCCGAAGCTACAAAAAGTAGTTCATCGCCGGCCGCGAAAACATCATGCTCTTGTGGTGCAATAACTCTGCCATCTCTAACAATTGCAGCAAGTGAGGCATCCTCAGGCAGTTCGACCTCACCAACAGTTCGACCACAACACTTTGCTGAATCTGGCAGAGTAATCTCAACCAAATTTGCTTCACCCTTACGGAAAGAGAATAAGCGGACTACATCACCGACAGTTACTGCTTCTTCTACCAGGGCGGAGATAATTCTTGGTGTAGATACTGCAACATCAACTCCCCATGAAGAGTCAAACATCCACTCATTTTTTGGATGATTTACACGTGCTACCACGCGAGGAACACCGTACTCAGTTTTTCCAAGGAGAGAGGCGACGAGATTTACCTTATCATCACCAGTTGCAGCAACAAGTACTTGACAGCCATCTAACTTTGCTAAATCAAGTGAGGTAATTTCACATGCATCAGCAAGCAACCACTCAGCTGCTGGTACTGACTCCATTTTCAATGCCTTTGGATCTCGATCAATCAATAAAACTTGATGACCATTATCAAGTAGTTCGCGAGCAATAGCACGACCAACATTTCCAGCTCCGGCGATGGCAATTCTCATATTAAATTCCATCCGGTGATGCTGATAAAGTTTTTTCAATATTTGAGATCTCTTTCTCAGATGCGATCACATGAACTAAATCGCCCTCTTGTAAAACTGTGTGCTCATCTGGAATAAGTGCTTCACCTAATCTAGTAATGAAGGCAACGCGAGCATCGGTATTTTTCTCAATCAGCGTCACCGCTTCGCCGTACCAATCACCATGCAGATGAACCTCAAGTAATTGCACAGTGCCAGTTGCATCTCGCCACTCAGATTTTGATCCAGATGGGGATAATCGGCGCATAATTTGATCGGTTGTCCAGAGCACAGTGGCTACAGTTGGAATTCCTAAACGCTGGTAAATTTCAGCTCTACCCGGATCATAAATTCTGGCAACAACATTGCCAACACCAAATGTTTCACGAGCAACACGAGCCGCCAAAATATTTGAGTTATCACCATTTGAAACCGCGGCAAAGGCATCAGCCTTTTCGATGCCTGCTTCAAGCAAGGTGTCTCGATCAAATCCAACACCAGCGATTGTTCGTCCATTGAAATCTGCGCCTAATCGGCGAAATGCTTCTCGGTTTTGATCGATTACAGCGACGGTGTGTCCAGCTTTTTCTAAATCAACCGCCAAGGTAGATCCGACTCGACCGCAACCCATGATTACAACGTGCACGGAGTACAACTTACACCCGTACTCTACGACTTGTGGAATTAGACGCTGGCGAACGGTTAAAAGTAGGCGAAATTCTCGAGGTTGAAATCGGGCCAGTTGCTCATGGTGGACACTTTGTTGCCAGACATAATGGTCAGGTAATTTTTGTTAGACATGCAATTACTGGCGAGCGAGCAAAGATAAAGATCACCGCAGTTAATTCCAAGATTGCACATGCAGATCTTTTTGAGTTATTAACTTCAGCACCAGAGCGCGTTTCTGCTCCTTGCAAGTACGCCGGAATTT
Source organism: uncultured Candidatus Nanopelagicus sp. (assembly GCA_964628535.1). Lineage (GTDB taxonomy): Bacteria > Actinomycetota > Actinomycetes > Nanopelagicales > Nanopelagicaceae > Nanopelagicus. Next base: position 26,367 of record CAZVNE010000007.1, on the reverse strand, counting down.
GCGGTGGTTGCGATTTTCAACATATTTCATTAGGCGCACAACTTAATTTCAAAAGGGCGATTATTTTGGAACAGTTCCTTAGGATCGGCAAAATTGATTTGATAGCAGAGGGCTTTGATCTACCGATGCAGCAACTACCACCAACGGATGGTTTGCACTGGCGAACCAGAATGGATTTTGCAGTTTCGCCCCAAGGCAAGATTGGTTTTTATGGCGCTCGAAGCAACTCTGTAATTGAGATTGATGATTGCTTAATTGCCGATGAACGCATGAAGGTTTCAGATTTGGTAAATCGAAGCTGGAAATCAGATGCCCGAGTAGAGGTTGCAGTTTCCAGCACTTCAGAGATTTCAGTTATGCGATCCGGTCGAAGTATTAGTGGGCCAACACAATTAACGGAGCAAGTGGATGGAAACTCTTTCCGAATTTCGCCTGTAGCTTTTTGGCAAAGCCATCGAAATGCACCAACCACCCTAGTAAAGGCCGCACTTGCCCAACTTGCAGCTAAGCCTGGAGATTGGGTTTGTGATCTCTATTCCGGTGTAGGTTTATTTGCAGCACAGATTTTGCATCAGGTCGGTCGGCAAGGTGTAGTTACCTTAATAGAGAGTGATAAAACTGCGGTAGCTGATGCTAGAAAGATATTTGGTAAACATGAGAATGTAAGTATTTTCGCTGGATTAGTTGATCAACAGTTAGCCCAAGTAAAACGAGCCAACGCTATTTTGCTAGATCCACCTCGCACCGGAGCTGGTGAATCGGTGATCAAACAGATGGTGAAATTAAGACCACGAAAAATTGTTTATGTAGCGTGTGATCCTGCTGCACTGGCCAGAGATGCTAAATATTTAAAAGAGAGTGGTTATAAGTTAGATCACATAGAGGGCTTTGATTTATTTCCAATGACTCAGCACATGGAATGTGTGGCTGGATTTTCACCAGCAAACTAGTAAGATTTATATATTCCCATAGAAGAGTAGGTGGTCGGTTATGAGTAAAAATTCCTTTAATGCCAAAACCACCCTACAAGTTTCCGGCAAAGAGTATGAGATCTTTGATATTACTAACTTTGCCCAAGCCAAAGATCTGCCCTTCTCCCTAAAAATATTGCTCGAGAACTTATTGCGCACTGAAGATGGCGCCAATATCACCGCGGAACAGATAAAAGCATTAGCCGCATGGGACCCATCTGCTGAGCCTGATACAGAGATTCAATTTACGCCAGCTCGTGTGATTATGCAGGATTTTACCGGTGTCCCATGCATAGTTGATCTAGCAACTATGCGAGAAGCAATAGTTGAATTAGGAGGGGATCCGGCGAAGGTTAATCCACTCTCACCAGCTGAGTTAGTAATTGATCACTCAGTTATTGCCGATAAATTTGGAACCCAAGATTCATTTGAACAAAATACCGATATTGAGTACCAACGAAATCAAGAGCGTTACCGTTTTCTTCGCTGGGGACAAACCGCCTTTGATGAGTTTAAGGTTGTTCCACCAGGAACTGGCATTGTCCACCAGGTAAATATTGAGTTCTTAGCTCGAGTAATTATGACGCGCAATGTAGAGGGAAAGTTAAGAGCTTATCCCGATACGGTAGTTGGCACCGATTCACACACCACAATGGTTAATGGTTTAGGCGTACTGGGTTGGGGAGTAGGTGGCATCGAAGCCGAGGCGGCGTTGTTAGGCCAGCCTGTTTCAATGTTAATTCCAAAGGTAGTTGGTTTTAAGTTAAGCGGAGAGTTGCCAACCGGTACAACCGCTACCGATCTAGTTTTAACAATTACTGAAATGCTCCGCAAGCATGGTGTGGTTGGTAAGTTTGTTGAGTTTTATGGTCCTGGGGTATCTGCACTTCCAATGGCTAATCGAGTAACCATTGGCAATATGTCACCAGAGTACGGATCTACAGTTGCCATCTTCCCAATTGATGAAGAGAGCATTCGTTATCTTAAATTTACTGGGCGCAGTTCAGAGCAGCTAGAGCTTGTTGAAAAGTATGCCAAGGTAAATGGGTTATGGCATGACCCAGCAGCAGAACCTAGATTCTCAGAAAGATTAGAGTTAAATCTAGCCACAATAATTCCATCAATTGCCGGTCCAAAGCGACCACAAGATCGAATCGGTTTAATCGATGCTAAATCTGCTTATGAAAAAATCGCACCAACATACTTCAGCGATAAAACCAATCAGAGCAAGATTGATGTTAAGGTAAATGGTAAAGCAACAACTGTTACTAATGGTGATGTGGTTATTGCCTCTATTACTTCTTGTACCAACACCTCAAACCCTTCTGTAATGATTGGTGCCGCACTTCTTGCAAAGAAGGCGGTTGAAAAAGGATTAAGCTCAAAACCTTGGGTTAAAACCACATTGGCTCCTGGCTCAAAGGTGGTCACCGGTTACTACGATCGTTCAGGCCTAACGCCATATATGGAGAAGTTAGGTTTTAATTTAGTCGGCTACGGTTGCGTTACCTGTATTGGAAACTCAGGGCCTCTGCCGATTGAGATCAGCAAGGCAATTAATGAGAATGATTTAGCTGTATCTGCAGTCTTATCTGGAAATAGAAACTTTGAAGGTCGAATCTCACCAGATGTGAAGATGAATTACCTAGCATCACCTCCGCTTGTGGTGGCTTACGCTTTAACTGGATCAATGAATCATGACTTTGAGAGTGAACCAATTGGAAATGGCAGTGATGGCAAACCAGTATTCCTTCGAGATATCTGGCCCACTCAATCTGAAATTCAGGCAGTAATTGATTCATCAATCTCATCTGAAATGTTCACCAAGGATTACTCATCGGTTTTTGATGGCGATCACAGATGGAAATCATTAGCAACGCCAACCGGAAAAATCTTTGAATGGGATGCAAAATCAACTTATGTTCGTAAACCACCATACTTTGAAAATATGCCAAGGGATCCAAAGCCAGTCACCAACATTTCTGGTGCAAGAGTCTTAGCAATTCTGGGAGATTCAGTAACAACTGATCACATCTCACCAGCTGGAAATATAAAGGCAGATTCTCCCGCTGGAAAGTACTTGGCTGAGAATGGAATTGATCGCACAGATTTCAACTCATACGGTTCCAGACGTGGAAATCATGAGGTAATGATTCGTGGCACCTTTGCCAATATACGTTTGAAAAACCTACTTCTTAATGGAGTTGAAGGTGGATTCACTAAAAACTTTTTAGCAAATGGCGAACAAGCCACAATTTATGATGCTTCCATGGCTTACCAAGCAGCGGGAATTCCGTTGGTAATCTTGGCAGGTAAAGAGTATGGCTCTGGCTCCTCCCGTGACTGGGCTGCCAAGGGAACTGCATTGCTCGGAGTTCGCGCTGTTATTGCCGAATCATTTGAAAGAATTCATCGATCAAACTTAATTGGTATGGGCGTACTTCCATTGCAATTCCAAGATGGCGAGAGCGCAGCCACACTAGGAATTACTGGAGAAGAGAGCTTTGCGATAACTGGAGTCGAGGAGCTAAATAGCGGACCAGCACCAAAGTTGGTCACGGTAACTGCCGGCACAAAGAGTTTTAAGGCCAAGCTTCGAATCGATACACCTGGTGAGGCAGATTACTATCGCCATGGCGGCATTATGCAGTACGTATTGCGCTCACTTTTAAAGTAAATCGCTAATTCAATATTACGGGTTTAAACTTCTACCATGCTGGAATCAATTAAATCACCCGCTGACCTACAGGGTTTAAGCGAGGATCAATTAACAAATTTAGCGGAGGAGATCCGCTCTTTTTTAATTGAAAAAGTTTCAAAATCTGGCGGACATCTTGGCCCAAATTTGGGTGTTGTTGAATTAACAATTGCATTGCATCGTAGTTTTCAATCGCCAAAGGATGTCATGGTCTTTGATACCGGACATCAAACCTATGTTCATAAATTATTAACTGGCAGAATGGCTGGCTTTGATAAGTTAAGACAACGTGGTGGCCTGGCAGGTTACCCAAATAGAGTTGAAAGTGAACATGATGTAGTTGAGAACTCACATGCATCAACCGCTCTCTCCTGGAGCGATGGCATTGCAAAAGGTTTTATGTTAACCAAGCAATCTGATCGGACGGTTGTTTGCGTAGTAGGAGATGGTTCATTAACCGGCGGTATGGCCTGGGAGGCATTAAACAACATCGCCTCAAGCACAAATGAGAGGTTGGTAATAGTTGTAAATGATAATGAACGTTCATACTCACCAACCATTGGTGGAGTTGCCACCTATCTTTCAACACTTAGAACTACAAAAGGATATGAAAAATTCTTAGATTGGGGTAAAGGAGTTTTAGAGAAAACTCCAGTAGTTGGTCAACCAATCTATGAAACATTACATGGCATGAAAAAAGGAATCAAAGATATTATCGCCCCGCAGGGAATGTTTGAGGATCTAGGTCTGAAATACTTTGGCCCCGTCGATGGCCATGATATTTTGGCGATGGAGAAGGCATTAAAGATCGCAAAGGAGTTTGGCGGTCCAGTTTTAGTTCATGTCATAACTGAAAAAGGCAAAGGGCATGCACCTGCAATAAATGATGAGGCAGAGAAGTTCCATGCAGTCGGAGTTGTTAATCCAGAGACTGGTGAGCCAGTAAATAAGTCGGTTAAAAGCTGGACCTCTGTTTTCTCCGACGAATTAGTAAAGATAGGTAGCGAGCGAAGTGATGTAGTTGCAATTACCGCAGCCATGATGGGACCTACTGGATTAGATAAGTTTGAGAAAAATTTCCCAGATCGTACCTTTGATGTCGGAATTGCAGAACAACATGCGACTACCGCCGCTGCTGGCATGGCTTACGCTGGCTTACATCCCGTTGTAGCGGTTTACAGCACCTTTTTAAATAGAGCTTTTGATCAATTACTATTAGATGTAGCACTTCATAAAGCTGGCGTAACCTTTGTATTAGATAGAGCTGGTATCACAGGCGATGATGGTCCATCACATAATGGCATCTGGGATCTAGCTTTAACTGGAATTGTGCCAACTCTTCATGTTGCAGCGCCACGAGATGGTGCCCGAGTTCGTGAAACATTGCGCGAGGCAATTGATATCACCGACGCACCAACTCTGCTTCGTTTTCCCAAGGGTGCGGTAAATGAGGATATTCCAGCTTTTGAACGCCGAGATGGCATAGATGTTTTGTATCGCGGTGAGAGTGCCGATATTTTGCTTGTAAGTATTGGTGCATTTGCTGCCATGGCAGTGGAGGCTGCTGGTCAGGCTTATCGTGAAGGTGTTGGTGTAACTGTGATTGATCCGCGTTGGGTTAAACCACTACCAAAATCATTAATAACAATGGCTCAGCGATACAAGAGCGTTGTAGTGCTAGAAGATGGTATTAAACATGGCGGTATCGCCAGCACAATCAGTGAATTATTTCGTGATGCCGGATTAGCGGTACCTGTTCACTCAATCGGTGTACCTCTTGCATTTATTGAACACTCAAAACGTGCCGAAGTTTTGCAGGATCTAGGCATCACTGTTCAAAACATCACTCGATCCTTAGTTGCTTGGAGTGCAAGTGATTTATCGGTTAAGGAAGAGATGCAACTCCAGCAGGATGAAAACGCGCACCGCAAACCGCTTCACTAACTCCTTCACGATCTAAGTAAGGCAGGATGCCACCTAGGTGCATCGGCCAACCAGATCCAAGCAGCATACAAATATCAATCTCAGCAGGCGTTGCAACAACACCTTCATCCAACATCATCTTGGCTTCGGTTGCGATTGCTTTTAATGCTCGATCACGAACTTGATCTGCAGTAGAAGGAGATGAACCCTTTTCAATTAAAGCTAGCGCTGCGGGATTGGCTTGGTTCACACCATTTTCATCCTTCACATAAAAAGTTCGTACGCCCTCTTTTACAAAACGCTCCATAGTTGGTGAGATCTTGTATCGAGGTCCAAGATTTTTATTTAAAGTTTGTGCAACGTGAAGAGCAACTCCAGGCCCAACCAAACCAAGCAATTCAAGTGAGCTCATTGGGAAACCCAATGGCTTCATCGCTGCATCTGCGACCTCATAGGGTGTTCCCTCATCCATTGCATCAGTTACCTCACCCATAAAACGGGTTAGCAATCGATTAACAACAAATGCTGGTGCATCCTTAACAATAACCATGGTTTTCTTTAAATCTTTGCCAATATTTATCGCAGTTGCTGTGGTTGCATCATCTGTCTTTGTGGTGCGAGCAACCTCTAATAGCGGCATTACGGCAACTGGATTAAAGAAGTGAAAACCAACTACCCGCTCGGGATTAGCCAAGCCTTCTGCCATCGCTTCAACTGATAGTGATGAGGTATTTGTAGCCAGGATGCACTCAGGTGAGACAATTTTCTCGAGATCCTTAAACAATTTTTGCTTTAGTGATAACTCTTCAAAGATCGCTTCAAGTATGAAATCAGCAGTAGCAAAAACTTTTTGATCAACTGAGCCAGAGATATTTCCAAGTAGGCGAGCGGCACCCTCTGGTGTTAGCCGTTTCTTTTCAACTAATTTAGCAATCTCATTTTTTATCCAATTAAGACCTTTATCAACTCGCTCCTGATCTAGATCTGTGATGACCACCGGAACCTTTAAGTTGCGCAGCATCAATAGAGCTAATTGGGAGGCCATTAAACCGGCTCCGACAACGCCAACCTTGGTAATTTTTCGAGCCAACGCTGGCTTTGGTGCACCTTCAACCTTTTTGCGTTTTTTCTGAATTAGATTAAATGAGTAGAGCGATGCACGTAATGCATCGGTCATGACTAGTTCGGCTAGTGCTTGGTCTTCAGCATCAAAGCCCTGCGAATAAGTATTGGTTTGAGCAGCCTTAATCAATTCAATTGCCTTTAGGGGAGCTGCGATCTCTGCGCCACCATACTTCTTTGCTACAGCAGCACGACCAGTTGCAATTGCTTTTGTGAACCCATCTGAATCTTTGCTGAAATCTGCTCGCTCTATTTTCTTAGATCCATTAATTACTTGAGCTGCAAACTTAATTGAGTTCTCTAGGAAGTCAGCTGGTTCGTAAACAGCATCGACCACACCTAAAGCCAGCGCATCCTTTGCCTTCATCATGGTGTTGTTATTCAACGCATTTAAGATTATTACTTGAACAGCTTTTTCTGGTCCAATTAACTTAGGTAAAATTGTTGCGCCACCCCAGCCTGGTACCAAACCTAAGAAGCACTCTGGTAAGCCAGTAAATGCAGTGCTCGCCAAGCTTCGGTAATGACAGTGCAAGCCAACCTCGAGGCCACCACCGAGCGCTAAGCCGTTAATAAATGCAAATGTTGGCTTCTTACTTTCGCCAAGTTTTCTAAATACATCATGGCCTAACTTGCCAATAGCGAGTGCCTGAGTTTTATCACTTAAGAATGAGATTCCAGATAGATCAGCACCCGCTGCAAAAATAAATGGTTTGCCAGTTACAGCAATAGCAACTGCATCAGATGCTATTGCGGCATCAATTGCAACGCTTAGGGATTCAAGTCCGGCTGGACCAAAGGTATTTGGTCGGTTGTGGTCCATTCCATTATCCAGGGTGATCAATGCCAACTTTCCAGTTGCACCAAATGGTGCAAGTGAAACCTCACGCAAAATCGCTTTAGTTACAACCTCTTCTGGAGCACCTTCCGGTAATTTGTTATCACTCATTTACTTAGCTCCCTTAAAGTTTGGATTCTCCCAAATAATTGTGCCGCCCATACCAAGACCGATACACATAGTGGTTACGCCATAGCGAACCTCTGGGTGCTCTTTAAAGCCATTAGCTAAGTTAAGAATTAATCGAACACCTGATGAGGCTAGGGGATGGCCAACTGCAATTGCTCCTCCATAAATATTTACTCGTTTATCATCATCGGCGATTCCAAAGTGATCTAAGAAGGATAAAACTTGAATTGCAAAAGCTTCATTGACTTCAAATAAACCAATATCGGTAATATCTAATCCAGCTTTAGATAGCGCTTTGATTGTGCTTGGTACCGGGCCATATCCCATAATCTCTGGCTCAACTCCAGCAAATGCAAATGAGACCAACTTTGCCTTAATCGGCAGATTTAACTCTTTCGCTTTAGCTTCAGATGCCAAAATTGCAGCGGTTGCACCATCATTTAAGCCAGCAGCATTTCCAGCAGTAACTCGACCACCAGCTCTAAATGGAGTTTTTAAAGCTTGCAGCGCCTCTAATGTTGTTTGCGGACGGGGTGGTTCATCTACGGTGGCTACACCCCAACCAAGTTCATCGGTCCGGATTGCGACTGGAATTAAATCTGGCTGAATTTTATTTGCCGCATAAGCAGCAGCGTTTTTTTGTTGTGAAGCAAGGGCGTAATTGTCAGCACGCTCCTTTGTTAAGTGAGCAAACTTGTCGTGCAACCGTTCAGCAGTTGCTCCCATTTGAAGTGCATCCATCTCAACAATTTTCTCTGCTAAGTATCTTGGATTTGGATCCATGCCATCACCCATTGGATGATTTCCCATGTGCTCAACGCCACCAGCGATTGCTAAATCATAAGCACCCATATTGATTCCACCTGCAATTGTGGTTACTGCAGTTAAAGCACCTGCACACCAGCGATCAATTGAGTAACCAGGAACAGTCTTTGGAATTCCAGCTAAAATTGAAACAGAGCGACCGATATTCATTCCTTGGTCACCAGTTTGAGTCGCAGCTGCGATTGCTACCTCATCAATTTGCGCAAGAGGTACATTTGGATTTCGCTCTAATAGACCACGGATGCAACGAACCATGATGTCATCTGCGCGAGTTTGTGCGTAAAGAGAGCCAGCTTTACCAAAAGGGGTTCGGACCGCATCTACTAAAACAACATTTGTTGAGGACTTAGCATCTTTACTCATACTCACTCCTAATTAATCTTAATTAAGCACTGAACTGTTGCAGATAGTTTTTTCTGCGACCTTCCGCTTTTCCTAGGAATAGGTTACTGGTCAGTAGCAAAAATGGGTAGTGCGAAATTTAAAGATTGAGCTCTTGTGCTACCGAGGAGATCCATCTAACCGGGCCTTTATGGGAGATAGAAACTGTATCTCCCACCCGATACTTGGATGGGCCGGCGATCCTAGCCCGCAGATCCTGCAAGCTTTCACCTACCTTTAACTCAACCAATGCATCATGGCCGTAGTAATTAATTTTGGTGATCGTTGCAGTCACTGAGTCCGCTGTAACTTCATCGCTGATCGAAATCTCTTCTGGTCGAATCAATATCTGACCCAGATTAGCAGTTGGTTTATTAGCCAGATTAAACCCCACTTCATTTAATGCAGACGAGTATCGAGAGTTCGCTAATTTGATTGCAGGGATTACATCAATATCACCAGTGCTTAGTGCAACCTCTGCTGAAATCGGGTTTAAATAAACTTGGGCAGGAGTACCAGATTGAACAACGGTGCCACCTCGCATTAAAGCGATTACATCGGCACTTACCAGCGCATCTTCACGATCGTGAGTGACCATAATTGAAGTGGTTCCACTCTTCTTGAGAAGCGCGACAACCTCTTCACTGATATCTACACGTAAGGCTTGATCAAGGGCGGCAAAGGGTTCATCCAGTAGAACCATGGCAGGCTTCATTGCTAGAGCTCTGGCAAGGGCAATACGAGTTTGTTGACCACCACTTAACTCTTGTGGTGATCGATTATTGAAACCCTTCATTCCTACTAATTCAAGCATCTCATTAACAATTTGATTTTTCTCTTGTTCAGCTAACTTTCGCGCTAAGGAAAAGCTGACATTTTCAGCAACTGAGAGATGAGGAAACAAGCCACCCTCTTGTGGCACATAACCAATATTTCTTTTATGAGGAGGCAAGACAAGGGAGGAAACACTTACTAATTGTTTTCCAAACCTAATCGCACCACCGCTTGGAGTAATTAATCCAGCGATACTCCTAAGTAAGGTGGTTTTGCCACAGCCAGAGGGGCCAAGAATTGCAGCAAAGGATCCACTTGGAATCTGCAGATTTAAATTTTTGAGGACCGGTCGTGAGTTTAAATCAACTGATAAATCATTAATTTCAAGTGATGTCATGAGATGTTAACTCCTGATTCCTCACTCTTGTCTGGGCGATTAATTAAGAAAGCTGGGATGGCAGCTATCAGAACTAAGAGTAATGCGTATGGCGCAGCTTCATTAAATTCTAGGATTGCAGTAGCGCTCCACATCTCAGTCGCAAGTGTTTCAAAGCCGGTTGGGCGCAACATCAGGGTTGCGGGCAACTCCTTCATCGCTGATAAAAAGACCAACAATGTGGCGGTTAATAATCCAGGCGTTGCTAGCGGAATCATGACTCGGCGAATGCTTTGAGATTTACTTTGATTAAGAGTTGAGGCGATCTCCATCAAATTTTTCGGTACCCGTAAAAAGCTGGTTCTGACAAAACCAACCGCTTTTGCCATGAATAAAAGTGCATATGAAAATGCAAGCAAAGCCACTGTTTGATAAACAATTGGGAGTTCAGAGCCAAATGCAACTAATGATAAACCCATAACAATTCCAGGTAATGCGTGAACGACTAATAAACTTTTATCGGTAAAGCCACCAATCTTTGATGCCTGCGAAGATAGCAAACCAACTGGAAGAGCTAGTAACAAGGCGATAATCGATCCTAAGAGAGATGCAAAGATGGTAGAGAGTGCTGTCTTCAAAAGGCTTGAGTAATCAATTTCTGGCAAAGCAGCTATGAATCTGAGTAGCAATTGCAGTAATGGGGTTATCAAAGCAAATATCAGATAAACACCAATTAAGAGAGAGGCTAAAAATCTACTTCGGCTTGAATTAATTTCTGCACTGCTGGCAATTAATTTACTAGAACTAGAGATTAACTTTGAGCGCTGGCGGGTATTGGATTCAATTGTGATCAAAGTTGCTGAGATTGCGACCAATACAAGTGCCAGAATTGCAGCGGCACCACGGTCAAAGCTACCTCGATATAGGTTCTCAATTGCTCGAGTAAAGGTATCTACACCTAGCAACGAAACCGCACCGAAATCACTTAAGACATAAAGTGCAACCAGCAAAGTACCAGCCGAGACGGTATTGCGAATCTGTGGCCATGTAATTAAATAGAAGGAGCGCCATTTATTTAAGCCGAGTGTTTGAGCAACCTCTAATTGGGCGCGATCACTTCTGCGGAGCGCAGCTAAGGCGGCCAATGTTATGTATGGGGTAGTGGTGAGAATCAAAATAAAAACTGCCGCGGCAAAGCCTTGTAAATTGGGAATTATCGACATCCAGCTATAGGTATAGACATAACTCGGAATTGCAATTGGCAAAATTACTAGTGCGGCCAAGAGCGAGTTAGATCTCAAATTCACATTATGCAAGCACCAAGCCAGACTGACTCCTAAAAATGTCGATATAACAGAGACACTAATCATTAGCGCGATCGTTGTTGCAAAAATCTCTAAACTTTTTTCACGCAGTAAAACAGTTTTAATTAAATCAAGCTCTCCAGAAAAGGCGCCTTTGATTAAATAGAAAAAGGGAATCGCTGCAAATATCAAGGCAAAAAAACTTAATAAAACAAGGAGTTTACCGCCACTTCTTTGCGGCTTAACACCTTCTAAATGATCATTTACAGTTAAAGAAGAAGAGTTCAAATTAAATCAAACCCAACTTGATCAACAATTTTTGGGTTTGGCTGATATCAGAGAGCCTAGATAAATCAACGGCTGGTGCTTTAATCTCAGCAAAGGAGGGTAAGCCCTCTGGCCTGGCATCAACTAGCACCACTGAATACTCATGAGTATCAGCAACAAATTTTAATTGTGCCGAATCAGATAGTAGGTACCTTATCAATTCACTCGCTGATTCCTTTTTTGTAGATTTATTGAGAATAGCGGCTCCAGAGATATTAATGAGATTTCCAAGATCACCGGAAGCAAAGAATCCATTTTTTACATTGATTTGACGACCTAAGCTCTTTGATACTTCCCATAAATAATAATGATTTGTTAAACCCAAATCTATGGCACCAGAGTCAATAGCTGAAACAATCTGACTATTTTTCTCATATAACTTCACATCATTGTCAACCATTTTTTGAAGCCATGCTTCAGTCGCAGCTAGCCCTTGGTACTGAATCAGGGTTGTCACAAATGCTTGAAAGGAGGCGTTGGTTGGCGCGATACCAACCTTACCGTTGTACTGATTTTCAATTAGAGATTGATATGAGCTAGGTAAATTACTTACTCGATCTGGTGCATAGGCGAATACTCTGGCTCGGCCAGTGAGGCCCACCCAATCATTGTTGCTTGATTTAAAGTCGCTGCCTACCCGATCAAGTAATGAGCCCTCCAACTTTGAAAAAAGTCCAGTAACACTTACTGCCCCAAGAGAGCCAGCATCCTGAGAGATAAATAGATCGGCTGGCGAGTTCTCGCCCTCCTCAAGAATTTGGGCTGCCAGTGCGGAGGAGTCCCCGTACCGAATATTAAGTTCAATTCCACTTTGCTTGGTGAACTCCGCGAAAAATGGTGCAATAAAGCTTTCACTTCGCCCGGAGTAGATAGTTAGAGATTGATCCTCATCGGCGCTTGTGCAGCTGCTTAGAGTGGCGGCGAGCAAAATTACAACAGAGAAAGGTACAAAACTCTTTCTAAAGCGCCCTTTTTTCAAGATTAGTTCTCCAAACGGTCAATAGAGTTGATTAAGCAAATCTATTGCTCAGAACTGAATTACGCAACATTTATGTTGCGTAATTCATAACACAGTTCTTAGCTGATTTACGCTCTGCTTCCCTCTTGCCCCGAGCTGGGGTCATTACCTTGTGTGGCCTCATTGCCATCAATTGGATCAACCTCGATAACAACAGCCTCTGTTTGGGGCAATGCCTGTGCGATTATGGGCGCGACCTGGGAAATCTGCCAATCTCTTGCACCCATTTGTTTTAGTTGTTCAGCCACATAGATTTCATACTGACTATCCCTATCTTTAGGTAGCTCCCAGCATAATTTTCTGACTAACTCTGGTGTAATTAAATTTTCTATTGGCAGATCCAACAGCAAAGCAAGGCTGGCGATGCCTGCGCGAGCATGAGAGAGTCTGGCGTAGCCAAGTGGATTACGCTCCTTCCAAACCTTGATCGGTGGCAGGTTATTGGATTGAATTCTAAGTTCAACCTGTTGCTCAACTGGAGTTGCAAGTGAGTGACTTAATTGCGCTAGCCAACGATCAAATGGCGGAGATTGTATTTTGCTTCGCCAACCAATTACCTTTGCCATCGCTTCAACTGTGCTTGGTTTCTTAGTTGCAATCTCAATGAGAGCTTCATCATTTAAAATGCGACCTGGTGCTAAATCTAACTCTTGCGCGAGCTGATCTCGATCTAGCCAGAGATCCTTAATTATCGTCATGGTTAGGCGGTCACGTACCTTATGCATACCAGAGGTTTTTCGCCAGCGATCACTCTTTGGTTGATCATTTTGTTTTGATTTAAAATTTAATAAAATTGCGGCAAAATCCTGTTTGGCCCAATCTAATTTATCCTTTTCAAGTAAAAGTTTTTCAACTTTCTCTCTAATATCTAATAGGACATCAACATCCAACGCTGCATAAGTTAACCACTCAGGCTTTAGTGGCCTAATTGACCAATCCACCGCTGAATGCTCCTTTGCAAGTTGTAACTCCAATAAACTTTCGGCTAACGCACCAAGGCCGACACGGGGTGAGCCAGCTATTCGAGCACCTAACTCAGTATCAAAGAGGGATTGTGGGTCGAGTCCGAGTTCGAGCAGGCAGGGCAAATCTTGAGTGCTCGCATGGATTACCCACTCTAAATGCGCAAAATTCTTATTGAACTCTTGCCACAAGGATTTATTCTCAATTGCGATTGGGTCAATCAGATGCAAGCCGCCATTAGCTCTGTACAGCTGAATTAAATAGGCTCGTTGACTGTACTTGTAACCAGATGCACGTTCTGCATCAACGGCGATCGGCCCAGCTCCATTGAGTAAAGTTGAGATCATCTCCTTAAATGCAGATTCAGTTGTGATCACCGGAGGCACTCCAGCCCTAGGCAGAAGTAATGGCGTTAACTCTGATGTGGTCATATGTAAGTGATCTTAATTTAAATTAATGCGTGCGTGAAATAGAGGTAACACCCTCTGGAATTGGCGCTAAGCCAGCCGTAGTTGCAAGCAGCTCTATCCATGCCTGTACATGTGAAAGTAAATCATCACCAGATGTTGGCGTCCAAGATGCACGGATCTCCATTTCAGAATCTTCATCACGGCCCGCTAAAGAGCCAAAAGATGCGCTAGCCACTCTAGTAACTGTTCCACTTGGTGCTACAAAATTACAATTATTTTTCTTTAAAGATTCCATTAACCAAGCCCAGCCAATCTCTGGCAACAATGGATCATTTGCCATCTCTAGATCAATCGCAGCACGAGCAAAAGTTACACATCTAAACTCGCCGGACCAACCCTCTTGACCTGCTGGATCATGCAATAAAACAAATCGACCAGTTGCTGCATCCTCTAAAACATCAGCGGTCATTGCTAAGGCAAAGGGTGCTAATTTTTGGGGGGCAGGGACCATCTCAAGCAGAATTTCGCTACGGGGTTTTAAAGAGTGGATGGGTGAAACCATTTGTTCAAAGCTTGGTTTCATAGGTAAAGGGTAAATTGCAAAATGCTCATTGATCAGATGCCACGCATGTAGGCTTTCAGAATGAGCGCCATCCTTGCCTTGCTTTCCAGTCTGCTATGGGGAATAGCGGATTTCCTCGGCGGAAATCTAACCAAAAAATATAAAGCGGTTGCTGTAACCGCTGTATCTCAATCCTTTGGTTTGTTAATTGGAATATTGGTAATTGTCTTCACCTCTTCTTGGCAGGCGCCAACATTTGATTGGGCTGGCTATGTAATTCCTGGAGTACTTGCCGGCATGATGGGATTTATCGGATTAGTTGCATTCTATGCAGGGTTAGCAAGTGGCAGGATGGGTGTTGTCTCACCAATCAGTGCACTAAGTGTTTTCATTCCACTGACAATTGCGATTATTAGTGGTGAACAACCAACCACATTGCAGTTTATTGGCATGGCGGTTGCACTTATTGGTGGATTTTGCGCAACTGGACCAGAGATAAAGGGTGGCTCATCAATCAGGCCGATCATGTATGCAGTGATTGCAGCAGTTAGTTTCGGTGGTGCGGTTACCTTCATTGCAAAGGGATCGCAGGTAAGTCCTATTATGACTATGACGACCATGAGATCAACTACATTTATTTTTGCGATTTTGTTATTCATCAGATTTAGAACGACAGGCGGATTTAAAAAGAGGGATGTTCCAATACTGTTCGCGATTGGGGCTGCTGATTTTTTTGGTAATTTACTGCTAGGAATCGCAACCACAAAAGGTTTAGTTTCACTTGCAGTAGTCCTAGGTTCATTATTTCCGATCGTGACATCCTTGTTGGCATTTAAAATTTTGCAAGAGCGTTTGCAAAGAATTCAATATTTAGGAGTAGTTCTAGCGGTTATTGGTATTGCTTTAATATCACTTGGCTAGTTGAAATATTTGGAACTCGCAACCACCCACTAGTCGGGTATCAGTTAAGTTAAACTCTGCGGTGAGTTGCTTTAGATCAATCTTATTCTCCCCATCCAGTGCGTGATTAATTGTTAAATACAAGTGATCAACCATCCTTGTTTTAATCAAATCCATTAATAATTTAGGTCCTGCTTCTATCAAGAGTTGTGCAGATGGTTGATCGGCAATCTCGGCTAAAATAAAATTTAAAGCACTTATCGGATCTAGATTCAACTGCTTAGCTAATTGATTTTTAGGCTGCAATCGAAGCTTTGAGTGGGTAATTATGTAAAGTGGAATCGCTGTTTTCTTGTAAGGCTCTCTTCGGGCGGTGTTTCCGCCAATAACAATGGCGGTGGATTGGCTGCGAAGTTGGTGAAAAAGTTTGCGATCGGCAGGGGTAGATAGGCCCATAGATGAGCCATTTTTAATGGTCGAGCCATCTGCACCAACGATCAGGTTGGCAATGACTAATGGGCGCTCCTTCACATTCAAAGGTTACGCGTTTGTCAGTGGCTTGCTTTACCTTTTAACCATGATAATTGATTGCAATAAGTGCGTAATGCGCCAGATCAGCTGTAGTGATTGTGTTGTTACAGTGTTACTTAATTTAAGCGAGCAAGAGCCCAAAAAACTCTCCAAGAAGCAGGAGAGTGCCATCTCCAATCTAGCCAGTGCCGGCTTGGTACCGCCCCTAAGATTTGCAAAGTAATTAATTTTTTTTCAGCCCACGCTCAAATCGGGAAAAAATGCTCAAATTCTCAGGTAGCCATGCTCAATTGAGTTTGAGATTGCCGCTATGGCTTGGCTAACCTATCTAGATGCTCAGGTTAAGTTCAGCTGGAAAGCTCCGTACCACCGCCCTTTTATCTTTGGTAGGGGCCTTAGCTCTTTCGCTTTTAGCTGCAGCGCCAGTTAGTGCTGCGCCCTCACTACTTGAGGTACAAGCGCGAGTACGTGATCTCGAGGAGCAGGCGACCACGGCTGCCGAAGGTGCGCAGGCGGCAAAGGTAGAGTTAGCAAAGCTTCAAAAGATGCTTTCAACTGTGCAACAACAGGCGAGTCAACAGGGAGCATCTGTAAATGCACTCTCAAACTCAATTGGTGCCATAGCGGCCCAGCAGTACAAGTCAGGCCCCTTAAGCCAAAGCCTCGAACTACTTTTCTCATCCGACCCATCCCTTTATCTATCAACAGCGGGCTCTCTCGAATCAGTTACCCGTAAGAAGAGCGCGGATCTACGAAAGTTTTCAGTTGCAACGCAACGGCTTAACGCCACCTCCTTAACTGTTAATGACAAATTAGCGCTAGTGAAGGCTGCTCAGGCTCGTTTTTCAAAACAGTTGGCGATAGCAAATAATAAATTAAAAGAGGCTGAGGCGTTGTTGGCAAAATTAACAGTTGCTGAGCGCCAAAGATTAGCAAAATTAAATGATGATGAAGAGAATGCTGATCAAAAGAAATCCTTAGCCGATGCCTCAAAATACAATGCGGTGTCTGGCAGAGGCGGTACTGCGATCAAGTACGCGCTTCAACAAATTGGCGATCGGTATGTCTTTGGTGCTGCCGGTTTAACAACTTGGGATTGTTCTGGATTGACTATGCGTGCTTTCCGAACAGCTGGAGTTTCATTGCCCCATTCATCTAGAGCGCAATACAACTATGGAAAAGCGGTCGATCGCAAAAATCTTCAACCAGGGGATTTAGTATTTTTTGGAAGGCCAATCTCCCATGTTGCGATCTATTTGGGTGGAGACCGAATGCTGCATGCTCCAAGAAAGGGTAGCCGAGTAAAAATAGCTCCCTTTACACTTGGTAAAAAGCCATATGTGGGAGCCCGTAGACTTTAGTTAATGAGTAATCAAAAACCAAAGATCTTATTGATTACAAATGATCTTGGTCCAAGAGCTGGCGGTATTGAAAGCTTTATTTTAGGGTTACTGAAGCGATTGCCACATAATTCGGTAGTTGTTTTTACATCATCACAACCTCACTCAGAGGGCTTTGATCAGGATTTACTTGATAAGTTCGGTGTGATTGTTATTCGAGATCGCTCAAAAATTCTCCTACCTACACCCCGAACTACTCGCCGAGCAGTGAAATTAATGAATCAATTTGATGCGAAGTTAATCTGGTTTGGCGCAGCAGCACCATTAGCTTTAATGGCAGCCACCTTACGTAAAAAAGGTGCAACACGAATAGTTGCTTTAACACATGGTCATGAGGTTTGGTGGGCAAAGCTTCCGATCTTCCGCCAACTATTGCGAAAGATTGCAAAGGATGTCGATGTCCTTACCTATTTAGGAGATTACACAAAAAATGCAATAAAGCGGGTTGTTTCCGATCAGAGCAAGTTAATCAAGATCGCACCTGGAATTGATGTTGATCATTTTCAGCCATCTGAAAAATCAATCGAGTTGATTAATAGGTTAAATGTAAGTGATCGCTCAGTAATTGTTAGCGTAGGGCGTTTGGTCCACCGAAAGGGCCAAGATAAGTTAATTGTTGCAATGTCACAGGTAGTAAAGCTCTACCCAAAAGCGGTTCTGCTTATCGTGGGTGAAGGTCCAATAAAGTATATGTTGCAGAAATTAGTTCAGCATCACTCGCTAGAGAAAAATGTAATTTTTGCTGGTCGAGTTCAACTTAATGATCTTCCTAGATATATTCAGATTGGTGAAATCTTTGCGATGCCAGCCCGAGATAGATTTTTTGGGCTAGAGGTTGAAGGATTAGGAATTGTTTATCTAGAAGCAAGTGCGTGTGGTCTTCCAGTAATTGTCGGTAACTCTGGTGGAGCACCAGATGCGGTAATTTCAGAGAAAACTGGATTAATCGTTGATGGCAATTCACCCGATCAGATTGCGCAATCAATTAAAACTTTGCTGCAACAACCAGAGTTGGCCAAAAGATATGGCGCTGCTGGACGTGATTGGGTACTAAGTGATTGGCGATGGGAGATTTGGTCAGACAGATTTAATTCACTACTTCTGAATTAAATTGTTTTCAAAGGCGATACTTAAAGCTTGACTTCGATTACTAGCACCTAATTTACGGTAGATCGCAGCTAGATGAGTTTTAATGGTGGCCTCTGTTAAGAATAAGCGTTGACCCATCACCGCTGCGGTAATTCCAGCCCCCAGCAACTGCAAGATCTCGATTTCGCGCTTAGTTAACTCAAAACTCTTGGAGATTTTTCTCGGCATTATCCGGCCAGCTATTTGAAAACCAGAGTTGCTTTTAATCAGTTCAGATAGACAATTAATCAAAGTATCAATCGGCGTGCTCTTTAGAATGTATGCATCCGCCCCAGATGACTTGGCTTTTTGCAAAGTCAGATGATTATCATCCATAGTTAACACAATAAACTTTGTATTTAAATCTCGCTTTTTAACTTCGGAAATCAAATCCGACCCCAAACCATCTCCTAGATTTAAATCAACAATGCAAAAATCAGGGGAGAGTGAGTTAAGGAGGGCTAAACCTTCAGATTTAGATGCTGCTTGGCCAATTACTGAGTACTCAGATTTTGGAAGTGCATCAACAATACCTGCCCTAACAAGTGCGTGATCATCTATTACTACGACACTTTTCAACGCAGCACTTCACTCCTAAAAGAAGATTTCATAAGTTGAATCTCTTTTAACAAGAGTGGCATCTATCTTGGCTAATCGCTCCGATACACCTAATAATCCATATGAGTTACGTTTTGGATTTTCCCCATCTTCCTGGGCGAAGGTGCCATCATCTTGAAAAGTAATTGATGCCTCATGCAGAGTAATTGAAATCTTGGCACACCCTGAGTGATTTCTAGAGTTAATGGTCAATTCCCGCAAACAGCGGGATATCTCATAATGTTTATCTCTTGGAATCTGGCATTGGCCATTGATTTCTAAGGCAATATTTGTATCAAGTAAGATGCTGTTTAATTGATTTTCCAGCTCTTTATCTAGAGTCTGCCCAGCCTCATTCCGCAGATTGTAAATCTCATTTCGCACTTGATCGGTTACACCCGAGAGCGTGAAACGCAGTTTACGAAGATTCTCGCGAACAGATTGAGTGATCGTGACATCACCAATTAAGGAGTCGATTCGATATCCAATTGCTGATAAATCCTGAGCCAAGCCATCATGCAGCTCCCGTGCTAGACGAGAGCGTTCAGAGTTAGGCGAAGAGTTCATCAATCTCGCGGGCGAACTGCTGTCCAACAACATGTCGCTTTACGGATAGTTTGGCGGTCAATTGCCCGCCAGCAATTGTGAAATCCACTGGCAGAATTGTGAATTTTCTAATCGATTCAGCACGACTTACCGCTTTATTAGTCTCATCCACTGCGCTTTGAATAACAGATAGCAGGGCTGGATCCTTTGCTAACTCAGCAATAGTTGCACCCTCTTTTTTATTAGCAACCATCCAAGGCTTAATAGCATCTGGGTCTAAGGTAATTAATGCTGCAATAAATGGTTTGTTATCGCCAACCACCATACATTGTGAAATTAATGGATGTGAACGAAGTCGATCTTCAAGTACAGCAGGTGCAACATTTTTTCCACCGGCGGTAACAATCAACTCCTTTTTACGTCCCACTATGTATAGGAAGCCAGCATCATCTAATCTTCCTAAATCTCCAGTTTTAAAGAATCGATCTGATGTGAAGACCTCAGCATTAGCCGCATCATTTTGCCAATAACCTCTCATGACAATTGGGCCCTTAATTAATACTTCACCATCTTCTGCAATCTTGATGGTATTTCCTGGAATAGGTTTTCCAACCGAGCCAACCTCATGCGCCCAAGTTAAGTTCAAGGTTGCACCAGCTGTTGTTTCGGTTAAGCCGTAGCCCTCTAGTACACGAATACCGGCACCTCGATAAAAGTGACCTAAACGCTCACCGAGTGGTGCACCACCAGAGATAGCAGCTTCAACTCTTCCACCCATACCTGCTCTGATCTTTGAATAAACCAACTTATCAAATAAGCCATGTTGAATTCTTAGCATCGGTGAAATCTTTTTAGAATCCAAGCCTTGACTGTATGCAATTGCAACAGCTGCAGCCTTTGCGAAAATTTTGCCCTTTCCTGCTGCTTCTGCCTTTGCTTCGCCACCATTGTAAATTTTTTCAAAGATACGTGGCACCGCTAAAACGAAGGTTGGCTTAAAGCTAGCCAGATCAGCGGGCAATCTTGTGATGTCTCCACAGTGAGCCAGGTGAAGTCCGGCGGTAATTGCACCAATCTGCACCATACGTCCAAAGACGTGAGCAATTGGAAGGAACAACAATGTAGAACCACCAGGTTTTAAGAAGAGATCACTAGCGCCATTAACCACATTGCCACACTCTGCTAGGAAGTTGCCGTGAGTTAACTGAACACCTTTTGGCTTACCAGTTGTACCAGATGTGTAAATCAAGGTTGCTAATGAGTCTGGAGTTAGTGAGTTTCGACGTGCAGTCACCTGATCATCTGAAACTGACTTTCCAGCTTCAGTTAAAATTGAGAGTGCGTTGTCAGTGATGCTCCAAAGATTTTTGCATGTTGCTGGCATAACTGGATTAACTACCTCAGCTAAGACAGATGTTTCGACAATTATTGCAACAGAGCCGGAATCACTTAAAATCCAATCGACCTGCTCAGCGCTTGATGTCTCATAAATCGGAACTGGAACCGCACCGGCATACCAGATCGCAAAATCTAAAATCGTCCACTCATATCGAGTCTTTGCCATGATTGCTACGCGATCGCCACCATTAATTCCAGATGC
The DNA here is from genome assembly GCA_964628535.1 of uncultured Candidatus Nanopelagicus sp. Taxonomy (GTDB): domain Bacteria; phylum Actinomycetota; class Actinomycetes; order Nanopelagicales; family Nanopelagicaceae; genus Nanopelagicus. Next base: position 5,044 of record CAZVNE010000007.1, on the reverse strand, counting down.
AATTAGCCCTTTAGCGACAGCGCGAATCTCATCCTCAAACTCCTTGGCTGTTACTGGCTGCCAACTTTCACCAAATGGTCGGGATGCCACTATGCGCTCTGGTTCAAACCATGCGCGCTCTGATATTAAATTAGTTAAGTTGCCATCCGCCGCTGGCGGAATAATTGCTGGGATTGATATCTCATTCATAACCCCTACGCTATCGCCTAACAGGCCAGGATGACCAGAGCCTATGTGTAACGATTTTGCATACTAGGCGGTAACCTTCTCCGCATGTCTGATACATCAACCTCTACCGTCACAATCCAAGCAACCGCTAATGAGATTCAGGAAGTACTTGCAAATCTAGCTGAGTACCCAAGTTGGTCAACCACCATTAAATCTGTCAATGTAATTTCAACAGATGATCAAGGTCGGGCAACACAGGTCCAGGTGTCTGTAGATGCCGGAGCCTTAAAAGATAAACCAACTTTAAATTATGACTGGAGCAAGGCACCAAACCGTCTTGAGTTCTCGCTTGAAGATGCTGACTTACTTACTGAGATGAGTGGGGCTTACATAATTAAAGATAATGGCGATGACACCACCGATGTTACTTATGAATTAACAGTTGGCTTGTCCATGCCAGTTCCAGCAGTAATGCGTCGAAAAGCCGAGAAATCAACAATTGACTTAACCTTAAAACAATTAAAGGAAAAACTGGAAAATTAATTGAACTTACCAAAACCGGTTAACGGCTTAACTGTTGGTATTGATATTGGGGGCACCAAGGTTCTTGGGGGAGTCGTTGATACCAACGGCAATATTTTAGAAAGCCTTCGTAAGGACACACCTAAATCTGGTGGTCAAGATTTAATCAATGTAGTTATCGAGATTGTTAAAACTCTTCAATTAAATCACCAGATTGTTGGCATCGGCATAAGTAATGCTGGAATTGTCTCTGCAGATCGCAGAACTGTAGTTGCAGCGGGAAATATTTCCAATTGGAATAATGTGGCGCTCGCAGATGCATTGCAATCAGAGTTTAACCTGCCAGTAGTTGTAGAAAATGATGCAAATGCTGCCATCTGGGCGGAGTACAGATTTGGAAATGCCAAGGGTTTAAATCCAGTTATGTTTTTTATTATCGGCACTGGAATGGGTGGCGGATTGATTGTTGATGGCAAGTTATATCGTGGTGCAAATGGAATTGGTGCTGAGTTTGGACACATGATGGTGAAGCTAGATGGTGAAAGGTGTGGCTGTGGCGCAATTGGTTGCATTGAAACCTACGCATCCGGTAGCGCGCTAATGCGTTATGCACATGAAGCAATTAAGGCGGATGCGCAAGGGGCTAAATCACTCCTTGAGTTTGGGGATGGCACAATCGGTGGATTTACTGGAAAAGATTTAACCAAGGCAGCTCAAGCAGGAAATACCATGGCATTGTCAGCCTTTGCCAAGCAATCTGATTGGGTTGGTTCAGCCATCGCCTCCTACACAATGTTGCTAGACCCAGAGGCGATCATCATTGGTGGTGGAGTTATAGATGCTGGTGATTTGTTTTTAAAACCAGCTATTGCTGCTGCTGAAAAATATATGCCATTCGCCGATAAACACCCACTGCCTAAAATCATTGCAGCCAAATTTGGTAATGATGCTGGCTTAATTGGAGCGGGCGATTTAGTTAGAGAGTAGCGCCATCATCAAACTCATCATCATTTCTGGCAGTGCGCCAGATCAAGATGGCAACACCTGCGCAAATTATGACAACTGCCGGCCAAATCCCAGCGATATCTACCGGCGTAAAACGATTAATTATTAGATATGCAAATCCGGAACCAATCGCGATAAAGCCGGTACGTTGAGTTTGATCAAATACTGGCCATTTTGGATTTGGCGGTGAGAATTGCTCTGCACTTACTCTTCTATCCAGCTCATCTAAGTAGGTAGTAGGTGGTGTTTCATCAAGTGAGAGTCCAGAAACAATTGAATCAAACTCAGCATCAATTAACTCTCGCTCGTTGTACTCAACTCCTCGATTCATCACTCCACTTAATACCTCTTGGATAAATACTTGTGATTGTTCATTTAGCAAATCAGCATCGTAATCAAGAGCTACGTTGTGAAAAGATCTCTCAAAAATAACTTCACGAATATCAGATGAGTAGATGCTTTCAATAATTGTCTCAGAATTTGCGGGATCTACCACATGGTCATTAATTGAGTAGCCAATCATCACTGGAAGATCAATTAGATAGAGATCTCGCTGAACTAATCGCCATAATTTTCGCAAGGAATCGAGAGCTTTTAGGGGAGTACGGCCATAACTATGTTTTGGTGGATTTGCCTTAGCGACATCGGTAACACGTCGACTTTTAATAGATGGCACAAAAAATTTAATTACTGGTATTAATTTAATTCTTAATCTCTTGTCATAAATAGAGGGGTTAATTAAAAGTAGCCCTTCAATCTCATCTCCTCTAATTTGACAAACTCTTAATGCCAACGCTCCACCCATTGAAAAGCCAGCTATAAAAACCCGATCACATTTACTTTTCAGGTCGAGGTAGGAATCTTCCACACACTTGTACCAATCCTGCCAACTTGTTTCATTCATCTCTTGCCATGTTGTTCCATGACCAGGCAAGCGCGGTGCATGAACTGTGTACCCTTGTTGATTTAAGTACCTGGCCCACGGTGCAATAGAAATTGGGGATCCGGTAAATCCGTGAATTATCAGCACTCCGATTTTGCCGCCGGTTTGTGCGCCGGGAAGGACCAAACCCTCTGAGTTTGGAATGGTATTCACGCTCAGATGGTGGCATAGATTGCCGGAAGCCCTAAATTACTCCCGTGGCTTATCGAATCTTGAAATCATTTTTGGCACCTTTGCTGATGCTGCTCTTTCGACCAAAGGTAAGTGGATTGCGCCATGTTCCAACAACTGGACCTGTAATTATTGCATCAAACCACCTTTCATTTAGTGATTCAATTTTTATGCCACTCGTAGTTCCCCGCAAAGTAACCTTTTTAGCAAAGAGTGAGTACTTCACCTCTCCTGGATTGAAGGGTTTTATTAAGAAGTTAACCTTTATTGCTTTGGGACAGGTACCGGTCGATCGCTCTGGTGGTAAGCGAAGTGAAGCTGCATTGATTACCGGCTTACGAGTTTTAAATGAGGGTAGCTGCATTGGCATCTATCCCGAAGGTACAAGATCACCTGATGGCCGGCTTTACAAGGGAAGAACTGGAATTGCCCGAATGGCAATTGAATCCGGGGCAGCTGTTGTGCCAGTTGCAATGTTTAACACGGCTGAGATTCAACCAACTGGTCAGGTTGTGCCAAATCTAAGAAGAGTAGAGATGATCTTTGCAGAGCCTATGTACTTCACTGGAGATTCGACAGACCAAGCGGTACTTCGCGAGGTTACCAACAAAATAATGGATGTAATTGCAGGAATCTCGGGGCAGGTCTATGTTCCCAATATGTACGCCTCAGAGGCGAAGGATGCAATTATGAAGAGCAAGGCGGAGAATGCGGGAGATTTTGAGTAGAGCTTACTCAGCGCCAACAAACTCCTTTCTTGATTGAAGATAATTACACATATCGCATAGCGGTTTTGCAACCGGCATCTTTGCATCAACTACGGTAATAAAATCTGTTAAACGCTCCTGCAAGGCTTGCGGATTTCGATCGATGGGTCGCCATGTGTGCTTTAACTTTAAGCCAAAGCCCTTTGTGACATCGCCAGCTGGTTCAAGCAATGACCAAACAAGCAATCCCATAAGGGAGACCTTTCTTGCCTCACCAGTTGCTGGATTCTCTAATGCAAAGGCGTACGCCTCGAGTTGTGGTTGGTAGAGATCGGTTTTATCTGAATCCTTTGCTTGAAATTTACAATCAATAATGCCAAATGTGCCATCTGCAAACTCAATTAAAAGATCATACTTGCCGCGAATTGCATACTTTGATGGTGAACCATTAACTGGAATTAAGGATGATTTTACCCAACCACCTAGATCTAAAACCTTACCCGCTGGAAGTACTGGTGCAATATCAGAGGTAGTTTTGCCGGCAAAGTAATTTTCTTGCATGGTCGCTAAATCTCCAACCAATGGCATAAAACCGGGCGTTCGTAGTCCGTGGTTATAGCTGAGCCAGAGACAGCGATGACACCCACCCCACGAGAAGGTTAAATCAGATGGAGAGATAAATTCTCGTGCTTTTCCTACTGCAGTTGATGAGGCCATTTGCGAATTCTGCCGATCATCACTGACAATGAGTGGTTACGCCACGCAATTACTGAGTTAAAGCAGATAGATCGAAGAAATTGTAAAAATACCAAGCGCTCCCATAACCATCCCACCGAAGCGGCGCATCAGAATCAGCCTTTTGATATCACCAGCAAACCACTCCCGCGCAGTACCAGCTAACAAGCCATAAGCGCTATCTGAAAAAAATGCAATGATGCAGAAAATAAAACCAAGTAAAATTAATTGTGCAGTGAGATTACTGCTCTCCTGATCGGCAAATGCGGGCAAGATCGCCGCAAAGAAGACAATAGTTTTTGGATTTAAGGCACCGACCCAGAATCCATTTTTTGCAGAGGTCAATAGAGTTGGCTTAGCACCATCACCCTTTTGCAGTTCAGAGGCGACTAACTTGCTCGCTTTAATTGCTTGATACCCAAGGTAGATCAGGTAAAGCCCGCCAGCCCACTGAATTGCGTTGTAGAAGAGGGTGGATCTTTGCAGCAATGGGCCAAGGCCAACTGCGACAAGTAATGAGATCATCAAAACGCCCAACGTATTTCCTGCCACTGTAGCGATGGCACTGGCCCGACCCCAAGCAATCGCCCGAGCGATAATAAATAGCACCGAAGGGCCAGGGGCTAAAACAATCAAGATCGTTGCTATTAGGTACTCCCAGAGGCGCGTAGGGAGTAGATCTGGGGTCAACACGCCTAGATCCTACCTGTGGGTCTTGTTGCTCTAGGGCTGCGGTTCTGCCTATTATCCTGCTATTCGATAGTATCGAATCGATATATCTAATGGATACCCC
>CAZVNE010000006.1:39309-46948 GCA_964628535.1 uncultured Candidatus Nanopelagicus sp. | reverse complement strand
CGTTCAATACTGCCGTGATGACCGAAGACTAATCCTGAAGCAAAATCAACTAATCGCTTGCGCTCGGACTCCTCCATGTCACTTAAATTCATAATTACCGGTTTACCTTCACGGTAGTGCTCGCCAATTAATCTAGCCTCACTGTAGGTACGTGGTGTCAGCGAGATTATTCGATCCATACTTTGCGGTTCAATAACTGGTGAAGAGATTGAGTTAGATTTTCCAACAATTTCAAAGCTTGGTTTACTGCGGGTTACACGGTTTGTTGGGGCTGCCACAGTTGCGTGGTCTAGCTCCTCTTCATCCATTAAGCCGAGGTAACCAGCGACTCTCTTAAATGCATTAGCCATAGGTCTAGATTAGGTTAATAGTTAGCGATTGCCGAGTATTGAACTGCCTATTCGCAGATGTGTCGCACCATGCCTTATCGCCTCTTCAAAATCACCACTCATTCCGATCGACAACGCCTTTGCCTGGGGGTGGGTTTTTGTAAGGGTGGATGAAAAATCTGAGATTCTCGCAAAGGCTTCAGATGCAGAGCCATTTAATGGTGCCACCGCCATAACCCCGAGTAAATTCACCTTCGGTAGTTGTGAGATTTGATCAGCTAACTGCAATAAATCGGCTGGATTAACTCCTCCTCTTATCTGAGAAGCTTGATTATCTGTGATCTCATCCAATGAAATTTGAATGAAAATCGAGCGACTATTACCCTCAGTGAAATCAGAGATCATCTTGGCGTATTTATATTGATCAACAGAGTGTACAAAGGTGGCCCACTGAGTAATTGACTTTAATTTATTGCTCTGAATTTGACCTTGAAAGTGCCATTTAATATCGGTTGGCAGTTGAGATACTTTCTCTCGCGCCTCTTGATCTCGATTCTCGCCAAAATCTCTTACTCCAGCCTCATAGAGAGTGAGTAGATCTGGGATAGGAAAATTTTTGGTGACTGCGATTAAATTTATATCATCTGGATCTCTATTTGCACCGATCGCTGCAGCAAAGATGCGCTCCTTGACCAGCTTTAAGTTTTCAATAATCTGTGCCTTTCGTGTTAAAGACAAATGACACCTACTTGTCTGCCACTCTCGCCGCCGCGACGAAAGGAAAAGTATCTTGGATTCTCTAAGGTGCAGATATTAAGATTACTCAAACTTACCTGCGGAATTTGTGCCGCTAATCCAGCAAATAGATTTAATTTACGGTCAGCAGATTTAGTCTGCGGATGCAAGGTTGTCACCTCATTAAAGAGTTGCTCATCAACCTCATAACAGCGGTGACATATGTGAGCTCCAACTACTCCGGTGATCTCTCTCGCTCCCAACTTTTGCATGGCTGCCACAGCATTAAGAGCAACACCATTTATTAATCCTTTTCGACCAACATGCACAGCAGCGATTGCAATCTCTGATCCATCTGCACCGAAGCCAGTCATAAGTAATGGTAAACAATCTGCAGTTTGAACAATTAAGGCGGTAGATTTTAAGGAGGTTACCAAGCCATCAGCCTCAAATAACTGTGGTGAATTTTTATCAACTGTTTCGACCAGATTGCCATGTACTTGCTTCATAAAAATACTGCTTGAAAGGCTCAGTGTTTTTGCTAGTTCTTCTCGATTGCTCAAGCCAGAGATCGCATCAAAGGTACCGCTAGATTTACCGGTAAATAAGAGCCTTGCCATGAACTTTCTACTTCATGAAATCTGGAATATCGATCTCATCCTCTGCTACTAACTCCTCAAAGGAGACCCGCTTACGGGGGCTTTGATTGGACTCCACATTTAAATCTAAGGCCACTGCAATTGGATCATTTGCAGCTATTGGATCAGCCTCACCACTTAACTCTGCTGTTGTAATTGTTGGACGCGCAACATACTTTGGCTGCCCTCCTTCAAAACCTGCGGCAATCACAGTTACTCGAACCTCATCACCTAAAGCATCATCAATTACAGTTCCATAAATAATATTTGCATCTGGATGTGCAGATTGAGCAACTAGCTCTGCCGCCTCTGAGATTTCAAAGAGACCGAGATCGCTACCGCCTGCAATTGAAAGCAATACACCACGAGCACCATCAATTGAAGCTTCTAACAATGGGCTAGCAATAGCTAGTTCAGCCGCACGTATTGATCGAGCTTCGCCTCGCGCTGAACCAATTCCCATTAATGCCGAGCCAGCACCTGCCATCACACTTTTAACATCGGCGAAGTCTAAATTAATTAATCCTGGAGTTGTAATTAAATCGGTAATTCCCTGGACACCAGATAGCAGAACTTGATCCGCAGTTTTAAATGCTTCAAGAGCGCTAATTGAACGATCAGAGATTGCTAACAAGCGATCATTTGGAATAACAATTAATGTATCTACCTCACCACGTAAATTTTCAATTCCCTCTTCAGCTTGTGCAGTTCTGCGCTTACCCTCAAATCCAAATGGTTTAGTAACAACACCAACAGTTAATGCACCTAAATCCTTTGCAACCTTAGCGACAATAGGTGCGCCACCTGTACCAGTACCGCCACCTTCACCAGCAGTAACAAAAACCATATCGGCGCCACGCAAAACCTCTTCGATCTCATCAATGTGATCGAGCGCTGCTTGACGTCCAATCTCTGGTGCTGCTCCTGCACCTAATCCTCTTGTTAATTTTCTACCGATATCTAACTTCACATCTGCATCTGACATTAACAACGCTTGTGCATCTGTATTAATTGCAATGAACTCAACACCCTTTAATCCGACATCAATCATTCGGTTAACTGCATTTACGCCACCGCCGCCGATACCAACAACTTTGATAACTGCTAGGTAGTTCTGTGGTGTTGCCACTTCACGCCTCATCCCTTACTTTAAACCTCTACTTTAGAGTTAAAGTTATTGCTTTTACGATTACGCAAAAGTAGGCATTAGAACCTAATCAATCAAACACCGACACGATTTAAAGTTAAGTAAATTTAGAGCTAATTTAATTGCAATATTTTCAGCGATAAAAACAGTTTGAAGTGTCAGGAAACCACTGGTGATTCTGGCAGGGACAAGTCAAATCTCTTTGCTTTTTTATTCTCTGGAAGATCAAATAATGCCTGTAAAACCTCACTTTTTCGGGGTATATCAGAGGGTGTACCCCAATTGATAAATACCTCACGATTGCCAACCTTGCTTTGCATATTGATAAAGCCTGAATCACCAATTGAAATTCCAATTAAGTCATCGATTAAGGGCATGGATTCATCAGGTAGCTCCTGTAAAAATTTTGCCACAGCAGATAGTTGGCCTTGATCGTTTGATTTTGAGGTAACTAATGGCAGTTTTAAACTTAAGGCCAGTTGTTTCGCCGATGTTGGTGCAAAAAGTTTGCCCTGATTATCAAAGTTTACTATTTTGAGAGTTGAATCAACCGCCTTTGCTACGGCAACCTTTTCTACCACCTCCACTGTGATTAAACGATTGAGCCAACTGCGTTTTACATCAGCTGTTGCGAGCCACTCTAGATCACCTACTACTCGCTCTATTGCTCGAACATCAACCCTGGCAAGCTTCATATCTATCTCAAGATTTACTTCATTTTTGGATAACTCCTTCTTTACAAGAGATTGAGAGGCGGTTCCAATGATCTCTATTTTTTTAACAGTCAAATAATCTGACCAACCCAGCAAGTAGGAGCTGCCAACGATAATAAATAGGAGGAAAAATCCTATAAATCCTCTTTTTCTCAATCTAGATTTCATTGATCTGGATTCATTGATCAGATCTAACTCAATGCAAGTTGCTCAAGTATTGGCCCACTGAGCGAGGAGACATCACCAGCACCTAAAATAATGATCAAATCTCCTGGTTTGGCGGCACTGCATACATCACTTACTACCTGCAACATCGAAGGTTCAAATTTTACCTTGCTTTGATTCATCTGTTTACTAATTAAAAGTGAGGAGACGCCCTCCATTGGTTTCTCACTAGCTGCGTAGATTTCAAGCAGGTAGACAAAATCAGCTGCATCCAAGGTATGTGCAAACTCCGCTGCAAAGACAGCGGTTCGGGAGTAACGATGGGGTTGAAATATTGCATAAAGCTTGCCAGCACCAACTAGGTTTCGAGCAGCTTTTAAAGTAACTAATACTTCAGTTGGGTGGTGGCCGTAATCATCGATTAACTTTATGGAGTTGACCTCACCCTTTAATTCAAAGCGGCGACGAGTGCCGGTAAATGACTTTAGGCCGGTAAGTAAACGATCTATGGGAACCCCTAATGATGTAGCGGCGGCAAAGGCGGCTAATGCATTTAAGAGATTGTGCAGGCCAGGAACAACGAGATTCAACTCCCCTACCCTTCTGCCATTTTGCATGATTAAGGCAGATGAGCTCGTCGGTGCCAGATTTACTCGTGTTAATTGGAAATCATTTTCAGGGTTTTGGCCATATGTGATTACTCGAACTCCCTGCAAATTCATATCAGTTAAGACCCGCTGACATCCTGGATCATCACCGCAAATGATTAAGTAACCATCTGATTGAATTGATGAGATGAAATCATTAAAGGTGGCAAATAACTGATTCTCGCTCTGAAAATGATCAACATGATCCATCTCAATATTGGTGATGATGGCAGCGTTAGGTTTATACGCTAAAAATGAGCCATCAGATTCATCCGCTTCTACAACAAAGAATTTTCCGCTTCCACTGTGGGCATTTGTTCCAGCCGAGTTGATAGTGCCGCCAATGGCAAAGGAAGGATCCTCACCAGCAGATTGCAAAGCCACAGTAAGCATTGCAGTTGTAGTTGTTTTGCCATGCGTACCCGCAATCGCAATGGATGTTGACTCCGTCAGCAGCCACGAGAGAGCGGTGGCGCGAGATGCAATTGGGATGCCTGATTTTCTAGCTGCCACAAATTCTGGGTTGTTTTCTGAGATCGCTGCTGAAACGATAACTAATTGTGCTTCACCAATATTTCCGGCGGAGTGACCGATCGAGATTTTTGCGCCAAGCGTCTTTAAAGATAACAAAATCTGTGAATCTTTTGCATCTGAGCCTGAAATCTCTATTGACTTCGCCAACATAATTCGAGCGATCCCACTCATTCCAGCGCCGCCAATACCAATAAAATGTAACTTCATTTTTTGTAACTCAGCGATTGAATAATCTCTCAAGATTGGATTGCTCATCACTTTGATAACCTATTAATTATTGCCATGCTGATAACCATGCTGGCTGATGTGTCTGGCATCGGCTTTGGTTGATAGCTCTTGGCGCTACGAACCAACTCACCCCAATTGCCAATCAACCAATCTGAATTAAATTTATTATCACTAATGACTAATGCTGCCCCAGAGTTCTTAAGATCCTGGGCGTTCGCCGATTGCTCGCCATTGCCAACTGGTAGCGGGATTAAGAGCGCAAATTTACCGACTGCAGCTAACTCCGCACATGTCAAGGCACCGCTACGTGCAATTACTAGATCACTAGCTGTGTAAGCCGCCGCCATATCTTCGATGTAAGGCACGGGAAGGTAATTCTCAGTCGAAGTTGGTAGTGGATTATTTCTACCCACTGAGTGCACTACTTGAATATTATTTTCAGTAAAGAAGGAGAGGGATTGAAGTATCGCCTCATTTATGTGGCGTGAGCCTTGTGAGCCACCAAAAACCAATAAAATGAACTTATCTGGTGAAAGTCGCCATTTTTCGATCTGAGCACTGCGCATCTTTGATAGATCTTCACTAGCCAATTTATGATTATTTAAAATATCAGCCTTTAGTGGCATGCCAATTAACTTAGCGCTACGCCATTTTCCAATCCTCTTTGCCGGTGATTCAAAGGCGATAAAAACCTCCTTTGAAAAAAGCACACCTAGCCGGTTAGCCCAACCGGGTATTGCATTTGCTTCATGAATCATGATTGGTTTACCAAGTAAGGCTGCAGCAAGGTAAACCGGCGGACAAGCGTAACCACCAAATCCAATAATTAAATCCGCTTTTCGACAGAGTTTAATCCCTTGCCAAATTGCTGCCATAAATCTAAATGGCCAAAGCAAGAGCGAGAGTGATACCTCTCTAGGTAACAAAATCTTGGGAATATGTTTTACCGGAAAACCAGCCTTTGGAACTAATTGATTCTCTAAACCATTCTTAGTTCCGATAAATGAGATTTCATAGCTTGGCTCTAGCAATTGCAGCTGATTAGCCACTGCAAGTGCGGGCTCGACATGTCCTGCGGTGCCGCCACCAGCAAAGATTATTTTCTTACTCATCTCCCTAATTTTCGCATGCGGTTGGCTTTAATCCCCTCAGCGATCTCAGGAGTTCGCCTAGCCACGCTTAAAACAAAGCCAATTGCAATGAAATTAGCCATTAGGGATGATCCACCATAGGAGATAAATGGCAAGGTCACACCAATTACTGGCAAGGTTGACGTAACTGACCCAACATTTACAGTCACTTGAACAATAAACCAGCAGGCTACTCCTGCAGTTGCATACCTAGAGAATGAATCCTTTGTTTTCAAAGCAACTCGAAGAATCCCAAAAATTAAGGCGGCAAATAAAAGCAAAACAATTAATGTGCCTAGTAATCCAAGCTCTTCACCGATTACTGCAAAGATGAAATCTGTATGAGCCTCAGCTAAATTAGACCATTTTTGTTTACTTGCACCCAAGCCTGAACCAAACAAACCACCACTTGCTAATCCCATAATGCTATGGGCGGGCTGCCACCCAGAAAATTTATAGTACTGATCATCAAATGGATCTAGAAATGCCGCAAAACGGTTGACCCGATTAGGTGTTGTTATAACCATAATGGCGACCACAGTTCCAACGACCAACACTCCGTACCCAAACTGTTTTAATGGTGCGCCGGAAACAAAGAGCAAACCTCCTAAAATTCCAAAGATTAGAATTGCGGTACCAAGATCTCGTTGAAATAAAACAAAGCTTTCAATTACTACCGCTCCTGGAAAGATCACAATTAGTGGATTGTGAATAAAGCCATCGGTACTCTTGCTCTCACTCTTTCGCAGATGTAAAGCACACCATAAAATTAGAGCAAATTTTGCAAACTCAGATGGTTGTAAAGTAAAGCCAGCAAACTCAATCCAGTTTCGGTTTCCATTTACATTTTTTCCTAAACCTGGAACAAATGGCAGAGCTAAGAAAAAGATCGAAAGTAGTAATGAGAACCTTGCAACTAACAACCAAATAGCACCCCTTACCCGGTACGCCCAATAAGCGCTGGCCCCGCCCAGGATAAAAAATAGAAATTGTTTGATAAAGATCGAATAGGTAGAACCATTATCCTGAAGTGACTCCACAGCTGAAGCTGAAAGCACCATCGTTAAACCGATGCCAGATAAAGCGATGACTGACCAGAGAATTAAGTAAAACGGTAGCTCAGGGCGAAGGAAGACTCCCCGATAACCTTTTGTTGAAGTAGTGCTTCTCATTTGAACCCACCTGAAATCAACTCCTTGACTGCATTAGCAAATAACTCTCCCCGTTCTGCATAGGAAGAGAATTGATCCATAGAGGCACATGCTGGTGCTAGTAATACGGTATCCCCTGCATTAGCTAAGTTGGCAGCTAATTTCACTACCTCAATTAGCATTTTCTCTTTACTCTCTGTTAAATCAATTAGGTATGTTGGA
>CAZVNE010000006.1:7658-39209 GCA_964628535.1 uncultured Candidatus Nanopelagicus sp. | reverse complement strand
TTGTGAGGGTGAGAATGCGCGATCAACAATTAACTCCTCAACCAACCCAATCTCACCTGGGGCTGGTGTATCGAGGGAAAACCAAATAACACCACTTTGATTCATATGCCGGCTAGCTAAGAATGGATCTGATTTATTTATGAAGCTCTGTTTGCTTTGAGATAGAAGTTTTAACTTAGCTTTTGCGTAGTTTTCAAATGAACCATGCCAATCAATGTGATCCTCTGCGATATTTAAGATTGCAATTGATTCATACTCTGGTAGCTCACTCCAATCTATTTGAAAGGATGAGAGCTCTAGCGCCAATATCTCGAGTGCCGGCGTTCGGCAGACCGCAGAGATCACTGGTTCACCTAGATTGCCACATGCAAGTGCCTTCATCCCTGCTGCATCAAAAATACTTTGCACCATCTGAATGGTGGTTGTCTTACCATTAGTTCCAGTTAGTCCTACCCATTTTTGATTGGGCGCAATCTCTTTTTTAATTAGCCAGGCTAAATCCAGCTCACTTTTTACTGTTGTGCCAGCTTCAATCAACTTCTTAACAACTGGGTGATCTCTGCGCCAACCCGGGGAAACAATTGCCAAATCAAATTTACTTTGCAGCGAATCAATCTCGGAGATAATTTGATACGCAGACTTGCTGACTTTCTCATCAAACATAACAACTTGTGCACCAAAACCTAGTAATGCTTTTGCTACCGCCTGACCAGTAACTCCGGCACCAACTACTAAACACTCCTTGCCCGCTAATTGGGCAATAAATGACATGTTATGAAACCACCCATTGGGCGTAAAACAAACCAAGTCCAGCCGCAACACCTAAACTTGCGATGATCCAAAAGCGAATAACAATTGTTACTTCACCCCAGCCAAGTAATTCGAAATGATGCTGAAGTGGTGCCATTTTAAAGACTCGCTTACCACCACTGATTTTGAAATATACGACTTGAATGATTACAGATGCGGTAATTAAAACAAATAGGAATCCAAGAACCGCCAATAAAAGTTGGATTCTTAATGTGATTGCAATTCCCGCTAACGCACCACCTAATGCCAAGGAGCCGACATCACCCATAAATATCTTTGCCGGAGAAGCGTTCCACCATAGAAATCCACCGCAAGCCCCCGCAAATGCAGCTGCCAGTACCGCTAGATCAAGTGGATCTCGTACGTTGTAACATTTTAATCCAGGAGAAACTGCACAACTTTGACCGAACTCCCAAACACCAATCAAGATAAATGCGATGAAAACCATCACTGCAGCACCAGTTGCCAAGCCATCGAGCCCATCAGTTAAATTCACGCCATTGCTTGTACCAAGCACCATGAAAACTACCCAAATGATTACTAACAAGATAGAGAGTTTGATTGATGTATCACGAACAGTTGATAGGTTGGTTGAGATTGGAGTCAGACCATCTCTATCTGGAAATTGCAATCCAGCGTAGGCAAATCCACTTGCCGCCACTACCTGGCCAAATATTTTCTGCTTAGCGGTTAAGCCAAGTGATCGCTTCTTTGCGACCTTTAAATAATCATCGATAAAACCTACGAGACCCAGTGCTATAACTAAACCCAGTACCAAAAGTGCAGATGTTGTCATTGCAATTGAGGTAATTAGATGACTTAGCCCGTATCCAAGCGTGGCTGCTGAAATTAAGATCAAGCCACCCATCGTGGGGGTTCCGCGCTTTACATGGTGAGTAGTTGGTCCATCCTCTCTGATGAATTGACCAAAACCTTTTTTTGCCAAAAATTTGATTAGTACTGGGGTTGCAAAAAAAGCAAAAAGCGCAGAGATTCCTCCAGCTAGCAAGATACCTCTCAAGAGCGCGCCTCCTCTTGCCTCTTTTGTAACTGCAATTTAATTTGATCTGCTAGCTCCTCAAATTTCTCAGATCTGGATGCTTTTAGTAACAAAACATCCCCAGCTGAAAAATTACTGACCAACTGTAAAACAGCGTTGTGGTCTTGGCAGTAATGAAAACTCATCTGCGCCAGGTTTTCTTTCAGACTCTGATTGTTATTAATACCTGTGCCACCGTAGAGATCACACCCCACCGCCACAAAATGATCTACGCCCATTTCAACGCCGTAATTAAACACCTCTAGATGGCGCTCCGACTCGGTGCTGCCTAATTCATGCATCTTGCCAAGTATTGACCAGGATGCCCCACCACTTATCTGGGTTAATATAATCAAGCTTTTTAGAGCAGCCTTCATGCTTTCAGGATTGGCATTGTAATAATCATGAATTATGGTGATACCGGCAACCTCTTCAACCTGCATGCGCCATTTGCTCATAGAATCAGATGTAGTTAAACCATCTGCAATCTTTTCATTACTAACTCCTAAAGCATATGCTGCGGTCGCTGCTGCAAGGGCATTTAGCACTTGATGCTCTCCCAGTTGCGCAAGTGAAACTGGCACCCGTCCAGTTGGTGTAACTAAATCAAAGTGGGCGTAACCACCCGGTAGTTCAAGGTTGCCAGCTCGCACATCCTCACCAATTATTAATCGCTTTAGATCCAAACCATCAGCCATTTTCGGTGTGAACTTGTCTTGATTACCTAGTACCGCAGTGGCTCCAGCAGGCAATGCTCTGATTAACTCACCCTTGGTTTTAGCAATACCTTCGACAGATCCGAACTCAGAGAGATGAGCACTTCCCACAACGAGAACAACACCAACATTTGGCGAGCTGACCTTGGTTAATAAATCAATATCACCAGCGTGTCTTGCTCCCATTTCGAGAATACAAAATTGAGTTTTCTCATCTGCTCTTAAGATGGTTAATGGCAAGCCAATATCGGTATTGAAATTCCCCTTTGTTGCCACAGTATCGCCAACGAGGTTAAGGATTGAGGCGAGATACTCCTTAGTAGTGGTCTTACCTTGTGATCCAGTAATTCCAATTACCTTCATATTGGGTAGTCGATCCCGTACCGCTTTGCTCAATTGTAAAAGTGCCGCACCAACATCCTTTACTAAAATTGATGGTTGAGATACCCGCTTTGAAACTAAAGCAAACTTTGCACCATTTGATAGTGCCTCGGCAACATAATCATGGCCATCCGCATTCTCACCAATAAATGCGGCAAAGAAATTATCGGCAGTAGCGATCTTTGAGTTTATGACAGGTGTTTGATTAAGCACCTCATCATCTGAAATTGCAACAAGTTCACCAGAAACTATCTGGGCAAACTCTTTTGCAGAGATCTTAATCATGAGTTTTAATTCTTCTTCGTCTTGGCTTTTATCATTGATTTAATTGCATTTTCGAGCTCAACGCAATCATCAAATGGGTAAATTTGGCCATTTACTTCTTGGCCAGTTTCATGACCTTTGCCGAGTACTAGCACCGTATCTCCTTGCTCTGCCACTGAAACAGCATATGCAATCGCATCTCTGCGATCTGTAACTACCATATTTGGGGTGCTTATCTGATTATCGCCGACCATTTGCAGGAGTATTGCCTCGGCAGATTCGCTTCGTGGATTATCACTTGTAAAGATTGCTACATCTGATCCGTTTAGTAGTGAGTTGCCCATAGCGGCGCGCTTGCTTTGATCACGATCGCCGCCACACCCCAGGACAGCAATAACCTTGCCAGATGTAAACACTTGGGCACTCTTTAAAACTCGATCGACCGCATCTGGTGTGTGGGCATAATCGACCATGGCATTAAAGCTTTGGCCAATCTCTAATCTCTCAAGCCGACCAGGAATGCTTTGCAGCAATGGAATAACCTGTTCAATTTGTGAAGCGGTTAAGCCGGTTTCGGAAACAATTGCTACCGCCAAGAGTAGATTATCAAGGTTGTACTCCCCAAGTAATTTGTAATCACAATTGATCACCTCAACCCCATCATGTGCGATAGAGATTTTGTACCCATCAACCTTTGACTCATAAGCTAAATAACTCCAGTCAGCCATTTTGCTTTGGCGGGAAACGGTAACGGTGGGGGTTTTCACCTCTGATTGAAGTCGCTTACCGTATGGATCATCAATATTTATAACTGTCTTTTTGCTTAGCTTTTGATCAAACAATTTTGCTTTAGCTAGGAAATAGCTCTCCATATTGCCGTGAAAATCTAGATGGTCTTGAGTTAAATTTGAGAAAGCGCTAACCTGAAAATGCGCACCATTTACTCGACCAAGCTCTAATGCATGGCTGGAAACCTCCATAGCAAGATGGCTTACATTTTTTTGTACCATCATTGCTGCAATCGATTGGAGATCACTTGCTTCGGGAGTAGTTCTATTTGACTCAAACTTATCGCTTCCTACCTCTACCCCAAGTGTTCCAATCAAGCCAGATGAAAGGCCAGCAAGCTGCCACAACTGCTTCACCAGATTTGAGGTGGTTGTTTTTCCATTTGTCCCAGTGATACCAACTGCTATTAATGATTTAAATGGCGAGTTATACAACCATTCACTTATCTCACCAACCAGCTCTCGCGGATTAGCTGCGACAAAGTGCGGCACCTTTATCTCAACTGCTTGCTGGGGGTTATCAGAGAGTATTGCTACCGCCCCATTTTTAATTGCTAAGTCAGCAAAATTTAAACCATGAGTTTTGGCGCCAGGCAATGCGATAAATAAATCACCCGGTTGTATTGATTGAGCATTTAATTTAACGCCGGAGATCGAAAGATCTTGAGTAAATATTGAAGGGTTGAAATCTGCCAAATTTTTTGGAGAGATCTTTGGGGTCGGTAGTGATGCGTTCAATTTACTCACTTTGTTTCTTATCGTTTGTTGATTTGCCTTGAAGGGTAAAGATGCTTTCAGCTGCAGGTGTTGGTTTAACCTTCTCATTTTGTAAAACAAAACTCATCACCTTTTTAAACACTGGTCCAGCGAGTAATCCTCCCCAGTGCAATCCCTTTGGATCTTGAATAGTCACGCTGATAACGTATTTTGGTTGATCAGCTGGCGCAAAACCGATAAAGGAGGCGGTGTATCCGCTGTAGCAACCACATCTAGTGTTGTATCTCTGAGCTGTTCCTGTTTTTCCAGCAACCCGATAACCATCAATTGCAGCAGATGGCGCGGTGCCAGTTTTAGAAACTACTCCCTCCATCATAAGTCGCATCTGTGCCGCTGTTTCATCACTTAATACACGAAGACCATCTGTAGCTTTTGCTGGTGTATACCGACCATTTTGATCGACCACACCAGCCAAAATCGTTGGGTTAACTCGGACTCCATTATTTGCAATAGTGGCGAAAACTGCGGTGGCCTGCATGGCAGTTAATGAATAACCCTGACCAAATGAGATTGTTGGTAGTGATACTCCCGACCAATCTTTAACTGGGTGCAATATGCCAGCTGATTCGCCAGGTAATTTTGAGTTTGTACTTTCACCGATTCCAAATTTGCGAAGATAATCATAAAGCGTGTTTTTTCCAAGCATTTGTCCGACTTGAATAGAACCAGTATTACTTGATACCGCCAACATTTTAGTTGTAGTCATCTTTACAGTTGGATGCTTCTCATGATCGCTAAAGGTGCGATCATAGATTTTCATTGAGTAGGGAATGGTAAATACAGTATCTGGAGTAATTTTCTTTTCTTCTAAAGCTGCCGCAACAGTTATAACCTTGCCGGTAGAACCTGGTTCAAAAACCTCTTGCACCGAGGGATTATTTAATTTTTCTAAGGTTATGCTCTTTGAGTTGTTTGGATCAAATGTAGGTGCACTAGCTTGCGCTAAAATGTGCCCAGTCTTTGGATCCATTACAACTACTGTGCCTGATTGCGCTCTTGATGATGAAACAGCTTGATTGATCGCATTCTGTGCTACCCATTGCACATCACGATCAATCGTTAACCTAATACTGGTACCTGATTTTGCTTCTACTTGAATCTGTTGTGAGCCAGGAATGATGCTGCCTCGACCATTTGCGTAAAGGTACTTACCATTTACGCCACTTAGCATTGGATTTAATGATGATTCAACACCTGAGGCGCCAACTCCTTGATCATTAATGATTCCGACAAGGGAGGCGGTTAATGGCCCACTTGGATAATCTCGGATAAATGATCGCTCTGGCACAAAGCCACCAATTCGCTTTGTAATGCCATCGCTCTGTGACATTACCGATTTATTGTAGGCAGAGATTGTGGCGTTAACCTCTCGCCAAATAGCAGGAGCAACATCTTTTGCAATTAAGACATATCGTCTTTCGCCAGTCAGTTGAGGTACCAGCTGATCTTTTTCTACTCCCAAAATAGGCGCTACTAAATTTGCAGCTGTTTGTGGGTCATTAATTAACAGTTGATCGACTGCAATATTGATCGCAGAAACACTTCTCGCTAACTCGATGCCATTTATATCGTAGATAGTTCCGCGAGGTGCAAGTAAGGTGCCAGTTTTAGTTAGCTCATCTTGGGCACGTTCCACAAAACCTGCTGCTCTAACCGCTTGTAAATCAATTAGGCGAAGAGAAAATAACATAAGTATTACAAGGGCGATCGCTACTACCTTGCGAATGCGATCTTGCACTAATTGTTGTTGGGTTAAATGAAATTTACTCATGGCTTAATCTCACTTGCAGTAAGGTCAAGAAATCTCGGATTTATATTTACTATCATGCCCATCTCTACTGCGCTCTCCGCTAATTTATGAGGGGAAGATTTCGCTGCTACCTCTCTTAAAATAGCCTCTCGCTGATCTGCCAAAGTAGTAGCTTCGATCTTTAACTCCTGCAATCTAAATGCATCCTGAGTAAGGGCGGTATTGATAATTAGTAGCGAGATCAATCCCCCGATAAAAACAGAACCAACTACAAATCCAAAAGTATGGCTGTCAGCCTTCTTTCCATTTTGCAGCTCTGGTACTAAGCGAAGAACCACCTTGGAAGTGTTTTTACTGACTACCTTCCGAGATCGCTCAATGGCAGGCGCAAAATCAAAGATTGCCATTATGCGGCCACCCGCTCGATAGCGCGCAATCGCATAGATTGAGAGCGCGGATTTAAACCCTGTTCAGCTAAATCAGCGCCTTCACTGCCATTTAAGAGTAATTTAAATTTTGCAGCTGAGTTAGGTAGATCTATTGGTAAACCGAGTGGAGTGGTTCCTTGGGTTACTTCGGCAAATAACTTTTTGATAATTCGATCCTCTAAAGATTGGTATGACATCACCACTATTCGACCGCCAACCTTTAAGGAGTTAAGCGCTGCTGGAATTGCACTCTCTAAGATTGATAACTCTTGATTTACCTCAATGCGAAGTGCCTGAAAGGTGCGCTTGGCTGGATTTCCGCCTGTACGCCGAGCAGGGGCTGGAATTGAATCCTTAACTATCTCGGCTAGATCTTTGGTTGTATTTAAGTTTCCGGAATTTCTAGCTTTGATAATGTTTTCAGCAATCTTGCTAGCAAATTTCTCTTCACCAAATCGCTGCAGCAACTTCGCTAATTGACCATGTGAGTAAGTGTTTAAGATTATTGCTGCTGTTAGCGGAGCGCTTTGATCCATGCGCATATCTAGTGAAGCCTCTTGTGAGTAGGCAAAGCCGCGTGCTGCATTATCTAATTGCATTGATGAGACGCCTAGATCAAAGAGAATGCCATCTACCTTTGCAATATTTAAATCGGAGAGTATTTCCTCAATTTGATCATAAGTGGAGTGAAGCAAGGTAATGCGATCTGCATATGATGATAGGTTGGCAGCTGCCAGATCCAGCGCTGATTGATCTCGATCGATTCCAATTAGATGCAGATCGCTAAATCTCTCAAGCAAAAGCTTGGCGTGACCGCCAGCACCAAGGGTGCAATCAATTACTACCGCATTTGGGTTTTGTTCAATTACCGGAGTTAATAGCTGAATGCAACGCTCTAATGCAACTGGTACATGATTTAACTCTGCATTCATTAACTTCCCCTTTCATCTTGAACATCTGTATTTACTTACATTTTTAAGATTTGATATCAACTTTGGTCACCGCCACTAGGTGGCTTGAAAGATCTAGCTAATAAATCCACTAGATCAGGCCGACGGAGTCGAACTCTTTAAAGTTATGCGCGGCACCGGGGAAGTGGCGCCGCGAATCTTTAGTGAGTGGCGGTGGCCGAAATTGATATCTAGAACAGTCCGGGTAGTACCTCCTCAGATACATCTGCGAAAGTTTTTTCACGATCTGATAAGTAGGCGTTCCAAGTTGTTGAATCCCAAATTTCTAATCTGGTGTTAGCACCAATAACCACGCAATTTTTTTCCAGTGAAGCGTAGGTACGAAGTCCAGATGGAATAGTGACGCGACCTTGATTATCTGGAACCTCATCATGGGCACCGGCAAACATCACACGTAAGTAATCTCGTGATTTTTTCTCAGTGACTGGTGCTTGACGCAACCGCTCGGTAATTAGAGAGAACTCACTTGCAGGAAATACATAGAGACAGCGCTCTTGACCTTTAGTAATAACTAAACCCTCGGACAACTCATCGCGGAAGCGAGCGGGCAGGATCAAACGACCCTTCTCATCAAGCTTTGGTTCATGAGTACCCAAGAACATTGATGACCCCTTTCACGCTCAGTTAAAAGCTCAGGTCACCACTTTACTCCCTTTTTCCCCACTTTCAACCCCCCTCACCCACTTCTCCTCCAAATCCTCCACACTCTCCCCCTCCTTTTTTACGCTGATAGATCAGGGGTAGAGATTTGGGCATAAAAAAACCGCCCTGGGCGGGCGGTTGATTTGAAGCTTTACATACCTGATCTATCGATCCTCACCACGTTGATCCCAGCGCTCATTTAAGCTCGCTGACCAGCCTGGTCGCTTCGCCTTTTTAGGGCCTCGAGGGGTGACTCCGCCTAGAGATAAATTGCTCAGGATCAAGATCAATCCAACTAAGGAGAGTAGGAAGGCTATGACTCCTATTGGAGTGGATTTTGCGATTAAGGCGGTTACAAGAGTTAGTAGGCCTAGGAAAAATGTTGCAGCACCAATTAATGCTTTAGATGACTCCTTGGTTCGGGCCTTGCCAGTTAAGGTTGATTGCAGCTTTGGATCCTCCGCCCCTAGGGCGGCCTCCATCTCGGCAAGTACCTTGCGCTCGTGATCTGTTAAACCCATATTCGAAATATAGAGCAGATTTCAAATCTAGGGAAACCAAATTTGGGCTAGCGGGTATTAATCCTCATCACTTGGTGAGACCAACCGCGCTGGGCGGACGCTACCGCGACCAAACTTTGCCTTAACTCGATCGATCGCAGAATCTGCCTGCCGCCAACCAATATCGCGCTGACCAATCAGTAACTGTTCAGCTGCCTCCCCGGCTGGGGTCAATCCCTCTAATGAAACTCCCACCAACCTAATTCTTGCCCGATCTAGTTTTAGAGCTAGGTAAAGTTGTTTTGCAACCTCAAAGCTCTCCTTTGTTCCAGAGATTGGTTGATCTAATTTTTTAGATCTAGTGATTGTTTTAAAATCTGCAAATCTAACTTTGATCGAAATAGTTTTGGCACAGAAGCCAGCATCTCGCATTCGTAATGTTGCCTTTTCGCACAACCTTAAAAACTCCCGCAAAATCTCCTCTGGATCATCAATATCACTTGCAAAGGTTTCAGCTGCACTAATACTTTTTTCCGGCTCGTAACTAATTACCTCTCGATTATCTCTACCCCACGCCAACTCATACAGTGATGAGCCGGTCGCCTCACCTAAGGCTCTAATCAATGTATTGCGTGGTGTATTTGCAATCTCTCCTACTGTGCGCAGGCCTAATTTTTCTAACTGTTCATTTGTTTTAGGACCAACTCCCCAGATTGCATTAGCTGGCAATGGGTGTAAAAAGGTTAAAATCTGATCAGTTGCAACCTCAAGTAATCCATTTGGTTTGCAGTGCTGTGATGCTAGCTTTGCGATAAATTTATTGTGCGCTATTCCAACTGAGCAGGTGATGCCTTGCTCTTTCTCGACCTTTGCTCGGATCATCATTGCGATCTCGCGGCCGCTTCCCAATAATCTTTTGGCGCCAGTTACATCGATAAATGCCTCATCTAATGAGATCGGTTCAACATGTGGAGAGACATCTCGAAATATTTTCATCACCTCTTCCGATACCTGGCTGTAACGGGTGTGATCAGGTGGAATAAAGATGGCGGTTGGTGCCAATCGCTGCGCCCGACCAACTGGCATAGCAGCACGGATTCCAAATTTTCGAGCCTCATAATTTGCAGAAAGTACAACTCCGCGAACTCCGGCACCAACTACAACCGCTTTACCCTTTAACTTGGGATTATCTTTAATTGATACGGAGGCATAAAAGGCATCCATATCAACATGCAAAATTGTGGAGTCGCTCATGCATTACTACTTTCCACAGTTGTTTTCACAGTTGGCAGATTACGCCAACTTACTTGTGATTTCTCGGTAAGCCATCTGGCGTAGGCGCTAGGTAACTCCCAGGCTTCAGTAGCTCTGATTGAAACCCCTCTGGGTCCAGTACGTCGTACTGCGCCACGAATTAAAAATAGATTTGAAGTACGAAGCAGTTGAGCATAACTTTGCTGGGTATCCTCAAAAAAAGTTACATCATTACAGCCATAACCATCATCTATAGTTAAAAACATTACTCGCTTGCCAGATCGCACTGGTGGTGTTTGTAGCGCTGACTTAACTCCGGCTATTAAAATCTGAGCGCCAGATCGTTGTTTTATTACATCACTTGATTTGACTGCGCCAATTGCATTTAAGAAATCTCCATAAAAGTTAAGCAGGTGAGAGGTGACCTCCATGCCTAAAATTGCTACCTCATTTTGTATCTGCTCTATTGCGGTTAAGTTAGGTAGCCCCGCTGTTACAAGAGGTGGTGGAAGTAACCCAAGGGTTAATTGAGTTTGACCCACCTTATTGTTACTTGATTTACCAGTTAATTTGTAGAGATCCTGCAGATGTAAAAGTAGATCTCGCCGATTTAATTTTTCACTTGATTGATTTATTTGATGCAGTTCATCAAAGCCACCAACCATAATTAGGGACTCTGTTGTAGTAATACTTGCCCCAGAGCGATGAACAAAATCTGCTAAATCTACAAATGGTCGGGCAGTAATTATTGATTCAATCTCGCGCTCTGATATGCCCCCTAAATCAGCAAGTGATAGACGAAGTGCATAGCCATTTGCATCTGGTAATTGAAGTGGGCGGCCAGTGCTCTTTAAATCTGGTGCGGTGTATACAGCTTGCTTATTTCTTTCAGTCCGCTCGATCTTTTCTACTGTGACTGTGCGGTGTGATTGATTAACATCAATACCTTTAATCTGGATTCCCCACTGTCTAGCATCATCGAGAATTAATCGCTTTGGATACATGCCTGGATCATGAGTTAACACCCCAGCTATAAATGCAGCGGTGTAATGAGTTTTCAGCCAAGCAGATTGATAGGTTGGAAGTGCAAAAGCTGCTGCGTGTGCTTTACAAAAACCAAAGGAGGCAAAGGCGCGCAGTATCTGCCAGATCTCTTCCACTACATTTAATTGATAACCCTGAGATAGGGCCGCTGGATAAAACCAATCACACACCTCTTGTTGGCCATCAAATGAGCCAAGCAAGCGCCGTTTTTCATCTGCTTGCGCCAATGTAATGCCGCTCATTACTGAGATTAATCTAATTACCTGTTCATGAAATACAACTACGCCATGTGTTTGTGCCATGATCGGATCTAAATCAGGATGAATACTTTTTACAGTACTTAACCCATGTCGGACTGATAAAAATGGGCGAATCATGTCGCTCTTTACTGGGCCTGGCCTAAATAATGAGATATCAATAATTAAATCGGTAAAGCTGCTGGGTGCAAATTTACCAATTAACTCACGCTGGCCAGGAGATTCGATTTGAAAGACACCAAGGGTTCGAGTTGATGCAATTAAATCAAAGGTCTTTGGATCAGATAATGATATTTGATCAATATCTAACTGCACACCTTCTACTCTTTTTATCTCGGAGATTGTGTAGGTAATCGCTGATTGCATTCGGACACCAAGTACATCTAATTTCAAAAAGCCCACTGCTTCAACATCATCCTTATCAAATTGCACCATCGGATAACCACTGGCATTTACTTCAAGTGGCGCATGATCACGCAGACCAATATCTGATAACACAATGGCGCATGGGTGCATTGATAGATGGCGTGGTAAGCCATCTAATTTTTGCGCTAAATCAATCGCCATTTTTAAAATCGGCGTATCTAACTTTAAACTTTTTAACTCTGGTAAATTTTCTAGCGCTTTAGCAATATTTCGGGCTCTGATATGTGGCAGGGATTTAGCAATTAAATCAATCTCTATTGGTGAAATACCAAGCGCTGCTCCGACATCACGGATCGCATGGCGAGATCGATAGGTTTCAACCATTGAAACGGTGGCAACTCGAGCGCCATACCTTTCAAATATCGCATCATAAATCTCTAGCCTTCTGGCAGATTCAACATCAATATCAATATCTGGCAACTCATTGCGAAGTGGTGAACAAAAGCGCTCCATTAACAAGCCATGCTCAATTGGCTCAACCCCTGAGATGCCTAATAGGTAGCAAATTAATGAACCTGCACCGCTTCCCCGTGCTGCTACTCGGATTGATTTACTTCTGGCTAAATCAGTTATGTCAGCAACTGTTAAAAAGTATGATTCATAGCCCAGAGTGCGTACCGTATTTAACTCATCAGCTAATCGATCGGCAGCAATAATTGATTGTTCGCCAACATACTTGGTAGATAGCCCGGCCTGGCACCTTTGTTTTAATTGAGCTGTTAAATCACCTTGGCTTTTGCCACCAACTACTTCAGCCTCTGGCAGATGGATCTTGCCAATTCCAACATCACGACGTGGATCTAGCACCGCCATTTCAGCCCATTGCATTGTGGTTTTAATTAATGCATGTGGTGTGCTTTCGCCAGCTGCTTGTGAAATCTCGGTAGCAAGTTGGTGCATCTGCTTTATATCCTTTAGATACGCCTCGCTATTTTGACGCTCTACATGACGCTTATGAAGTGGCACTAAATTACGTGCTGAATCTAAAACATCAGCTAGTGGGCCATCGCTGCGATTTAACATTCGAACTGAGTTTGTTAAAACTGCTGGCAGATCATTGCTTCGAGCAAAGGCCAAGATTCGAGCGGCAAATGGTGTCGACAGTGGACCATCACCACGAATGCGATGAGAAAGCACCTCTATCCCCTGTTTGAAAAAGTAATCCTTACTTGAGTTAAAGATTGATAAAGCTTGGGTTAATTGGCGAGCGCTGATTGCTGTTGCAAGTTGGGACTCTGGGCCGTGAATTGCAAGTAGTTTTTTACTGTACTGAAAGTTTTGCTGAAGTATTTCATGTGTAAGTAGGCCACCGGTAAAATTAACTGCGGTTAATAATCGATATAGCGCTGGCAATCCACCATCGCTACTTGCTAATAATGTGATTCGGTACTTTGGTTGCAAAAAGCTTAAGTTGATACCAAGGATGGGTTTGATTGATGCGCTCTCGCAAGCTTGTACAAATCTGATAGCACCCGCCATATTGTCACGATCGGTTAGGGCAAGTGATTGCATGCCAAACTGGGCGGCACGTTCTGCTAATTGATCTGCAGTTGCTGTGCCGTACTTAAATGAGTAACCACTGCAGGTGCGCAGGTGGGTGAAGTTAACTGGCACGAGATGTTGGGCGAATTCGCCAATCGCCAGTTACCTCATCTAACTCGATCTCAAAGGTGGCGAGCGCTCCTACTGGTGCCGCCTCTACCCGCCATACAGCACGTGCTTGGTCATCAATCTTTAAACCACTCTTTATATCTGCATGTGTATCTGCATGTGTATTTCCATCGCTGATTCGATTCCACCAACCACCTGATTCACTCCACCTTGATGTAATGGCGTGGATATGAAAGTGATGGCCTTGATAGATGAACTCAACTGGTTCACCCTCTGGCGCAAGCACCCGATTTGGATTTATACCTTTATCGAACATATGTTCGAAAGATACTCATAACCTCCGACAGTGGTCAAGCAGCTACTACCCATGGGTATACACCCCAGACACACCCCAATATTGGTTGAAACTTCAACTAATCTCCCCTACCTTGTATGTAAGCGGATCGATCTGGATCCTCTAATTAAAGGATGGTTATGGATATCTCTTTTACCGATGTAGTTTTATTAGTAGGTCGTGTTCTCTTTGCACTGATCTTTATTAACTCCGGAATCGCTCACTTTGCAAAAAGCAGCGCAATGACAGGTTATGCCCAATACAAGAAGGTGCCATTTGCAAAGGCGTCGGTTTACCTAAGTGGTGCGATGATCGTACTTGGTGGCGTTTATATAGTTCTTGGCTTCTTTGCCGATCTAGGTGCCCTACTAATCGCAGCCTTCCTAATTCCAACCGCATTCCTTATGCACGCTTTCTGGAAAGAGAGTGATGCCACCGCTAAACAAAATGAGACGATTAGCTTCTTTAAGAATCTCTCTATGGCTGGTGCAGCATTAATCATCTTTGCGCTTCTTCGCAATGGTGCAGATTTTGGGCCAAATGTTGGAACATTACTTTTCTGGGCCAATTAAAGGTAAATCAAGAAAATAAAGGTTAATCAAACCGCTCTTGGCGCTCGCCAGGGGCGGTTTTTTTATGGAAGCATGCAGGCATGAGTAGCGTCTTGATTATTACCGCACTAGCTAGTGGCGTATTTATTGGAAGTGTTCTTGGCTTTATCGGTGCCGGTGGCGCGATGGTAACTGTACCCATTTTGGTTTACCTCTTTGATTTCTCACCATTTCAAGCAACAACTGCAGCACTAGCAGTGGTTTTAGTTACAGCGATTGCCAGCTTAATTCCTCGTTATAGAAGTAAGGATGTCTTAGTCAAAGAGGCATTAATAATCTGGGCGCTTGGCTTGCTGACAAGTGTTGGGTTAAGCGCTATCGCCGATTCGCTACCAGATCGGTTGATCTTGATTGGATTCTCCCTTGTTTTAATTGGCGCTGGCATCTCTATGCTGCAACCACCATTGCAAAATCAGCCAGAGCGCAAGCTCTCAACTGGCTACCTAGTTCTACTCTCCTTAATAACTGGATCATTAACTGGCTTGTTTGGAATCGGTGGCGGCTTTGTTGCAATACCCATTCTTATTCTCTTTTTTCAGACACCGCCAAATAAAGCAGCTGGCACCTCGCTTTTAATCATCGCCCTAAACAGCGCAACTGCATTTATCGTGAAATTTAATCAATGGAGTGAGATCAATTGGCGATACCCATTAATTATCGCGGTAGCTGCAGTTATTACTGCATCTTTATCCTCAAGGTTGGCCATTAAGTTACCTACTGTTCATCTTAAAAAAGGGTTTGCATATCTGCTTTTCCTCCTAGCAGCATTTACGATCTTCACAGAGATTTTTTAAAGAGGTTAGAAGGGAGCTGTTATGGCCAGTGCCGAAACTTTAAAAGCTCCAGCGACTGAGTTTGTGGCAACCGCTTTATTGGCCTTAGCCATTGTTGGCTCCGGTCATATGGCTAGTGGTTTAACTAATGATCTTGCCCTGACCTTACTTGTAAATGGTTTGGCGATTGCAGCGGGCTTAGCTGTTGCAATTAAATTGGCGGCACCAATAAGTGGTGCCCACTTAAATCCAGTAGTCACCTTGGTGATGGCTTTTTATAAAAAAATTACCCCGGTTAATGGATTGTTTTATGTAGTAGCGCAAATCAGCGGTGCGATATCTGGTGCTTTAATTGCCAATTACCTATTTGATGAGAGCTTTGTGCAGAGTGCCAGTCAATTAAGATCAGGCACAAATCTATTTATTGCTGAAATTATTGCAACCGCTGGATTGATCTGGATAATCCTGGCTTTCCTGAAAAAACCAGAGGTAATTGGAATCTATGTTCCGCTTTGGATATTTAGTGCAATCTTCTTTACATCATCCACCGCTTTTGCTAATCCAGCAATAAGTATTGCTCGAAGCTTTACCGATTCATTTACCGGTATTGCGATTGAATCAACACCCGCCTTTATCCTTGCGCAATTAATTGGAGCCGCATTAGGTGTATCACTAGCCAAAGGATTGAAAAATGAGTAAACCCTCAGTTTTATTTGTCTGCGTTCATAATGCTGGCCGATCTCAAATGGCGGCAGCTTGGCTTACTAAATTAGCTGGTGAAAAGGTTGAGGTTAGATCAGCTGGTTCTGCGCCCGCAGATTCTATAAATCCAGCGGTTGTTGAAGCGATGCTAGAGGTAGGAATTGATATTTCACATGAGATGCCAAAGGTATTAACCACTTCCGCAGTTGAACAATCTGATGTTGTAATAACTATGGGCTGTGGAGATGCCTGTCCATTTTTTCCAGGCAAAAGGTACCTTGATTGGCCATTAACAGATCCAGCTGGGCAGGGCGTTGCAGCAATTAGACCCATACGTGATGAAATAAAGGTGTTAGTAGAGGAATTAATCGCCACGCTCTAAAGTTGGTTAAGTGAAGTTATCAATTGAAAAATTTGGCAGTGGTGAACCAATAGTTTTGCTCCACGGCATGGGCTCGGCGGCGACCGCTTGGAAACCATTAATTCCAGATTTATCAAAACAATTTGAGACTTACACAGTTGATCTACCAGGTCATGGAAAATCACCGCTTAATCCAACGACTGCAATGGATCCGCAATCACTGGCAAATTTAGTTTTAGAAAATCTTCAGGAAAAGGGTTTAAGTTCTTTTCACTTGGTAGGAAACTCACTGGGCGGTTGGATCTGCCTTGAAATTGCTGCGGCACATCCAGAGAAGGTTTTATCACTAACTGGTTTAGCGCCAGCTGGTTTATGGATCGCCCCTTTTAATTCTAGGTATCCTGGTGAGTTAGCGGTTCGAGCCATGGCTAAGGGATTAAATAAGGTGGCACCAAGAACATTAAATTACAACTGGAGCAAGAAAATTGGTTTTGAAACTGTCTCACCTAGATGGCAGTCACTTGATTATCAGATTTGCGTTGATGCGGTTAAAGCGATGGCTGATTCAGAGGGGTACTTTCCAGCTTGGGATGGCATGTTAAGAAAGAGATTTGATAAACCGATATCACCAAAAATTCCAATCACAATTATTTTTGGCGATACCGACCACACCCTGCCTGCAAAAACCTGTCAAGAGCGATCCCTCGCCCCAGCACATGCAAAGTGGATTATCCTGCCGGAGACTGGACACGCTCCGATGTGGGATAGCACCGATGAGGTGTTAGCTGAAATTTTAGATACTGCTAAGTTAGCAAGATGATCACCGTTATTTATTTCTGGCGGATTAAGAAAATCTACATTCCGATTGCTATTTTGTTTATGGCAATTCATCGCCGTTTTATCAAGAGATTTCCATCAGTTGGCTTTGTTAAATTACTTGGTACCGGTAAAGGAAAGAGCTTTACACCAACGGATGCCGATGCAACCCGTTGGGGTCTACTGGTGACGATTGCTGAGGATAATTTAAGTGAGTTTGAAAAAACACTTCCGCTAAGACAGTGGCGATCAATCTCAATCTCCCAATACTGCGCAACATTGCAGCCAATTTCAGTTCATGGGCTTTGGTCTAAGAAACAACCCTTTGAGATCTGGCAACAAGGTTGGGATGGCAAAGTTGCTGCAATTACCCGCGCCCGTATCTCTTGGCGACAAAATTTTAAGTTCTGGCGTGCGGTTCCGCCGGTAACGCAAAGTTTGCACCAATCCCCTGGATTGATTAATGCAATTGGAATTGGTGAAGCGCCAATCGGCCTGCAAGGCACATTTTCAATTTGGCAGGATGGCCGATCCCTAAGGGATTTTGCATACAAAGGGCAGGCTCATACCCAGGCAATTACCGCTACCGCAGAAAATAATTGGTACTCCGAGGAGCTTTTCGCCAGATTTGCCATCATCAGAGAGTCGGGCAACTTGCAGTAAGGCTGGCTGGAGTTGAGGCACAATTAAGCCATGTCGCTTCGTCAATTTTACCCAAAGCGCAACACTCGCAAATCCATCTCAACTCAAAAATTATTTTTGCTATATGCAATTGCAACTATTGCAATTTTGCTACAAATCTCTTATCCACTACTTGAAGCAGAACCGCTAAGGCTAGTAACTATTGCAACTGTTTACTGGGCAGCCGGGGCAATGTGTTTACATGCACTTCTGGCTTACGGCGCAACTTACGCATTAACCTTTCTTGGCACAACCTTTACTTACGCCTTAATAATTGAACAGATTGGCAGCAAAACTGGTTGGCCATTTGGCACATACGAGTACTCAGGTTCACTTGGATATCAAATATATGGAGTCCCATTGGTTGTCCCCTTTGCTTGGGTGATGATGGCGCACCCAATTTTGATCGCAGCTAGAAAAGTTACTAAAAATTGGGTCTTCTTATATGGCGGCATCGGATTAATGGCTTGGGATTTATTTCTAGATCCACAAATGGTTTTGGCTGGCCGCTGGGAGTGGAGCTTTACCGGAGCACATGTGCCATTTCAACCAATGATTCCGCTATCTAATCTCTTTGGTTGGTTGTTAACTGGCATGGGCTTGATGGCTATTTTAAATTTGATTCTAAAGCATGATCGCCGGCGCACGGGCACATCAACAGCAGTTCCAGATTTCTTTTTAATCTGGTGTTGGTTTGGTGGTGTAGTAGGAAACCTCTTCTTCTTTGGTCAACCAGGCGTTGCCTTAATCGGTGGCGTTGTCTTTGGTCTATTCCTAATTCCCTACCTATTTATGTTGCGCTTTGGGCCACCCGATACCTTTTAATGTTACTAATTTTAATTATAAGTGCCTTAGCCTTTCTACTCTCACTTCTTAATTTTCTAACCATCAGAAGAGTTAAAAATAGACCGGCTACCATTAATAAGAAGATCTCTATTTTAATTCCCATGCGCAATGAGGCAAGGAATGTTCGAGATTGCATAAGCTCTGTAATAGCCCAAAAGGGTTTGACCGATTTTGAAATTATTGTTTTAGATGATCATTCAACAGATGACACCTCTGTATTTCTATCTGAGTTTAAGGAAATTAAAACAATCCCGGGTCAATCATTGCCCCAAGGTTGGCTTGGAAAAAATTGGGCCTGTCATCAATTAAGCCAAGCCGCCAGTGGTGAAATCTTGGTCTTTTTAGATGCGGATGTGCGGTTGTGTGAGAATGCAATTGCCAGCGCTATCACAGCCATGGGCAATTGGGATTTCATCTCTCCATATCCAAGACAGTTGAGTATAGGTTTTATTGAATCAACATTTCAGCCGCTGTTGCACTGGTCTTGGTTTGCCTCTGTTCCGTTAATTATTTCACAGAGATTTAGAGTGAAATCAATGGTTGTTGCAAATGGTCAATTTCTAGTAATAAATAAGATGGCTTACTTAACAGCTGGTGGTCATGCTGAAATTAGAGTTGAAGTTTTGGATGATCTTGAGTTAGCAAAATTATTGGTAATGAAGGGATTTCGCGGCAATGTGGCAGAGGGTTCAGATGTTGCTGATTGTTTAATGTATCAAACTCCGACGGAGCTTTTTTCCGGATACCAAAAATCATTGTGGCGAGCATTTGGCGGCTTGGCTGGCAGTATTTTTGTTGCACTTTTACTTCTATCAACTGGCCTACTCTCATTAATCCTGGCCCTTGCTGGTTCTGGAATAGCTGCCCTGTCATTTATCTTAGTTTTGAGCAGTCGTGCTCTTTCATCTATCAGGGCGAAAAACTCCATAACCAAAGTACTTTGGCATCCAGTTGCAATTCTTATCTTTGTTGGAATTCTTACCTACTCTTGGATCGGTAAATACCGTGGCACTCTAAAATGGCGAGATAGAGTGATTTCCTAATGGCAAAGATTGCAGTAATTGGTGCTGGTATCGGCGGATTAAGTGTTGCTGCTCGATTAGCTAAAGCTGGCCATACTGTTGAAATTTATGAAGCCTCTGATCGAAGTGGTGGTAAATGTCGAACTGAATGGTTTGGTGATTATGGATTTGATACCGGACCATCTCTACTAACCATTCCTGCGGTTTACCGCGATCTATTTTTAAAAACTGGAAAGAGATTAGAGCACACTCTGGATGTAAAGCCGGTAGATCCCGCTTTTACCTACAAATTTTCAGATGGTCAGCAGGTGACATTTGCAAATCTCTCAAATCCAAAGACCTACCTAGAGATTGAAAAATCCTTTGGTAAGGATGCGGCCAGCCAGTGGCGAGAATTAATGGATCGTGCAGATGCAATGTGGGAGGTCTCTCGCGAGCCATTTGTCGAGTCAGAGTTAAAATCAATTTGGTCATTAATCAAAAGAAAAAACTTTCTTAGGGATCTGCGAATCATCGCACCATTTTCTTCACTAAGAGCGCTGAGTAAAAAGTATAAGTTGCATCCAAATCTTGCGATGATCGTCGATAGATACGCGACCTATACCGGAAGTGATCCCAGGCGCGCCCCTGCGGTCCTGCTGACAATCGCATATGTTGAAGCTGCATTTGGCGCTTGGCACATCACTGGCGGTATTGGAAATTTATCTAAAGCGCTAGAGCAGCGCTGTCTTGAACTGGGTGTGAGCATTCACCTAAAAAGTAAGGTTGCCAAAATTAATGTGGTCAATGAAGGTGCAACTGGCCTAACACTTGAGAGTGGCCAAATTATCAATGCAGATTTAGTGGTAGCAAATGCAGATGCAGAGCTGGTATATAACCAACTAGTAGATGCGAGCGTGAAGAGTGCAAAGCAGGAGCGAAGCAAATTAAAGCGAGCCAGTAAGTCATTATCTGGCTTCTCTTTACTGCTTGGCTTAGATAACACAAAGGGTCAAGCGGTTGACCTATCTCACCACAATATATTTTTTCCTAAAGATTATGATGCTGAGTTTGATCAAATCTTTGATCAAAAGGTTGCCGTATCTGATCCAACAATCTATATCTGTGCGCCTAAGGACCCCACCATGGTTAAAGGTGCTAACAAAGAGTCCTGGTTTGTATTGGTAAATGCACCCAGACATGAACCAGAAAATGGAATGGATTGGCGCAAAGGTGGAGCTGAGTATGCGCAGATGTTGATTAAAAAATTGGATTCACTTGGTTTAAATGTTTCTT
This sequence comes from uncultured Candidatus Nanopelagicus sp., assembly GCA_964628535.1. Taxonomy (GTDB): domain Bacteria; phylum Actinomycetota; class Actinomycetes; order Nanopelagicales; family Nanopelagicaceae; genus Nanopelagicus. The sequence goes on along the minus strand of CAZVNE010000006.1, from coordinate 18,130 downwards.
CAAGATTGGATCTGTTGGAGTTTCGAACTCCCCTTGATTTACAAAATTACGCTTTAGCGCCAGGTGGCTCTATCTATGGAACTTCAAGCAACTCGGCAAGTAGCGCCTTTCTAAGAGCTAGCAATCGTTCAAATGTAAAAAATTTATACTGTGTTGGCGGTTCATCTCATCCTGGTGGTGGCTTGCCATTGGTTGGTATTAGTGCGGAGATTGTTGCGCAAATGATCGGGAGGGCTTAACCCAACCGTTTGTAAGCAAAGCGTGAAAGGGTGAGAAAGCTAATACTTTGTAAAATTAACCACAGTACCGCTAATAGGTTGATGATCTGCAGATCAATATTAAATGCGATTAAAGATACAAATAAAATTGAGGCGCGAACTGGCCGCTCTGAAATAGTTACTACTCCGACTTCAGTTAATCCTAGGCCGCCGGCTCTGGCTCTTAAATACTCTTGGGCAAAGGCCAGTACTGCTGCACAAATAACAATGTACTGATTACCCCCAATGCTGATAAAGGTAAGTACCCAAAATAGTTCAGTAGTGCGATCTAAAATTGAATCTAGTGCCGCTCCCCACTTACTAGCCTTGTTGGTAATTATTGCCAAACTGCCATCAATACCATCACAGAGCAATGATGCAACTAACAAGCCGATCGCCCAGGGGTTTTGTGCATTTAGGTAGAGTGCGACGCCAAAAATTAAACCAGCGATACTTAACATATTTGGGGTAACTCTTAATTTAGCTAATGGCTTTACCAAGTAATACGAAATGGTTAACCAACCCTTAACAATGCCCGATATTTGTGCATCACCATGTAATTTGCTCCAAGCTGCAAAGAAGTTTGCTTTAATCATTTTCAATTAAACCTAGGTTCTGAGCAATCTCAATTGTCGATTGTGCAGAGTTCATAGTATAAAAATGAATTCCTGGTGCGCCACGTCGAAGCAACTCTGCTCCTAAATTAGTTGCTAATTCAACACCTAACTTTCTGGTGGCATCAGCATCATCTGCTACCTTCGCAAATTTTGCGGCAATATCATCTGGTACCTTCATGCCACTTAATTGCACCATTCGATTTAATTGTTTTACATTGGTGATTGGTAAAATTCCAGCAATTACTGGCAAGGCTGAGTTGGCAACAGCTAATTTGTCTACGATCGCTTGCCACTTATCTATCTCAAAGAAAAATTGTGTAGTTGCAAAGGATGCGCCGGCCTGCTCCTTTGCCAGCAAAACATTTATATCCCTTGCTAAATCATGATTTGATGCCGGATGACCATCTGGATATGCACCGACTCCAACCTTAAATCCCATTTCAACTGCTATTTCAACCAACTCTTGTGCGTAATTTAAGCCACCTGGAGTTGGCTCCCATAGAGCAGTTGGTCCACCAACTGGATCTCCACGCAGTGCCAAAATACTTTTGATGCCGGAGTTTTTAAATTGATTTAAGATTTGGATTAACTCATCCTTACTTGAACCAACACATGTTAGGTGTGCAACTGTTGATATCTGGGTTCGCTTTGTTATCTCTGAGGTGACACGAATGGTTCGATCTCTAGTTGATCCGCCGGCACCATAAGTAACCGATACAAAATCTGGCGCCAGTGGGGCAAGCTCAGATAAGGCCAGCCACAATCTCTGCTCGCCCGCCTCATCTTTAGGCGGAAAGAACTCCAGAGAGAAGGAGGTGGCCCGTAGTTTTGTGCCCATGGTAAGCAGGGTACCGTTGCGCTGTGAGTTTTTCGCCATCATCTGATCCAGTTGCCGATATCAATTTTCTTCGCAATGAGATAAACCATGCGTTGGGTGAGTTTATTAAGGATGAGAACCGAGATTTAGCCAGAATCGGAAGTGAGTTAGATCCGGTATCACAGCATTTAGAGCGATTTTTATTGGATAGTGGCAAGAGATTGCGACCACTCTTTGCTTATGTTGGCTACTTAGGTGTGGCTAAAAATCCCACACCAGAAATGATTACCGCCTTCGCCTCACTTGAATTGGTGCATGTATGTGCCTTAATTCATGATGATGTGATGGATGGTTCAGATACCAGACGTGGTGCACCTGCAATTCATAAATCATTTGAAAACTTACATAAGGAACAAAGGTTAAATGGATCGGCAGCTCAATTTGGTATTTCTGCTGCCATTTTGTTGGGCGACTTAGCATTAATCTGGTCAGATCAAATGCTGCATAATGCTGGCTTATCAGATCAACAATTGATTAATGGTTTGAAGATTTATGATGAGATGCGAGTTGAGTTAATGGCTGGACAGTACCTAGATGTCTACGAACAAGCACTGGGCTCAAACTCAGCACCAAAAGAGGCGCTTGAAAGAGCCTTAAGGGTTGCTCGATTTAAATCTGGTAAGTACACAATTGAAAGACCATTGCACTTTGGAGCTGCGATCGCTGGCAGCCATCCATCAATGGAGAAGCTTTACTCAGATTACGGATTACCGCTCGGTGAGGCTTTTCAACTTCGTGATGATCTACTCGGAGTATTTGGTGATCCATCTGAGACTGGTAAGCCAGCTGGTGATGATATGCGAGAGGGAAAGCGCACAGTGTTGATGGCGATTGCCAATGAGCATGCCGATCAAGCGGGTCAAAAAATGCTGAACCAATTACTGGGAAATCCCTCCCTTACCGTTGAACAGATCCAAGAGCTACAACAGGTAATTGTTAAAAGTGGTGCAGTTGAAAAGGTTGAAGAGATGATACTGAATCTGACAAATCAAGCCTTACTTGCTTTAACTCACAGTGGGCTCTCTCCAGTCGGAAAGAATTTACTGACCACAATGGCTAATATCGCCACTAAGCGCAATACCTAAGAAGAGGTTACAAATTAAATGACAAAACAGGTTAAGGGTCCCACTGATCATGTAGTTGTTGTTGGTGCAGGCCTTGCCGGATTAAGTGCTGCACTGCGTCTTGCTGGTGCCGGGCGCAAGGTAACTGTTGTTGAGCGCGAGAGTGTTCCTGGTGGGCGCAATGGATTATTAAATAAATCTGGCTACTCATTTGATACCGGACCCTCAGTTTTAACAATGCCAGATCTAATTGCCGATGCACTTGCCTGTGTTGGTGAGGATATAAAGGATTGGTTAGATCTAGTGCCGCTGGAACCGCTGTACCGCGCTTTTTATGCAGATGGCACTCAATTAGATGTTCACGCCAATACAAATCAAATGCAGGCAGAGATTGCTAAAAATATCAGCCCGGAAGAGGCGGTTGGTTATGGCAAGTATGTAGATTTTGTGACCAAACTTTATAAGTATGAGATGAAGGATTTTATTGATCGCAACATAGATTCGCCGCTTAACCTACTTACGCCAAATTTAGCGAGATTGATTGCATTGGGTGGCTTTAGGCGATTAGCGCCAAAGGTAAATCAATTTCTAAAGGATCCACGGTTACAAAAGGTGTACTCATTCCAAGCAATGTATGCCGGTGTAAGTCCGCAACAAGCATTGGCTATCTATGCAGTAATTGCCTATATGGATTCAGTTAATGGTGTCTTTTTTCCAAAGGGTGGAATGCATGCAGTTCCAAGAGCGTTAGCTGGCGCGGCTGAAAAACATGGCGTTACATTTAAATACAACACCACAGTTACTGGCATCGAAAAAAGTAATGGCCGAGCAACTGCAGTTTTAACAGATTCTGGTGAACGAATTCCATGTGATGTAGTAGTTCTAAATCCTGATCTGCCAGTTGCCTGGAAGGAGTTGCTAGGAAAGGAGCCACTCTCAATTAAACGATTGAAGTACTCCCCATCTTGCGCGACCTTATTGATTGGTTCAAATAAAAGTTATGATCATCTTGCCCACCACAATATTCACTTCGGTGAATCTTGGAGTGGCGTATTTGATGAATTAATCAAAAAGAAAACCTTAATGTCTGACCCAAGTATTTTGGTAACAGTACCTAGCCGCGATGACGCATCATTAGCGCCAGCTGGAAAAACCTCATATTATGTTTTATTTCCGACCCCAAATCTTTCAGCTGATATTGATTGGAAGAAAATCGGACCTAAGTATCGTGATGAGATGATTAAAGCGCTAGAGGATCGTGGCTATAAAGGTTTTGGTGATTCAATTGAGTTTGAACATATGACTACTCCTCTAGATTGGAAGGAACAAGGCATGGAGATGGGCGCACCATTTGCTAGCGCACACACCTTCTTCCAAACTGGACCATTTAGACCTAAAAATTTAGCTGCAGGTTATGAAAATGTTGTCTTTGCTGGCTCAGGTACTCAGCCAGGAGTTGGCGTACCAATGGTTTTAATCTCAGGCAGGTTGGCAGCCGAAAGAATTGTTGGTCCGGTTAAGTAAGTATGAATGAGTTACAAGCTGCTGGAATCACCGATCCAGAGTTAATAAAATCCTATACCGAGTGCAAAACTTTAAATGCTCGACATGGAAAAACCTACTACTTAGCAACACTTCTGCTGCCGCCAGGGAAGCGACCATTTGTACATGCTCTATATGGATTTGCCCGTTACGCCGATGAGATAGTTGATGATCTTGCTTCAACCTTATCTGCAGGTGAAAAGGCTGCAAGTTTAGAGAGATGGGGCGCTGGCGTTTTAGCTGATATTAAAGCTGGACGAAGCCATGATCATATTGGAGCAGCTTTAGTAGATACAGTTCAAAGATTTAATATTCCAATCTCCTACTTTGAAGCGTTTTTAAAATCTATGCAGATGGATTTAACGGTAACGCAGTACCAAAGTTATGAAGATTTAATGGAGTATGTATATGGATCAGCAGCGGTTATTGGCTTACAGATGCTGCCAATCTTAGGTACATCATCAGATCAGGCCTATCCAGCGGCGGAAAAATTGGGAGTTGCTTTTCAATTAGCAAATTTTATTAGAGATGTTGGCGAGGATTTAGACAGAGGAAGGGTTTATCTGCCATTAAATGAGCTTAAAAAACATGGTGTATCTAGAGAGATGCTAGAGGCTCGGATTCTTACCCCTGAAATCATATCTGCGCTACAAGAGCAGATAGCAAGAGTTCGACAATTACAAAGAGAGGCGGAGATTGGAATTAAGTTTTTATCTCCAGAAAGTCAGCCATGTATCGAACTTGCTAGCGAGCTTTACTGTGGCATAGTTGATGAGGTCGAGAAGATTGATTATCAAGTATTTAATAAGAGAGCTAAGACATCTACATTCCGGAGAGTTAGGGGCGCTCTTCGTGCATATAGTCGGGCTATAAAAGCAAGGTAATTACCTACGCTGTATACCTTTTTTGCCCCAGTAGACCCAAAGATTTAAAACGGATAAAACCATAGCAAAGCCAAAGAGCAGATCTTCTGCGGGTGCTGATGCAATTCGCCAACCAATTATCTTCTCCTCTGAGTACATAACAATCTCTCTGGAGGTAAGCCACCAATTAGTAATTAATTGAAAAAAGATAATAATTGCATATGATGTCCAAAATACTTTTCGAGTAGTTAATCGGTTTTTAATAATGAATAAATCAAAGATCACCGCTGCTATAACAGCGCAGATGGCTAGTTGGGTATAGCTCATTCCTCATCCCCCACGATCCACTTTTTCTTCACCGTACGTACCGCCTCTATAGTCATGATGGCAGCGATTGGCACAATTAAAAAGAAGAAGTACTCCTCAACCGGTATGCCGAAGGGTCCAAATACACCAAGGATTTGTTCAGGATCGAAGTGCCAATGATCTTGTGAGATTGCATAGGCATCCCAAATTATAAAAATGGTAGCTACTGGTAAGACGCTGAGTAACACCCGTTTAAATCGCCGCAGAACACCAATCTTTAAGACGATTTCCAGCCAAAAAGAGCCAATCACCGTGAAGGCCAACATTGCGACATATCCGAATCTGAGCACTACATAACTATAATCAAAAATTATTGCTATCGTTAGCAATACGGGAGCTAAGAAATTTGGCTGAGAGGATCTGAAATTCAGATCGACCGGGTGACCAGTTCGGTAATGCGAACTGGAAAAGGAGTAAGTAATGAGCGCATTAGAAGTATCAGCTTTTTTAATCTCACTAGTAGCGGTAACGCTAGGTGCATTAGGTATGAGATTTGCCTGGCCATGGTGGGTTACTGGTTCAATTTTATACGGAGTTCTTTTCTACCAATCTGAGTACTACGCCAGTGCACTGCTTCAACTAGTTTTTATCGCAGCGGCGATCTGGGGTTGGATTGGTTGGGGTAATGAGGGTGCAAAGCCAAGGTACAGCAAAAATAAAGAGCGATTGCTAATAACTTCGGTTTTAATTCTAGCTACCTTAATTTTGTATCCAGTACTAATTGATATTGGTGCAACATCATCTTTGATTGAAGCATTTGGATTTACTGGAAGTGTGATTGCTCAAGTATTGATGGTTCTACAAAGATTTGAAGCATGGCCGTTGTGGTTGGTAGTGGATCTGGCTTACACCTACCAATACTTTAAAGGTGAACTGTATCTAACCTCGGTTTTATACATGATTTTTTCAGTCATCGCCATATTTGGCTGGGTACGTTGGCAGAAAGAGTCAAAGGTAAATGCAGTACCAAACCTTATTAAATAATCTATCTCAGGTTAAGCATGGAGATTTAATAGCAATTGATGGACCGGCTGGCTCTGGTAAATCTACCCTTGCAAGATCTCTTGTAAAGGATTTACCAGACTCAGTAATCATTGCAGTTGATGATTTATATGATGGTTGGGCGGATGCATTCACGCCCAGATTAACCGCCAGAGTAATTGAACAGGTGCTTTTGCCAATCTCAAAAAATCAAGAGTTTAGATATGACATTTATGATTGGCACAAAGCAAAGTTTGTTAAATCTAATGTGATTCCACGAGATCAGATTTATATTTTGGAAGGTGTCTGCGCAGGACACCAGAGCTTTCGTGGATTTATTGATGTATTAATCTGGCTAGAAATCTCAGATGAGATTGGTTTAACGCGCGTTTTAAATCGAGATGGCGAAGTGATTCGCGACCAAATGCTCCACTTCCAACAGGCACAAAGAAGCCACTTTGCCCAAGATTTAACACAAGCTGCAGCGGATTACATATTTGATGGCGTGCCGAAATCTAACCTTTAGCTTAAATTACCTAATATTTGCAGGTGGCTGATCTAACTGGTGAATTGATTGATAATCGGTATCTGCTTCAACGCAGCTTAGCCGCCGGAGGCATGGCAAGTATTTACGCCGCTTTAGATACTCGATTAGATCGTCAGGTAGCGGTCAAGATAATGCATCCTCACTTAGCAAATGATGAAGCATTTGTATCTCGATTTATCAAAGAGGCAAAGGCAACAGCTGCACTTTCTCATCCAAATATTGTTTCAATTCAAGATCAAGGTTGGAATCAAGGTGGTGTACCTGCGGTTTTTATCGTTATGGAGCTTGTCGAAGGCAGCACTTTGCGCGATTTGATCAATGAGCATGCGCCGTTAAGTATTGAGAGTTTATTTAGATATTTAAATCCCGTAGTTTCAGCTCTTGCTGCAGCTCATCAAATTGGAATAATTCATCGCGATATCAAACCTGAAAATATTTTAATCTCCCATGATGGCAGAGTTAAGGTAGCGGATTTTGGTTTGGCGGTGGGTGCGGTAATTGGTCAAACTTTAACCGCAGAATCAAGTGTGGTACTGGGTAGCGTCTCTTACCTATCCCCAGAGCAGGTTCAACGTGGAGTTGCTGATGCTCGCAGTGATATCTATGCATTGGGAATTGTTGTTTTTGAGATGCTTACCGGCAAGAAACCATATGATGGTCAAACTCCAATTCAGATTGCATATAAACATGTTAATGAGCGCATTCCAAATCTGCGCGAGATAAATTCAAATACTCCACAAGAGGTTGCCGATTTAATTTATGCAGCGACTGCACCTAACCCAGATGATCGACCTAAAGATGCTCAGGAGTTTCTGAGCCAATTAAGAGGGATTGAGGTGAAGATCGATCCAAAACGTAGGCAGATGAGTTTAGAGCTTGATCTACCACCAGTTAAAGGTAGTGTTTTGAATAAGGCAAATAAAAGCGCGAAGGTTAGGGTTGGATCAGCATTAGCGGGATTAAAAGAGAAAACATCTCAGATTATTACTTTAAAAAGTAACACTCAACAGTTGGAGGGAGCGCCGGTGGTGGTTACAAAAACTCGCAAAACATCACGCCGAGTCAAACGTAATCGAGCTATTGCGTTACTCCTTCTTCTATCTCTTATCTTTGGTGGATATACATTATTTAATTCCGGGCGAGTCACGGTGCCATCTCTTGCTGGCATGAGCCAAAAGGAGGCGGCAACTGTTGTTGCAGAGATTGGTTTAAGCGCCGAGATTGGTGAGGAAATTTTTAGTGAGGATATTCCAGCCGGTCGAGTGATCGCATCTAACCCGGCCGGAGGAGACAAGATCGCTCAAGCGGGTGTAGTTAAGTTGATAATTTCTAAAGGTAAAGAGCGAATTGTTATTCCTAATTTAGTTGAGCAAACACCAGATATTGCGACGCAACAATTAGCAGATCTAGGGTTGCGGGTTGGTGAAATCTTTGAGGTATTTTCAGCACAATTTAAAAAGGGTTTTATTACAAAGATCGAACCCGCAGTTGGAGCTGAGGTAAAGCCAAACTCCTTAGTTAATCTCTTTGTCAGCAAAGGAAATGAACAGGTGCCGCTTGCATCTTATATTGGCCTTGGCGGTGAACAAGCATTAAGTGAGTTAACCCAAGCTGGCTTTGATGTATCACCGACTTACAAATTCAGCGACACGGTATTGACTGGATTAGTGATATCGCAAAAACCTGAGAGCGCCCCGCTGGTAGATAAAGGTAGTGAAATTATTTTGGATATTTCTAAGGGCCCAGAGTTTGTATTTATTCCAAATGTGATTTCAAAGAGTTCAAATCAAGCCACATTGGATTTAGAGAACAATGGATTAAAGGTTGTTGTAAAAGGCCGGGGCGGTAAAGTAATTAGCATCTCACCAAAACAAGGATCCAAAGTCAAGGTTGGTTCAACTGTGACAATCTCACTGGGTTAGGTGCAGTAGGCTCTCCAAATGCTTAAACCCCGAATCGGTGCACATGTGCCGACATCTGGTGGCATGGCAACTCGATCAATCGAGTATGCATTAACAATTAAAGCTGAAGCGATTCAAGTATTTGCATCTAGTCCAAGAACCTGGGCGACCTCAGCTCCAAACCCAGCAATGGATGAGGCCTTCAAAGCAAAGACAGCTGAACACAATATTGAGCCATATGTGCATGCCTCATTTCTCATTAATTTAGGCTCGCCTACAACATCGACATATGAAAACTCACTAGCGGCTACCGCTTACTCATTAAAACGCGGTCGCGAGATTGGCGCTAAAGGTGTTGTTGTCCATACCGGCTCTGCTGTAGATGAATCCCATATTGATCAAGCTTGGAAACAGATTCACGAAGGTGTGATGCCAATATTAAATAATTTAACTGATAAGGATCCTTGGTTGTTACTCGAACCAACCGCCGGACAAGGCCAATCATTAGTTAAAAAATTAGATGATCTTACAAAGTACTTTGATGCACTTGAGTGGCATCCCAAGGTAGGAGTATGTCTTGATACCTGCCACGTCTTTGCCGCTGGGCATGATATTAAAAAGGTAGGTGGCATGACGCAAACATTGGATCTATTGGTGAAGATAGCTGGAGTTGAACGAATTCAACTAATTCATGCCAACGATTCAATGGATATTTGTGGAAATTTAAAGGATCGTCATCAAAATATTGGTAAAGGTGAGATCGGCAGTAAACCATTTGCTGAATTACTTGCCCACCCAGCAATAAAAAACGCTCCCCTAATTCTAGAAACGCCAGGTGCTGAGCCAGAGCATGGCAGCGAGGTTGCCTTGTTGAAAAAATACAGAGATAAAAAATGATGACTAAAAACCTGCTTTACCTTGCAATGCTGGCAACAGCTGCAGTTTGGGGTGGCTCATTTGTTCTAATGAAGGATGCGATTGTCCAACAGGATGTGTACTCATTTCTATCATCTAGATTTATTGTGGCCGCTCTCTTGATGATCGCCTATCGACCAACTGTTTTTCGCGGTTTAAACTCTAAGTTTATCAAGCAGGGAGTGTTGGCAGGAGTTCTGCTCAGTGGTGGATATATTTTTCAAACCCTAGGCCTGGCCAAAACTACAGTCTCTAATACTGGATTTATCACCGGCATGTACCTGGTTTTCACACCATTAATCTCTCTGATGATTTTAAAACGAAAAGTATTGATTGTTCAATGGTTTGCAGTTGCTATCGCCATGATTGGTTTAATCCTTATCTCCTACAATGGAATTTCAATTGGAACAGGTGAGATTCTGGTTCTAATTTCCGCCTTCATTTACGGCGCTCACTTTGTAGCTCTCGGTGAGTGGAGCAGCGGTAAAAATACCTACGCTCTAACATTGATTCAAATTTTAACAGTCAGTGCCATTGCCACA
>CAZVNE010000006.1:3688-7558 GCA_964628535.1 uncultured Candidatus Nanopelagicus sp. | reverse complement strand
GTTGTAATCTGGAGTGATAAGAAGAAATCTCCGTAGTTGTACCTGGCGCCTTGCATTGATTCCAAATTATTACAGCGCGCCCTCGTGGTTTAGTAACCACTCCTTTATCTCAACGCCATAACCATAATTTCCCAGCGCACCTCCGCTTTTCACAATTCGATGGCATGGAATAATCGGTGCAATTAAATTATTTCCGCATGCTGTGCCAGCTGCTCTAACCGCATCAGCTGAGCCAGCTCGTTTTGCAAGTTCGGCGTAACTCCAGGTCTTTCCAGCCGGAATTTTTCGCATCGCCTTCCAAGCATTTTGCGAGAACTTGCCACCTGGCTGTCGCACACTTATGCCATTTAATGCCAACAAATCACCATCAAAGTAATCAGTAATTAAGTCGGAGATAATTGGAATTGATTTAATTTGTTTAATCTCTATCTTGGCATCAGCTGGATCAAATCGATCGATTAAACCCTTAAAACTTTTAAATCCCGCCCCTAGCAACACCTGCTGATCAGCTATTAGAAATAGGGTGCCGATCGGCGTTTTATGAGTGGTTGCTGAGAACACGCTTACAACTGTAAACCTGAATTTGCTGAAAGGGAATACTTATTTTTTGCGATCGCGAAGCATCTCAGCGACTAAAAATGCTAGTTCGAGTGATTGGGTGTGGTTTAACCGAGGATCACAGGCGCTTTCATATCTGGAGGCAAGATCTTCATGGGAGATCTGATCTCCACCACCAACACACTCAGTGACATCATCGCCAGTTAACTCAATATGAATGCCACCAGGGTGGGTTCCTAATCTCTTGTGCACCTCAAAAAATCCACGAACCTCATCTAGGACATCATCAAACTTTCGGGTTTTATAACCGCTCGGTGCTTCGTAAGTGTTGCCATGCATTGGATCGCAAACCCAAAGCACTATGGCACCAGATTTATTTACTGTTTCAATTAAAGCCGGTAACTTCTCTCTGATTAAACCAGCACCCATTCGAGTAATAAAGGTCAATCGACCAGCCTCATTATCTGGATTTAATTTAGCAATAATCGCTAGTACATCCTCGGGTGTGCTCTTTGGCCCAAGCTTTACACCAATCGGGTTGTGAATCTTCTGTGCAAAATCCATATGCGCACCATCTAATTGTCGAGTTCGCTCGCCAATCCAAAGGAAGTGTGCTGAAACATCGTAAGGATTTTCAGTGCGTGAATCGATTCTTGTTAATGCTTTTTCATACTCGAGTATCAACGCCTCATGGCTTGAGTAAAAATCAACAGATTTAAATGATTCAGGATCAACGCCAGCTGACTCCATAAATTGGATTGCTCGGCCAATCTCATTAGCCATCTCCTCATAACGTGCGCTAAATCTGGCATCTGCAGCAAATCCTCGGTTCCAGGTATGAACCTGTCGAAGATCTGCAAAACCACCTTGGGTAAATGCTCGAACTAAATTTAAGGTAGCGGATGAGGTGTTGTATACCCGCACTAAACGTTTTGGATCGGGAGTTCTAGATTTTGTTGTGAACTCTAAATCATTTACCGCATCCCCCCGGTAGGCAGGAAGGGTTACACCCTCGCGGGTCTCATTATCATTGCTGCGCGGCTTGGCAAATTGACCAGCCATTCGACCAACTTTAATTACTGGCAGAGATGAGAAGTATTGAAGTACCGCTGCCATCTGCAAAATTGTTTTGATTCGATTGCGAATTGAATCAGCGGTAGCACCGGCAAAAGTTTCTGCACAATCTCCACCTTGTAACCAAAATGCATTGCCCTTTGCTGCCTGTGCAATCTTTGCTTTGAGGTTGTCACACTCGCCGGCAAAAACTAAGGGTGGAAATGATTCCAGCTCAGCGACCGCCTCTTTTACAGCAGCAGCATCTGGCCAGGTTGGTTGCTGCGCCGCTGTAAGGCCCGGAGTAAAGATCTGATCACTCTTCATAGTTAAATTCTAGGGAATGTTAATAAATCGCCGCGGGCAATTAATTATCAACCAAAGAAGATCTCCGCCTCTTTGTATAGCGCTGGATCAACCGTCTTCAACTTCTCTGTTGCAGAGGCCAATGGAACCCGTTCAATCTTTGTGCCATGCAACGCCACCATCTTGCCCCAATCACCCTCATGGGCGGCGGTAATTGCATGTAATCCAAATCTAGTTGCAAGGACTCGGTCAAAGGCGGTTGGAGTTCCACCTCTTTGAATGTGTCCTAGTACTGAGGTTCTTGCCTCTTTACCTGTTTTAGTTTCAATTTGTTTTGCTAACCACTCACCGATTCCAGATAACTTAACATGGCCAAAGGCATCAAGTGTTTGATCCTTAGTTACTAGGTCACCCTCTTGTGGAATAGCACCCTCTGCGATCACAATAATTGGCGCGTAGCTTTGCTCAAATCTTGTCTCTACCCATTTACATACTTGATCTACCGAAAACTTAACTTCAGGAATCAAAATGCAAGATGCACCGCCAGCTAAACCTGAGTGCAGTGCAATCCAACCTGCATGCCGACCCATTACCTCAACAATTAATGCTCGGTGATGTGATTCAGCTGTTGTATGCAGACGATCAATCGCCTCTACTGCAATATTTACTGCAGTATCAAAACCAAAGGTGTAATCAGTATTGTTTAAATCATTATCAATTGTCTTTGGAACACCAATTACCTTAACGCCTAGCGAATCTAACTTTGTGGCAACACCTAATGTGTCCTCGCCGCCGATTGCGATTAACGCATCCACGCCCATTTTTTCAAGATTTGCTTTAATCTTTTCTACGCCACCCTCGATCTTAAATGGATTGGTGCGAGATGATCCAAGGATGGTTCCACCCTTTGGCAAAATTCCACGGGTTGCCGGGATATCTAACGGCATAGTTAAACCTTCAAGTGGACCGCGCCAACCATCACGGAAGCCAATAAACTCGTAGCCATACTCTTTAACGCCTTTGCGCACAACTGCACGGATAACTGCATTTAATCCTGGGCAATCACCGCCACCAGTTAAAACTCCAAAACGCATTAAATACTCCTACTCATTCCTATTTGAGGAAAATATCGGTTAATCAAATAGAGTTGGCCAATTATGAAGGCTAAGTCTACTCTGCTTTTTATAACCGATTTGTACTCAACCCAGATCTGGCTCACTTGATGAAAAATGCCCGAGTGGCCAAAGTTAAAAATGGCATAGCGCCCAAAAAGTGTCTCGCCTGTGGCCTGGAGTTTGAATGGCGAAAAAAATGGCGCAAGGATTGGGATCAGGTTAAGTACTGCTCTGAGCGTTGTCGGCGAGCATGAACCGAATCATCTATGTTCCCCATGATCTGCTTAATAAGAATTATGGTGCGCTAAAAAAAGCTGATAAGAAAAATGATTTGATTGTTTTGATCGAAAGTGCGCAAACGATAAACAGTAAGAAGTGGCACAGCCAACGGTTGCAATTTATTATCTCAAGCGCCCGTCACTTTGCCCAAGAGTTAAGCGAATCTGGCTTCAATGTAATTTACCAAAAAAGTGCCACCACATTTCAAGGCTTAACGCAGATCGGTAAGCAACATAAGATCAATAACTTTCTAACCACATATCCAACTAGCTTTAGAAGATTAGAGAGCTTCAAAGATTTTCCAATTGAGTTTGTTGATAATGATTTCTTTATCACCCCAACAAATGAGTTTACCGATTGGGCTAAATCGCAAAAGAGTTTCAAAATGGAGAGTTTTTATCGCCAGCAACGGGTAAGGCTAAATCTTTTAATGGAGGGTAAGGATCCACTGGGAGGTGAGTGGAATTATGATCATGAAAATCGAAACCCAGTTCCGAAGGGTTATAGATCTCATGAACTAGCTGAGTTTAAATTTGATGAGATAGATAACCAGGTTGCA
>CAZVNE010000006.1:2059-3588 GCA_964628535.1 uncultured Candidatus Nanopelagicus sp. | reverse complement strand
ATTATTGGTTGGCGAGAGTATGTAAATGGTATGTACTGGTTTCTTGGTAGTGAGTATCAATATGAGAATCAATTAGCTGCCAAACGAGATCTGCTGCCCTTATTTGATGATCCAAGTAAAACCAAGATGAATTGTCTTGCCACCATTGTTACAGATATCCAGGAACGGGCCTGGACCCATCACATACCTCGCTTAATGGTCCTATCTAATCTTGCAAATTTAACTGGTGTTGAACCAATCCAGTTTTTAGATTGGATGCGCCGAGTTTTTATCGATGCCACAGATTGGGTAATGGTGCCAAATGTAATTGGCATGGGAGTTCACGCCGATGGTGGCGTGATGATGACTAAGCCGTATATTTCTGGTGGTTCTTATATTTCAAAGATGGGCCAGTATTGCAAGGGCTGTGTTTATGATCCAAAGATTCGAGTTGGTGAGAAAGCTTGTCCATTTACAACCTTGTATTGGAATTATCTAGATGAACATCAGGACAAATTCAAAAAAAATCACCGAATGTTTCAACAATTAAATGGCTTAAGGCGCTTAAATGATTTAGATGAGGTCAGAAAGCAAGCTACTCTCTTCTTAAAGCAATTAAGTGCGGGAGAGATTTAAGATAATCTGCACCTTGTGAGTTTGAAACCGGAGATTATCCAATACCTGGCCCAGCGCGCAGCCTTAAATCTGCCAGCACTATGGGCAGCTCCGGTTGCCACGCATCGTTCAAACTCTCAATTGAATGTTGCGCTAAATCAGCCTCTGATGGATATTTACAGTGTTGAACATAAGAGTATTGCTGGTCCTACCAGTAATTTACCTATTCGGATCTACCGGCCAAATGATAAAAAGGATTTACCGGCACTTGTTTTCTTTCATGGCGGAGGTTGGGTTCTTAACTTTTTAGATATTTACGAACCGGCACTACGAAAGCTGAGCAATTTAGCGGAGATAGTAATCATCGCCGTGGAGTACCAAAAAGCCCCTGAGCACCCATTTCCTGCTCCCTTTGATGATTGTTATGCCACGCTAAATTGGGTAGTAACAAATGCACAGCAATTAGGAGTTGATAAAGCTGCCATTGGCGTTGGTGGCGACAGCGCCGGCGGAAACCTAGCCTCAGCGGTTGCTTTAAAAAATCGAGATACCCAGTTAATTGATCTAGCTTTTCAATTGTTGATTTATCCTTGCAATGAGATCAGTATGAATTATGCAAGTGCGGTTGATAATGCAGATGATTATGGACTTACAACTAAATCAATGCGATGGTTTTGGGAGCAATATCTACCAAATAAGGCAGATCACACCAATGCATACGCCGTTCCTGCACTAGCCTCCACTCATTCAAAGCTGCCACCAAGTATTGTTCTGGCAGCGCAGTACGATCCACTAACTGATGATGCAAGAAATTATCATCAAAAATTATTAGATGATGGGGTTATGTCTTTTTACAAAGAGTATGCCGGGCAGATCCATGGCCTCTTTAACCTTGGCGGCGTTACGCCGGATGCCGATTTGATGTACCTTGATAT
>CAZVNE010000006.1:0-1959 GCA_964628535.1 uncultured Candidatus Nanopelagicus sp. | reverse complement strand
AAAAATTGAGTAGAAAAGGTTGGTTTCAATTTGCCATCATCGGTTTTATCTGGGGAGTTCCGTACCTCTTCTTAAAGATTGCAGTAGAGGAGATCTCTCCTGCCGTTGTGGTCTTTGGACGCGTAGCAATCGGTGCCATGATTCTCTTGCCAATCGCAATTCATCGCAAAGTACTTCACCTTCCTCGTAAGTACTGGCCATTTGTTTTTCTATACGCACTTACTGAGTTAATTGGTCCTTGGTACTTTATTACCGCAGCTGAACGAGATATCACCTCAGGATTAGCTGGTTTATTGATTGCAACAGTTCCAATCTGGTCGGCAATCCTGGCATCAATCTTTGGTGATCACACCGTATGGCACTCTGGCAGATTATTTGGATTAATTATTGGTTTCATCGGTGTCGTTGCAGTTGTTGGCATTGAATCAATTAGTGGTCGTCAGGACATTGTTGCAATTGGCATGGTGATCTTGGCTGCGATCGGTTATGCATACGCAATTAATATGGTGATGCGCCGGATTCCTGAAGTTTCTGGCTTGGGGTTAAATACCTGGGCCATGATTATTGCCTCTATTGCATTCCTCCCATTTGCAATTTTTGGCTGGCCAACAGAACAACCATCACTTGAGGCGATTGGTTCAGTAGTTGTACTAGGTGTTCTTTGCACAGCGGTTGCATTTATTATCTTCTTCAAATTAATTGCAGAGATTGGCCCGCCACGAGCCTCATTTGTTACCTATATCAATACCGCAGTTGCGGTAGTTCTTGGAGTTTTAATTCTTAATGAGCCATTCACGCTGGGTATTGCAATTGGTTTACCGCTAGTACTTATTGGTTCATACTTTGCTAGTCGGAAGGTGAATCGGTAAATCCCAACCTAGCTAGCATCTTTGGATCCTTCTGCCACTCCTTTGAAACCTTTACATGTATTTGAAGAAATACCTGCATCCCAACTAAATTCTCAATTGATTTTCTAGCTAAGCTTCCAATTGCCTTTAACCGAGAGCCTTGTGGTCCAATGATTATTCCTTTTTGACTATCTCGTTCAACATGCAAGGTAGCGCTAACATCGTAAATACTGCCACCAGCTCGCTCGCCCATCTCTTCAATAGTCACCATTACCGAATGTGGCAGCTCTTCATACAACTCTTCAATCGCCGCCTCGCGAATTAGATCAGCAAACATTAACTCTTGTGCCTGATCTGTTGTGATCTCATCTGGATAAAGCTGTGGCGAAAGTGGTAACTCCTTCGAGATTAAATCCAGTATTAAATCTGTTTGTTCAAGATTCTTCGCTGAGATTGGAATGATCTCTGCCTTCTGTAATCCCACCTTTTTTGTGAACTCACCCACTGCTACTAACTTTGCTGCTAGATCTGATTTACTGACTTTATCTACCTTTGTTACCGCTATAAATGTAGGAGTTCGATCATTTAATTGAGCCGCAATGTACTCATCCCCTGCACCGATTGTTTCATCAGCAGGTAGACATAAAACTGCAGCATCTGTTGAATTTATATTCTCATTGACCATCTGATTTAAACGAGTTCCAAGAGCTGTCTTTGGCTTATGCATGCCAGGTGTATCAACCACGATCATCTGAAACTCATCCCTGGTGATAATTCCGCGAATCGGGTTTCGGGTTGTGTTTGGATGATGGGAGGTAATTACGATCTTGCTACCAACTAGAGCATTTACAAGTGTTGATTTACCAACATTTGGTCGGCCAACAATGGCGACAAAACCCGCTCTAAAATTACTCATCACCTAATTCTCTCACCTTAAATGCAGTGGCATCACCATCTCTAGAATCTCATCAACACTAGTTGCAATCTCCGCCACTCGCTCAGCGATTAATCGATGACAGCCATCACTAAGTGGTGATGTGATTGGTCCAGGCACAGCAAAGACTGGCCTCAGTATCTCCGCTGCATCCCTTGCCGTTCTAATCGAGCCACT
>CAZVNE010000005.1:48342-50033 GCA_964628535.1 uncultured Candidatus Nanopelagicus sp. | reverse complement strand
GCAACAATTACACCAACGGTGGTTAACAAACCAGTTCCGGCTAGTGAGATTGCAAATAGTGAGAGAACAATTGATCCGCCACCAAGTAGGAATGCTCCGTAAACAGCACCTGCAATTAATAGCGCAGAGTAAACAGCTGATTCAAATCCAACTGAGATACCAGCCAGAATTACAGTAGCTGAACCTGTCTTTGATGAGGCAGCAACATCATTTACTGGACGCTTGCCAACCTCGGTAAAGAAGCCGGTTAAAACCTGAATGGCAGCTGCTAACACAATTCCAATTAATACTGCGCCGAGAGCGAATGTGCGTGGGTTGATATCAACATTTTGTGCATCCATTGATAAACCTGACATGTTCTTAAGTGAACTTGGTAGGTATGTGTAAGTAGCAAAACCAACTAATACAGCGCTGATAACAGCGGAGGTAAAGAATGATCGGTTAATTGCAGTCATCGCATTTTTATCAGATGGACGAAGACGGGTTAGGAAGATACCGATAATCGCGGTAACAATTCCAACCGCTGGCACAATTAATGGGTAAACCAAACCAGCATCACCGAAGCCGGCCTTACCAAGAATTAATGCTGCAACAAGTGTTACTGCATATGATTCAAATAGATCTGCTGCCATACCAGCACAGTCACCAACATTGTCACCTACGTTGTCGGCGATAGTTGCCGCGTTACGAGGGTCATCCTCTGGAATATTTTTTTCAACCTTACCAACTAGATCTGCACCAACATCTGCAGCCTTAGTAAAGATACCGCCGCCGACTCGCATAAACATCGCAAGCATTGCAGCGCCAAATCCAAAGCCTTCAAGTACTGAAGGAGCATTCTCTTTGTAAAGAATTACAACAAGAGATGCACCAAGTAATCCCAAACCAACTGTGGTCATACCAACTACGCCACCAGTACGGAAAGCGATCTGTACTGCACGCTCTGCTGATTTTTGACGAGCAGCTTCAGCAACGCGAACATTTGCGCGAACTGCAAGCCACATTCCGTTGTAACCAACAAAGGCGGAGAAGGCTGCGCCAATTAGGAAGAAGATTGAGCGACCGATTCGAATCTCCATGTCGCCAGGTAGTGCAAATAAAAGAACAAAGACAAGTGCAACAAAGACAGAGAGTGTTCTAAATTGACGTGCCAAATATGCGGTTGCGCCCTCTTGGATCGCAGCTGCAATCTCCTGCATCCTCGCAGTGCCTGGATCTTGTGCCAGTACTTGTGCGCGAAGTGCCATCGCAATTGCGAGCGCAATTAGTGAGATTACTAAGATGGCGTATACGTAATTTAGGTTATTTCCAGTTACTTGGACTTGGACAAGATTCAATGGACTCTCTCCTTGGGTTGGGCTCAACCTTGAGCGCTCTGTAAAAAAATGCCCTTCTTCTAAGGGCGATGGCCGAGTTTACGCATACCCCGTGGCCTTTTTACAAATAAATAGGTATCGGGTGGATAGATCACGCTCAATTTCGCCCTGGGAGACGGATACTCTGACCTTCCTTATGAACCTCACCGATCTATTGGATGCCAACGCAGTCCTATCCACCCTTGGGTTAATTGGCGTGCTCGGCATTATTTTTATGGAGACTGGATTATTAATTGGTCTGGTATTTCCAGGCGGAGAGATTGTTTTTCTAGCTGGTATCGCAGCCTCAGGTTCTGGAGCTGCAATTTTGGGGGA
>CAZVNE010000005.1:45533-48242 GCA_964628535.1 uncultured Candidatus Nanopelagicus sp. | reverse complement strand
GCCTTCACAATAGTCGAGAAGTTTTTAACCTTATTTACCGATGTTGCAGTGGCAATCACCCATGAAACACAAAGCACCTTACAAAAATTAGGAATTGGTAAACGCCTTAATTGGCAGGTCATCCACTTAGGAATTCCATTGATTGATGAGGTAATGCCAAAGAGTGATGGTACAAAATTACTTTGGGTTGGCCGCTTTACCGATATTAAGGATCCTTTTTACGCAATCGAGGTAATGAAGGAGTTAGAGAGGGTAAAGCCAGGTACCTACTCATTAACAATGATTGGTGGCGGTGAGTTATTGAACTCAGTAAGGGATGCAGCAAAGGGTTTGCGAATTGATTTCACGGGTTGGGTGGATGCGCCATTTACAACTAAACGCCCATTTGATTTACTGTTATTAACAAGTAAGAACGAGGGTATGGGTTTAGTTATATTAGAAGCAGCTAACTTTGAGAAGGCAACTATTGCTAAAAATGTTGGTGGTATAAATGAATTTATTAAAGATCGCGAAACTGGCTTTTTAGTAAATGGAAATCCGGCTGCTATGGCCAAGGTAATTACCGCATTAAGTGTTGATAACTTAGAGAAGGTTGGTAAGCAGGCAAGGCATTTATTAGAGGTTAACTTCTCTGATGAATCAATGGCAAATAATTATTTAAATCTTTACAAAACTTTATTAAAGCCCTAGATCACTTAATTGGTAGGCGGCGCGGTATTCATACCCTGCTTCAATAACCTTGGGTGCTGCACCTCGTTCAACAATTACTGCAACTGCAGCCACTATTGCACCAGCCTCTTTTAATGCCTCAACTGCAGTTAATACAGAGCCGCCAGTTGTAGAGGTATCTTCAACAGCTAAAACTCTTTTGCCCTTTACATCTGGCCCTTCAATTCGGCGTTGTAAACCATGAGCTTTCTCCGCCTTACGCACAACAAATGAATCTAATTTGCGACCATTTTGCGCCGCCACATGCATCATCGCAGTTGCAACTGGATCTGCGCCAAGTGTTAAACCACCAACCGCTTCATAATTTAAATCCTTTGTAAGTTCAAGCATTACCTGTCCAACTAATGGAGCAGCAACTGAATCAAGGGTTACGCGGCGTAAATCAACATAGTAATCCGCCTCTTTGCCAGAGGACAAGATAACTTTTCCATGAACAACCGCTTTGTTTAAAATCTCTTTTTTTAATGATTCAAGGGATGACATATCGCAGAGCCTAGTGTGTTAATTGTTTACTGTTTTGGATATACAACAACTGTTTGTCCACTGCGCTTTACCAGCGCCTTCGGTGGATTAGCCTCAAGCAAAGCATCGACCTCGGTACGCAACTTTGCTA
Organism: uncultured Candidatus Nanopelagicus sp.; assembly: GCA_964628535.1. GTDB lineage: Bacteria > Actinomycetota > Actinomycetes > Nanopelagicales > Nanopelagicaceae > Nanopelagicus. Next base: position 46,900 of record CAZVNE010000005.1, on the reverse strand, counting down.
CCTCCAGCGCCATATTTGCTACCGCTTCTTCCAACTCCATGATCCGTGCAATACCAGCGAGATTTATTCCTTCGCCAACTAATCGCTGCACATTTCGCAACTTCACAATATCAAGTAATGAGTATCTGCGATTTTTTCCAACTGTGCGATTTGGTGAGACCAAACCTAATCGATCATATTGCCGCAAAGTTTGTGGATGTAATCCAGATAGTTGCGATGCAACAGAGATTACATAGATTCCTTCATCCTCTGGAATTTGATCTTGATTAGACATTAATTTTTCGCCTTTGCCTTTAATTCAGAGCGGGGATCAAACTCTTTGGTGGCTTGCGCAAACTCTTCAATTGCTTTCCTTGCTGCACCATCAACTCGTTGTGGCACACGCACATCAATTGTGATCATCAAATCACCAACAGTTGAACCTTTTTTAACACCACGGCCTTTAACACGAAGGGTGCGACCAGATGGGGTTCCTGGCGCAATTCGAACTGTTACCTCATCCCCTTCAAGTGTTGGCACCTTAATGTCCGCACCCAGCGCAGCTTCAGCAAAGGTAATTGGAAGTGTGAGATGGATATTCTCATCTTTCCGGGAGAAAATCGGGTGTGGTGTAACGTGAACAGTTACATATAAATCTCCAGGACCGGCAGCCCCAGGTGCGCCTCTGCCTTTAATCTTTATCTTAGCGCCATCTTTTATTCCGGCCGGAACTCTTGTAGTTATATTCATTGCAGCTGAACCTTGTGGTTGCAAACGAAGATTTAACTCGGTGCCATAAATTGCATCTCTAAATAAAATCGATGCTTCGGTTTGTAAATCTGCGCCATGACGTTGGCGAGCGCCACCAAATAAGGTTGAGAAGATATCCCCGCCCGGACCAAACATGTCGGTGAAATCGCCGCCATTAAATCCTTGGCCACCCTGCATATTTGGATTGATTCGCCCTGATTTATAAGCTTCGCGGGCATCATCATATTCACGACGTTTTTTATCATCACTTAAAATGTCATACGCCTCAGAGACCGCTTTAAATCTATCCTCTAATTTTTTATCGCCCTTTGTTTTATCAGGGTGTAATTCACGGGCTAACTTTCGATACTGTTTTTTAATTGCAGTTGCATCTGCAGATTTTGTGACACCAAGGATTTGGTAGTAATCCTTCTCATATAAATCCTTGGCTGCCATCTTTAATTCCTTATACTTTATTGATCAAACATTTAAGCAGGATCGGTTACAGCAACTCTTGCTGGCCGAATCACACGCTCTTTGTACTTATAGCCTGGTTGCAAAATTTCAGTAGCGGTAGTTTCACTTACATCAGCTGATGTGTTGTGAACTAGCGCCTCATGAATTGCTGGATCAAACAC
>CAZVNE010000005.1:40037-45433 GCA_964628535.1 uncultured Candidatus Nanopelagicus sp. | reverse complement strand
GCTTCATCGACCGCATCAGATAGCTGTGTTTGGCTATCTGATGCAGTTGAATTTTCTTCACTCATCGATGATTACTTTTGCTCGTCAACAACTTCAGCATCTTGCACACCATCATCGGCAGCGGTTGTACCGCCAGGTGCTTGTGCTGCATTTGCTGCGTATAGAGCTGCTCCAAGTTGTTGGCTTAACTCTGAAACCTTTTCAGTTGCAGATTTAATTGCCCCAAGAGCTGTGCCAGCGAGTGCAGTTTTTAGATCTGCAATTGCGGTTTCAGTCTCGGCCTTCTTGGTTGCATTTTCACCTTCGGTGAATTTATCCTCATTATCTTTTAAGAACTTCTCAGTTTGGTAAACAAGTGAGTCGCCAGCGTTACGAATATCCGCCTCTTCGCGACGTTGCTTATCCTCTTCGGCGTGAGCTTCAGCATCCTTCATCATGCGATCAATCTCTTCCTTAGAAAGAGCAGATCCACCTGTGATGGTCATGCGTTGTTCCTTGCCGGTACCAAGATCTTTGGCAGATACATGAACAATTCCGTTAGCATCGATATCAAATGTGACCTCGATTTGTGGAACGCCACGTGGTGCAGGTGGCAGACCAGTTAAATCAAAGGTGCCAAGCTTTTTATTGTAAGCAGCCATCTCGCGCTCACCTTGGTAAACCTGAATTGATACCGCTGGTTGATTGTCATCTGCAGTTGAGAAGATCTCACTTCTCTTTGTAGGAATAGTTGTGTTGCGCTCAATTAACTTGGTCATAACACCACCCTTGGTCTCAATACCAAGTGATAAAGGAGTTACATCAAGAAGCAATACATCCTTTACCTCGCCCTTTAGAACACCAGCTTGTAGCGCTGCACCAACTGCAACAACCTCATCTGGGTTAACACCCTTATTAGGCTCTTTTCCACCAGTTAATGATTTAACTAACTCAACAACTGCTGGCATACGAGTTGATCCACCCACTAAAACCACATGATCGATATCGGCAATTGGAATGCCGGCATCACGAAGAACGGCTTGGAATGGGGTTTTGCAACGCTCAAGCAATGCAGCGCTTAACCCTTCAAATTGTGCACGGGTTACAGTCTCATCTAAGAACAATGGATTTTTTTCTGCATCAACTGTGATGTATGGCAGATTTACTGAGGTTTGCGCAGATGAGGATAATTCAATCTTCGCTTTTTCAGCAGCTTCGCGAACACGTTGCATCGCCATCTTATCTTTTGTTAGATCAATTCCATTTTTAGATAAAAATGTCTTTACTAGGTGATCAACAAGTGATTGATCCCAATCATCGCCACCAAGGTTGTTATCACCATTGGTTGCTTTAACTTCAACAACACCTTCACCGATTTCAAGTAGAGAAACGTCAAAGGTTCCGCCACCAAGGTCAAAGACCAAGATAGTTTGTTCTTTGTCGCCCTTATCTAAACCGTATGCAAGTGCTGCAGCGGTTGGCTCGTTAACAATACGAAGCACATTAAGACCTGCGATCTCGCCCGCCTCTTTAGTTGCTTGACGTTGTGCATCATTAAAGTAAGCCGGCACTGTAATTACCGCATCGGTAACTGTCTCACCTAAGTAGCTTTCAGCATCGCGCTTTAACTTCATCAAGATACGTGCAGAGATCTCTTGAGGTGTGTACTTCTTGCCATCAATATCCATGTTCCAGTTAGTACCCATATGGCGCTTAACGGAACGAATTGTGCGTTCAACATTTGTTACTGATTGACGCTTTGCAACCTCACCAACTAGTACCTCGCCATTTTTAGCAAAGGCGACAATTGAGGGGGTTGTGCGTGCGCCCTCTGCGTTAGCAATAACTGATGGCTCGCCACCCTCTAAAACAGATACGCAACTATTTGTTGTTCCTAAATCAATACCTACAGCTCTAGCCATTTGATTCCTCCTTCTTGATTAAAACCGGTCACCTCGGGCCTCGACCCACATCCGCAAAAACAAAAACCTTTTAAGTTTTTGCTGGATGGGCTCTTCACCCCTCTAGCGTTGGGTATTCGGGCTTCTGAATACCCCATGCCTATATTTTGAACCTTGAGTGCCTATATAGTCAAAAGGTTGAGCCGTACAGGCTCAAGGTTGCTATCTAGAGGAACTGATTAAAGGTAGTAATTATTCCCGCGCTTGGGTTTGATCACCAGAGCGGTCAAAGCCCCGCCTATCAGCCCGCCTAGGTGGGCCTTCCAATCGATGCCTGGGATAAGAAGTGGGATCGCCATATTTACCGCAACTAGGGTCAGCGCCTCCTTTAGATTGCCACCCATTTTTTTACGAAGGATTGCAAAGGCGCCAAAGAGACCAAAGATCATTCCAGATGCACCTACCGCAGCAAATTGAGGTGGGTTGAAAAGGTATGAAGCTAAGGAGCCAAAGGTTAGAGAGATTACAAGAAGTGCGATGTAGCGATTGCGGCCGTAGTAATTTTCAAGAGGTGTGCCGATTGTAAAAAAGGCGAGCATATTAAAGAGTAGGTGCAGGAAGCCGCCATGAACTAGGGCAACGGTGAAGAGCCGGTAGATCTCACCTTGTTGAATTCCGTAACCCCAAAGCGCTAATTCATTTTGTAGATTTGGTTGAAGTAATGTCAGTACGTAAACACCAGATATAAAAAGTATTAAAGATTTGGTGATTGACTGCTGCACAAGAATTACTTGATAGTTACAGAGGTAATTTTTATTGCTTGTACTGGCTTGTCATTGGCACCAGTTTTAGCTGCTGCGATCTTATCGACAACTGCTTGAGATGCTGCATCTTTTACCTCACCGAAAATACTGTGCTTTCGGTTTAACCAGGTAGTTGGGGCTACAGTAATAAAGAATTGTGAGCCATTTGTATTTGGTCCGGCATTTGCCATCGCAAGTAGGTATGGTCGATCAAAGTTTAATTCGCCGTGAAACTCATCTGCGAAGTTGTAGCCAGGTCCACCCATTCCAGAGCCAAGTGGATCGCCACCTTGAATCATAAATCCTGGAATAACGCGGTGAAAGATTGTGCCATCGTAAAGATTCTTCTTTACCTTCTCGCCAACATTTGGGTCTACCCACTCCTTTGCACCAGTTGCTAACTCAACAAAGTTTGCAACAGTCTTTGGTGCTTGGTTTGGAAATAATTCAATTGTGATATCACCTTCGGAGGTGTGTAAGATTGCGGTATTCATATTTTCTCTTTTCTTATTTACTAAAGTAATTAATTAAATAAATAATTACTGTTTGTGGAGACCAGGGGAATCGAACCCCTAACCCCCGCCTTGCAAAGGCGGTGCTCTACCAATTGAGCTAGGTCCCCGTGTTTGCGGGGGGTGGGCCTATGTGGACTTGAACCACAGACCTCTTCCTTATCAGGGAAGCGCTCTAACCAGGCTGAGCTATAGGCCCTTTTCGCTGGTGAAGGCTACCTGAGTAAGTCCTTACAGACCAAAACTTATATTTTCTCCCTTACCTAAGCTTCTTCTAAATCTTCTACTAAACGAGTAACAGATACTACTGATATTCCAGCATCTAGGTTAACCAGGCGTACACCTAAGGTATCTCGACCAGTTTCACGGATTTGTGAGAGTGGTGTTCGCATAACTGTGCCGGCAGAGGAGATTGCCAAGATTTCATCTGACTCCTGAACAATCATGGCGCCAACTAAAACACCTCTGGAATCCTCATCGATCTTTGCGGCTTTTACGCCGATTCCACCGCGCCCCTGAGTTCGATACTCCTCAAGTTTGGTCCGTTTTGCATAACCACCATCGGTTGCAGTGAAAACATAATTTTTATTATCACTGCTAATTGCCGCCATCGCTAATAAGTTATCGCCTTTTCTAAACTTCATGCCAATTACACCAGTTGCACCTCTGCCCATTGGGCGCAGCGTTTCATCATTTGCAGAAAACCTGAGTGACATACCCATCTTTGAAACTAATAACAACTCATCCTTTTGATCAACTAATGATGCTGATACAACCTCATCATTTTCTTTTAGGGAGATTGCAATCAGGCCACCAGTACGTGGTGAGTCATATTCGACCAATGGCGTCTTTTTAACTATGCCACCACGAGTTGCTAAAACTAAAAATGGTTGATTTTTGTAATCACTAATTGCAATTACCTGTGCAATTGTTTCATCTGGTTTAAAAGCTAATAAATTTGCAACATGTTGTCCACGGGCATCTCGGCCGGCATCTGGTAGTTCATGAACCTTGGCGCGATAGACCCGACCTTTGTTTGTAAAAAACAGTAACCAGTTGTGGGTTGATGCGGTAAAGAAGTGTTCAACCACATCATCGGTTTTTAACGCGGCACCCTTTACACCTTTACCACCACGACGTTGTGCACGGTATGCATCTGCTTTGGTGCGCTTTGAATATCCGCCTTTGGTAATAGTTACAACTACATCTTGATCTGGAATTAAATCCTCAACTGATAGATCAGTATCACCGGCAATAATCTGAGTACGACGCTCATTGCCATACTTTGCGCCAACCTCTTGTAATTCACTCTTGATAATTTCTCGCTGTTTTTCTGGGCTAGCTAAAATGATATTTAACTCTTTAATATCCGCCATTAATCCGTCGTACTCATCATTAATCTTCTGGCGTTCCAGGGCAGCAATTCTGCGCAACTGCATATCTAAAATTGCATTAGCTTGCGTCTCATCGACATCAAGTAACTTCATTAAACCTTCGCGTGCCTCTTCTGGCGTCTTACTGGCGCGAATTAAGGCAATAACCGCATCTAATGCATCTAGCGCTTTTAAGTAACCCTGCAAGATATGAGCACGTCGCTCGCGTTCAGCTAAGCGATATTTGCTGCGGCGAACAATAACCTCGACCTGGTGCTCGATGTAATAACGAATGAACTCATCTAACCGAAGGGTGCGTGGAACACCATCAACTAGCGCCAACATATTTGCGCCAAATGAATCTTGTAATTGGGTGTGCTTATATAAATTATTTAACACAACCTTGGCGATTGCATCATTACGCAAAACAATTACTAGTCGTTGGCCTAGACGCTCATTACCCTCATCGCGCACATCAGCGATTCCTTTAATGCGACCATCTTTAACAAGCTCGGCGATCTTAAGCGCTAAATTATCTGGGTTTACTTGGTATGGCAGCTCAGTTACAACTAAACAGGTGCGCTTATTAATCTCTTCCACCTCAACAACAGATCGCATAATGATTGAGCCGCGGCCAGTTTTGTAAGCATCCTCGATGCCGCCACGACCAACAATCAATGCTTTAGTTGGAAAATCTGGACCTTTAACAATTGTCATTAACTTTGCAAGAAGTTCATCTGATTTCATATCTGGGTTTTCAAGTGCAAAACAGGTTGCCTCAATTACCTCATTTAAATTATGTGGTGGAATGTTGGTAGCCATACCAAC
>CAZVNE010000005.1:22693-39937 GCA_964628535.1 uncultured Candidatus Nanopelagicus sp. | reverse complement strand
CGAACTACAGCATCATAAATAGCGGTGTCACCATGTGGGTGGTAATTACCCATTACATCTCCTACGATGCGAGATGATTTGTAGTAACCCTTATCTGGGCGGTAACCCGCATCAAACATTGCATAAAGCACGCGGCGGTGAACTGGCTTTAAACCATCTCGGATATCTGGAAGTGCACGTCCCACAATTACCGACATTGCGTAATCTAAATAAGATCGCGCCATTTCAACCTGTAAATCAACAGACTCCTGTCGATCCCGGCCATGTTCTGAGTTGTGATCTTTAAATGTTGTATCCATTAATTAACCATCCGCTTAAATATCCAAGAATCTAACATCTTTAGCATTGCGTTGAATAAATGATCGGCGCAGTTCAACATCCTCGCCCATTAAAACTGAAAATAAATTATCGGCAGCAGCTGCATCATCTAAAGTAACTTTTATTAAAACTCGAGTTGCTGGATCCATTGTTGTATCCCAAAGCTCTTTTGCTGGCATCTCACCTAAACCTTTAAATCGTTGAATACCATCATCCTTTGGCAACCGCTTGCCATTTGAAACTCCCATTTGAATAAAACCATCGCGCTCTTTATCGCTAAATGCGTATTGAACCGGCTCTTTTCCGCCCCACTTAAGTTTGTAAAGTGGTGGTTGGGCCAAGTAAACAAAACCATTTTCAATTAATGGTTTCATAAATCTAAATAGTAAAGTTAAAAGCAGGGTGCGAATATGTTGACCATCCACATCAGCATCTGCCATCAAAATAATTTTGTGGTAACGAAGTTTTGCTAAATCAAAATCATCATGAATTCCAGTGCCGAGAGCGGTAATTAACGCCTGTACTTCGTTGTTTTGAAGTACGCGATCAATGCGTGCTTTTTCTACATTTAAAATCTTTCCGCGAATTGGAAGTACTGCTTGATAACGAGAGTCGCGGCCACCTTTTGTTGAACCACCCGCAGAATCTCCCTCAACAATATAAAGCTCACACTTTTCTGGCTCAGTCCATTGGCAATCAGCTAACTTTCCTGGCATGCCACGGCCTTCTAGTAAACCTTTTCGATTTCGAGATAGGTCGCGAGCTTTTCTAGCAGCAACTCGAGCGGCGGCGGCATCAATAGATTTTCGAACAATATCTTTACCCTCACTTGGATTTTGTTCAAACCAGGAGGTTAAGTGATCATTCATTGATTTTTGGGTAAATGATTTTGCTTCGGTATTTCCTAGTTTTGTCTTGGTTTGTCCCTCAAATTGTGGTTCGCCAATTTTGATTGAAATAATTGCAGTTAAACCCTCACGCACATCATCACCAGTTAGGCGGTCCTCTTTTTTGCGGATAAATCCCCACTCCTCGCCAAACTTATTTACGATCGAGGTAAGTGCGGTGCGGAAACCCTCTTCATGGCTACCACCCTCGTGGGTGTGAATGGTGTTAGCAAAACTGTATACCGACTCAGAAAAACCATCATTCCACTGCATTGCGATTTCAAGTGCGATCTTCTGTTTCTTATCCTCTTCAACAAAGGCGATGATATTTTTATGGGTTGCACCCTTTGATAAATTTAAATGTTTAACAAAATCGATAATTCCACCATCGTATTGATAACGGGTGTGTAATTGATTTCCTTTTTCATCAACATGGCCAGCACGTTCATCGGTTAAAGTAATAATTAAACCCTTATTTAAAAAAGCCATTTCGCGAAACCGGGTAGATAAGGTCTCGTAGGAAAAATCAGTGGTTTCAAAGATATCTTTAGATGGCCAAAAAACAACAGTGGTACCAGTTCCTTCAACCATTGCACCTTTTTTAACTGGCGCGGTTGGAACTCCTAATTTATAACTTTGTGAGTATAAATTTCCATCACGTTTAACCTCGACTGCAAGATCTGTTGATAATGCATTTACAACTGAGATACCAACACCGTGCAAACCACCAGAAACACTGTAACCACCATCGCCAAATTTTCCGCCTGCGTGTAAAACTGTAAGTACAACTTCAAGTGCTGGTTTCTTTTCAACTGGATGGATATCAACTGGAATGCCGCGACCATTATCAATTACCTTTACTGAACCATCTTTTTGTAAAATTACATTTATCTCTGTGCAGTAACCAGCTAATGCTTCATCAACTGAGTTATCTACAACCTCATAAACCAGGTGGTGAAGGCCGCGCTCTCCAGTTGAGCCGATGTACATGCCGGGGCGTTTACGAACTGCATCTAAACCTTCTAGAACGGTGATATTTGAGGCGTCATAGCCTTGGCTTGGTGCTTTAGTTGCGGGTTGTTTTGTCGCCATAAATCACCTCGCTTAATCTCTTAGAATTAAACCTCGCCGCTTTTTAGCGGTACATGGGGTGAATCTTACTTGGATTGGCTACTAAGAATTGCTGAAAATCAACGCTCTGTGGCACAAATGCGCCTCTTTTAGCCAACTTTTGTGGGTGGATACAGGATTTATCTATCCGTAGGTATCTCTGGGGCCGCGGGCGCCCTTTATGGAGCGCAACCCCTTTTTCCAACTTGGAGCTTGAGGTCCGATGAAGATCAGGGATTCAACAAGTGCACCAGGAGCTGATGAGGAGATGATTTTTAACAACTCATCTGACATCAACCGCATTTGTGTAGCCCATGCAGATGATGAGCTTTGAATTGTTAATCGACCATCATTTAATGAGATTGGTGTTGTGTGTTCTGCAATATCTGCGCCAACAATTGTTTTCCAATCACTAAATAAATTTCCTTCGGCAACCCCTTGATTCCAATTACGGTTTTGAATTACTTCAGATAAGACAAAGGCAAGTGATTGTGGGTCGGTTACTTTTTGGCGAACCTCACCTTGTTGTTCATTTTTTTGTTTGCGGAACCCAGAGCGATAAAACTTATATATCTCTTTGGCTAAATCTCGTTTCATAATCTAGTAACACCACCATTTTTTACTAAATACTTATCCCCGGTAAGTGATTTAGGAAGATCACTATCTACCGCAACTGTAATTATGGTCTGCTCGGCCGATTGTGCGATTACTGCTAAGTGTTCTCGCCGCTCTTCATCTAACTCTGAGAAAACATCATCTAAAATTAAAATTGGCGCTAAACCATCCTTTTTTAAAAGTTGGTAGGTGCTTAACTTTAAAGCGAGTGCAATTGACCAAGACTCACCATGGCTGGCGTAACCCTTAACTTGGTGATCACCTAACATTAAAAGTAGATCATCTCGGTGTGGTCCACACAAAGTTAAACCCCGTTCAATTTCAGCACCTCGGTTATTAATTAACTTCTCCATAATTTTATTTGAGTTTTCAGTTGCGTTATCACTTGGGTTATCAATACTTGATTTATAAATAATTTCAGCTGCTTTAGTTGATGATATCTCCTTATAAACCGTATTAAATATGGGTTGAATCTCCTTTAAAACCGAGATCCGTAATGCAATAAGTTCGCCGCCAAATTGAGCAACCTGTTTGTCCCAAGGCGCAAGGGCATCATTGTTAGCCCGAGATTTTAAAAGTGAGTTTCGTTGTTTTACCGCTCGATCGTAATCTGAAATTACCGCAGCAATTCTGGGAGATCTAAGAGTTAATAATTGATCGATAAATCTGCGCCGTTCCGATGGATCACCTCTGACAATATCTAGATCTTCAGGTGAGAAGTAAATACTTTGTACAATCCCAAAGATCTCTTTTTGGCTACGTACCGGATTTTGATTTACTTTGGCCCGGTTAGCTTTATCGGAATTAATTTCAAGCTCGATTAAAACCTCTCGGTCTGGGTTTTTAACCTTTGCCCGAATATAGGCAGAGTTGTTTCCTAGTTTTACCAATGGAGTGTTTGAAGAGACTCGGTGAGAGCTTAAAAAGGTGAGATAAAGGATGCTTTCGGCGATATTGGTCTTACCCTCGCCATTTTTGCCAACAAAGATAGATATCCCTGGATTTAAAACTAGATCTAACTCAGAGTATGAGCGGTAATTGGTTAGCGCTAAATTTGTGATTAACACTCTGTTAGAGATTTATATTTATGAGGAGTAACGCATTGGCATTAACAAGTACTTGTAATTGCTAATTGGCGCGCTATTTGCCTCGGTTTGTCCAGTTAAGACAGCTGGTTTATTAGCGCCAGTGAATGCGATGTGCACAAAGGCTGATTGAATTGCATTTAAACCATCAACTAAAAATTGTGGGTTAAAAGCGATATTTATATCCTCGCCTTTGTAATTAATATCTAACTGTTCAGTTGCTTGTGCCTCTTCGCCGGTTCCTGCCTCTAATCGCAGTGAATTACTAGAGAAGTTAAGTCGTAGTGGAACTGTTTTATCAGTTACTAAAGCAACCCGGCGAACTGAATCCAATAATGGTGCAACCTCGATAATTGCATCGGCGGTTGATTCAATTGGTAGTAAATGGCGAAATGGTGGGAAGGAACCATCTAAAACTCGAGATGTCATAGATTTACCTTCGGTGATAAAACCAACTAATTTTTCATTTGATGTACTTGGTGAGAGCGCAAGTGTTACCTCGGCATTTCCTACTAAAGATTTTGCAGCATCAGCTAATGTGCGAGCGCGCAGTAGTGATGTCGTTTCAATACTTGCGTCCGCGGCATTCCAATTTAATTCTCTAACCGCAAGTCGGTAGCGATCAGTTGCCGCTAATGTGATTTGGTTCTTATTTATTTCAACAAAGACGCCAGTTAGGGTTGGAAGTGAGTCATCTTTGCCAGCTGCAATAGCAACCTGGTTAATTGCGGTTGAAAATAAATCACTAGTTAATTTTCCAGTAGCTGCCGGTAATGTTGGAAGTGTTGGGTACTCAGCTAGTGGCAGTGTTGGTAATGTAAATTTAGCACTGCCCGCTGTTACTAATACTCGAGTACCCTCTAATGTAAATGTGACCGCTTTTGCAGGAAGTGATCTTGCAATATCTGCTAACAATCTGCCAGGAACCAAAACCTTGCCTTTTTGATTTACATCTGCGGAAAATTTTGCTTTGGTAGATGTTTCTAGATCTGATCCAGACAAAGTTACCTCTTGATCGACATCAATAACTATTCCCAACAACGCGGTTGTGATTGGGCGGTTAGAGATGGATTTAGAAACCCAATTGACAGCATCGACCAACGGGTCACGTTCTACAATAAATTTCATCTCATCCTCTTTTGCTAATCACTTCTTTTCAACACTGTTTAATTCCTTGTAAAGTTTATGCCTCTTGCTTTTTTTCACACAGTTCTTTAATCCCCACCCTTTATCTCTATATATAGTGGTTAGTAGTAACCAGGCGATATAGCTGTGGGGGGTAGGTAAAACCGCAGGTCACACGGAGTAAAGTTACTTACAACCACTGTGTATAAGCAGTGGAAAAGCTGTTTATTAAAGGTTTACCACAACCCTGCAAAGCAGATTATCCACAGTTATCCACAACTTATCCCCAATCTGGGGGTTAAATCTGTGGTTAACCTTTTTATCAAACTTCTATATGTAATTGGATTTAAAGCTATTTTTTAGATTGCTGCTTAATTCGGTTGGTTAACTCGGTGACCTGGTTATAGATCGATCTGCGCTCAGCCATTAATTGACGGATCTTTCGATCAGCATGCATAACCGTGGTGTGGTCGCGCCCCCCAAAAGCTTGGCCAATTTTTGGAAGAGATAACTCTGTTAATTCGCGGCACAAGTACATAGCGATCTGGCGAGCATTTACCAAAACCCTAGAACGAGAGGTTCCACAAAGATCCTCAACAGAGAGGCTGAAGTAGGAGGCGGTCTGCGCCATGATGGTTGGACCAGTTATCTCAGGGCCACCCTCCTCTTGAATTAAATCCTTTAAAACAATCTCTGCCAAAGAGAGATCTACTAATTGTCGGTTTAGTGAAGCAAAGGCGGTTACGCGAATTAATGCACCTTCAAGCTCGCGGATATTTGTAGAGATCTTAGATGCGATGTACTCAAGAACATCATCGGGAGCATTTAATTTATCCTGCGCCGCTTTTTTACGAAGAATTGCAATTCGAGTTTCAAGCTCTGGTGGTTGGATATCGGTAATCAAACCCCACTCAAATCGGGAGCGCAGACGATCCTCAAGAGTTGTTAATTGTTTTGGTGGGCGATCACTAGAGATAACAATCTGTTTGTTAGCGTTATACAAAGTGTTAAAAGTATGGAAAAACTCCTCTTGGGTACGCTCCTTATTTTCTAAGAATTGAATATCATCAACCAACAAAATATCTAAATCGCGGTAACGTTTTTGAAAAACCGAAGCTTTATCATCACGGATTGAGTTAATAAAGTCATTGGTGAACTCTTCAGAAGAAACATAACGAACCCGGGTTGAGCCATAAAGCTCTTTTGCGTAAGCACCAATCGCATGTAGTAAGTGGGTCTTACCCAATCCTGATTCACCATAAATAAATAGCGGGTTGTAAGCCTTTGCTGGCGCTTCAGCAACCGCAACAGCTGCTGCATGAGCAAAACGATTTGATGCACCAATAACAAAAGTTTCAAAGATATAGCGCGGGTTTAATTGAGAGGCTTCGGTACTTAGTAAAGATGTGGAGTTTCGACCAGTTCCTGATTTAGGCTCTTGGTATTCAATTGTTTCTTCAACCACCTCCTCAACAATTTCACTCTTAGCCTCTGTTGTAACCGTAACTGCAATATTAATTTTCTCACCAAGCAGATTTGTTAACTCATCACTAATCAATGCCCGAAGACGGGTCTCTAAAACATCCTTAGTAAAAAGATCTGGAGCTGACAAAAGTAGATTTGATCCCTCTTCAGCACTTCCTGGAAGAAGTCCGAGTGGTTTAGTGCGGGTAAGAAATGCGCTGTATTGGGGGGTGGAGACGGATTCCACCACTTGATCCCACAGCATTTGCAGATCTACTTTGACCGCACTATCCATAACCACGACCTACATCCCGGCTAAAAGCCCTAAAATCATTATCCACATAGTTATCCACAGGCTGTGGTCTAAACCTGCCCTTTAAACTTCCAAAAGGCTCCAAAGATGGGGAAATCTGTGGATAGAGGGCGAAGGTAGGGGTAAAGGTCAAGAAAAGCAACTGGTTATCCACATTATTTTCCTTATGCGGGGTTGGGAAGGGAGCTTTTTGGGCGGTTTGACCCTACTTGTCCCCAACCCCTACCCTTACGACCCTTAACCGCTGTGGCTCAAAAAGCTTGCACCCAGGCTGATGAGAATCAATACGAGAGTAATTACTAGGAGAGATTTATGAAGCGCACCTTTCAACCCAATGTACGCAAGCGTGCAAAGAAGCATGGATTCCGTGCCCGTATGGCCACCCGTGGTGGACGTGGAGTTTTATCAGCCCGTCGTGCCAAAGGCCGCGCAAAAATCTCCGCTTAACTAAAAATCTAGTGTTACCAAAATCCAACCGCTTGCGGTCGGGTGCTGAGTTCACCCGAATTAGTAAAACTGGCCACCGAGCCTCATCTGCCAATTTAGTTATTTACGAAGCGCTTGAAAATAATACAACCCCAAAGATCGGTTTTATTGTCAACCGCTCAGTTGGTGGCTCAGTTACCAGACATCTAGTTACCAGAAAATTACGTCATGATTTTGCTTCATACATAAACAAGTTACCAAAAAACACAATGTTGGTAGTTCGAGTATTAAAGGAACAAAAGGATTACCGAGCCGAGGTTGCTAGCTCTGTCACAAAGATTATTTCAAAGTTAACCAAGGTAGATGCATGAAAAAATCTTTTCTATATTTAATCTCTACCTACCAAAAATATATTTCAGCTAACCGACCACAAAAATGTAAGTACTACCCATCCTGTTCAAACTACACCTCCCTTGCAATTGAGGAGTTTGGTGCAAAGGGATTATTAATGGCAGTTTGGCGATTTGTTCGTTGCAACCCACTCTCAAACGGTGGGGTTGATTACCCATCAGCGGGATCACGGGCTAGATTAAAAGAGAGGTTATCCGCCTAATGGGATCGATTTTAAACCCTTTATATTCAGCTGTTTCCTGGGTAATGATTACCTTCCATGATCTATTAAGTTTTACCAACAATCAAGATCTACAGTGGTCAGTTGGAATTATCGGCTTAGTTATTTTGATTCGAATTATCTTAATTCCACTATTTGTAAAGCAAATTAAAAGTCAGCGCGCTCTAACCGCCTTACAACCACAAATGAAGGCGATTCAAAAGAAGTACAAGGATGATCGACAGAAGCAATCAGAAGAGATGATGAAGCTTTACAAAGAGCATAAAACAAATCCGTTTGCCTCATGTTTTCCTATTTTGGCCCAAGCACCAATCTTCTTTGCTCTCTTCACAGTATTAAATGGCATCAGCCAAGATAAACCACGTGGATTATTAAAGGGCGATTACTTAATATCGGCACAAGAGGCTAGCTTCTTTGGTGCCCCATTGTCTGGCACATTTTTAGGATCATCAGATGGAACAACAAAGTTAATCTCAGTTATTTTAATTATCTTTATGTCAGCAACCACCTTTACAACCCAACGCCAATTAATGGTTAAGGGAATGCCAAAGATGGACTCATCAAACAATATGATGTTGCAACAGCAAAAAATTATGCTTTATTTATTCCCAGTGATATTTGCAGTAACTGGTGTTAACTTTCCAGTCGGAGTTTTAATTTACTGGTCAACTACAAACCTTTGGACTTGGGGCCAGCAATATTATGTAATTAAACGAAACCCAACACCAGGCTCTCCTGCATATGAAGAGTTACAAAAAAAGAGGATCGAAAAGGGTGTAATTCCTAACCCAGATGATCCAACCACCAACTCTGAGGGTGGATCGGTTGCGGTAGAGGAGCCAAAAGGTCAGCGGAAACAACCAAAGAGGAAGAAAAAGAAGCGTTAAGTACAAATCGGTACAAAAACTATCAAAGCATTACAAATAGGAAATTGGAGATAAAATGAGCGAAAAGGTTGAAGAGAAGGTAGTTGAGAAGAAGTCTCTACTCGCAAGACTTGAGGAGGAGGGGGATGTCGCAGCTGATTACCTTGAGGGGCTGCTAGATATCGCCGATCTTGATGGAGATATTGATATTGATGTTGAGAATGATCGTGCCGCTTTAGCTATCGCTGGCGGAAAGTTAAACCACCTAGTTGGTGCCCGCGGAGAGGTCTTAGATGCTCTTCAAGAGTTAACCCGCCTAGCTGTTCAAACCTCCCTAGGTGAGCGCAGCCGCTTAATGCTTGATATTGATGGCTTCCGCAGCGATAAAAAAGAGGAGCTAGCGAAGCTGGCAAAGGAGATCGCCGAGGAGGTTAAATCCACCGGTGAATCTGTGAAGCTACGGCCAATGAACGCCTTTGAGCGAAAGGTTGTCCATGACACCATTCAAGAGATTGGGCTCACTAGCGAATCTGAGGGTGAAGATCCAGATCGCTGTGTTGTAGTTCTTCCAGCTTAAATTTAAGTTTCACGTGAAACCCACCCCAGAGCTTCTCGCCTACTTTAAAGGCCGAGAGGATCAGATCCAGCACTACGCCCAATTTTTGGCGGGGGCTGGAATTGAACGGGGGTTGATCGGCCCAAAAGAGGGTGATCGGATCTGGGAGCGCCATATCGCTAACTGCATCCCAATCACCACAATCATTCCACAAGGGGTACGGGTGGTAGATATTGGCTCTGGCGCTGGCCTGCCAGGTGTTGTGATCGCATTAGCTCGGCCAGATCTAAAGGTAAGCCTGGTCGAACCCCTGCAACGCAGGGTTGATTTTTTAAATGAGATTGTCGCCGAGCTTGGCTTAGATATTGAGGTAATAAGAGGTAGGGCGGAACGGGTTAAAAAGCAGTTTGAGGTAGTTACCGCCAGGGCTGTCGCTCCACTCGAGAAGTTAATCAACATCTCCTGGCACATGATTCCCAAGACCGGCTCATTAATGGCGATGAAGGGGGAGTCGGCAGCGGATGAAATCCTGGCAACTACCCTCAAAAAAGGTTCAACCGCTCAATTACATGAGATTTCCCTCCCCAACCTACCGATTGCCAGGGTCATTCAAGTCAAAAAAGGTGCTTAACTTCCGCCCATGAGCACCGAAAATGTTTCACGGGAAACAGCGCCAGCAAAGCCGGTTATTGGTGTCCGCAGATTAAAGGAGCCGATGGTCGCTCCCCTAAAAACTCGAATCTTTACCGTCGCCAACCAAAAGGGCGGGGTAGGAAAAACTACCACCGCAGTCAATCTAGCTGCAGCCCTAGCCATGGGTGGGTTAAAGGTTTTGGTTGTCGATCTAGATCCACAAGGAAATGCATCAACCGCTTTTGGTATCGATCGCGCAAACTCCGCCGGAATGTATGAGGTTTTAATTAATGATCTCGCAATGGAGCAGGTTGCCGTAAAGGTTTCTGGCTTCCCTCATCTAGAGGCGATCCCAGCAAATAGTGAGTTAGCGGGCGCTGAAATTTTATTGGTACCAGCGGTTGCTCGAGAGTTTAGATTAAAGAGTTCATTATTAAATTTCTTAGAGGCAAGACAATCTGCCGGCCAAAGATTTGATTATGTATTTATTGATTGCCCACCATCCCTTGGCTTATTAACAATTAATGCATTAGCTGCAGCGGATGAGGTCTTAGTTCCAATTCAATGTGAGTACTACTCGCTAGAGGGCTTGTCATTACTACTTGAAACTTTAAATGAGGTACAAAAGCGATTAAATCCAAAGATCTCATTAACCACAATTGTTTTAACAATGTTTGATAGCAGAACTAGATTAGCTAGTGATGTTGCAGATAATGTTAAAAAACATTTTCCACGTGAATTAATTGATATTCCGATACCAAGAGCGGTTCGAGTTTCAGAGGCACCATCTTATGGACAAACGGTAATGACATATGACGCAGCATCTCCTGGCGCAATTGCTTATTTAAGTGTTGCCCGAGAGATTGCAAATCGCGGCGGCGCACCAATTAATAATTTAAATCCAAAACTTACAAATGAGAGCGCATCATAAATGTCAACACGTAAAGGCGGTTTAGGTCGCGGCTTAGATGCATTAATTCCAAACTCAGTTATTCCAGCAGAAATCACTACTGCCAGTGGCGTAGTTGTTGCAGACCGTAATGAAGTAGATATTAATTTAATCTCACCAAATCCAAAACAACCAAGAACAGTTTTTGATGAGCAACAATTAAATGAGCTAGCCGCCTCGATTAAAGAGGTTGGTTTACTACAACCACCAGTTGTTAGATCAATTGGTGATGGAAAGTATCAATTAATTATGGGAGAGCGCAGATACCGCGCCTCAAAACTTGCCGGCTTAAAATCTATTCCAGTAATTATTCGGCAGACTCCAGATAATCAATTACTGCGTGAAGCATTAGTTGAAAATATTCATCGCAGCCAATTAAACCCACTTGAAGAGGGTGCGGCGTACCAACAATTACTAAATGATTTTGGTTATACCCATGATGAGTTAGCGGATCGATTAGGAAAATCGCGCCCAGCAATTACCAACACTATGAGATTGTTAAATCTGCCAGCATCGGTACAACGCCGAGTAGCAGCTGGTGTATTAACAGCAGGACATGCCCGTGCACTCTTGTCACTAAGTGATGAAAAAGAGATTGAGGCGCTAGCAAATCGGATTGTTGCTGAAGGTTTAACTGTTCGCGCAGTTGAGGAGATTGTTGCTACTGGAGGTGCCAAAATCAAAGGTGGCACAGTAAAGCGGGGCAAGTTATTAGCTCCTAGATTGAAGGAGATTGGTGATCAATTATCCGATGCCTTAGATACCCGAGTAAGTGTTGAGTTAGGTAAGAAAAAAGGAAAGATAGTGATTGAGTTTGCAACAGTTGAGGATTTAGAGCGAATTACAAAACTTATTAATTAATTGAACGCTGTTCCATCTCATTTTTAATTACCCCACCCAAAGCTTTAATTCCTTCTCTAATGCGCTCAGGTGTTGGGTGGCAGTAGGAAAGCCGCAGTGACCATGAACCCAAACCATCGGCGTAAAAAGCAGTTCCTGGCACATAAGCCACCTTCGCCACAATCGCCTTTGGCACCAATGCATTTGTATCAATCTCAGGTGGAAGTGTTACCCAAATATAAAAACCACCCGCCGGCTTTGTCCAGGTAGCATTTTTTGGGAAGTACTTATCTAATGATTCAAGTGCGGCATCGCGGCGAACCTTATACAACTTAGCAAAGGAGGCGATCTGATCTCGCCATGGCTGATCAGCTAGGTAGCTTGAGATGGCAAGTTGAGTAAAGTTTGATGGACATAAAATTGAAGACTCAGATGCGATTACCAACTTCTCCTTTAAAGCTTGTGGAACTAGCGCCCAGCCAATTCTAAAACCAGGAGCAATGGTTTTTGAGAATGAGCCTAAGTAAATTACATTCTCTGAATCCTCTGCCCGCATAGCATTTGGTGATGGCTTATCAAATCCCAACAAACCATAAGGATTATCCTCAACTACAAAGATTTTCTCTTCCCGACAGATCTCTAAAATTTCAGTTCTGCGTTCAGCTGGCAGCAATACACCAGCAGGGTTTTGGTAATTTGGAATTAAATACAAAAACTTAATTTTGCGACCAGTTGCGCGAGTTGCGGTAATCGCTTCCCGAAGTGCATCTGGAATCAAACCATTATCATCCATCGCAACATGAACTACCTGTGCTTCATATTGACGGAAGGTGCCAAGTGCTCCGACATATGAAGGAGCTTCAACTAGAACTACATCATTTGGATCAATAAAAATTCGAGAGATTAAATCAAGTGCTTGTTGTGAACCAGTTGTCACAATTACATCATCTGGATGAGCCTTGATTCCTTCTAGCGCCATCATGTCGCAAATCTGCTCACGTAATCTCGGATGGCCCTGGCCACTTCCGTACTGCAACGCTTCAGATCCATTATCTAAAATTAATTTTTGAACAACCGATGCCATCATCTCCATTGGTAGCGCTGAAAGATTTGGCATGCCACCAGCTAAGGAGACGATCTCTGGCCGGGAGGCGACTGCAAATAATGAGCGGATCTCGCTGGGCTTCATATGAGCGGCGCGATGAGCAAAACGCTGGGTTAGATTCTCAGGTAACCCGGTTCTAACTCGTGCTGGCTCATTTTTCATAAACAAACTCTGCCACAGCAATGGCCAATACCGTTAATTAATTGCGCAATCCCGCACGACGTAAATCAGAGAGCCGTAAAGTGCCAGTCTTTGCATCATCCTCAGCTGATAAGTAAAGCCGTTGAATCGCTACCAAAATCGCTTCTACCAATGAATCACGAAATTGTGGGTCACTTAAACGTTTTGCATCCCCTGGATTTGAAAGATAACCAAGATCGATGCGGACTGCAGGCGCCTTTGTTAATCGCAAAATATCCCAACTTTTGCCATGGGTTCGACAATTTAACAAATCGGTACGAGCACAAATCTCTCGTTGAATTAAGGTAGCAAATCGCTCGCCAACAACAGAGTGAACACCTTGAACATCTCGACCATAGTAATAAGTTGCAACTCCATTGGCCTTTGGATTTGTACTGCTATCTACCTTTAATGCAATAAATAAATCAGTGTTAACTGAGTTTGCTAACTCAATTCGTTGATTCTCAAGTGGTGAGTTTTTAGCGCTGCGGGTTAAAAGAACAGTTACACCCAAAGCTAATAATCTTCCCTCTAATCGTTGTGCGATATCAAAGACTAGCTCTGACTCGATAACTCCATTTGCAACCTCACCTTTAAACTCACCACCCCAACTTGGGTCAATTACAATAATTTTATTTGCTAAGGCTGGACTGCGAACTGCATGTTTTGTACTTTCCCGAAGTGCACTAGGTGCACCACCAGATACAGTCTTTACTAATCGCATTAAGGCAATCAAAGTTCCAGGACCGCATTTGCCATCAACTGCAACGCCAACTGATTTTTGAAACTCTTTAACCGCCGACTCAGTTAATAACCCGTAGACACCATCAATCTTTCCGCAATTAAATCCCATCTCAACTAACCGAGATTGCAAATTACTTACATCATCACCATGCATTAATGCAGTGGAGTTTAAAGCAAGTACACGATCACCTAATTTATATCTAGCCTCTTCTAACGCACGAGCACTTACCTGGTCAACAACACCAGTAACCTTTAAGCCACGCTCTTGCTGAAAAGCCTTAACCGCCTCTTCCACTACATCATCAAAATTATCAGTGGGCTTACTTAAAAAACCAAGGCGAATTAAAATATTAACGAAGAGGGCGACCGCATCACCGCGATCGCCCCGAGTTAAATCTTTGCTCATAAGTAATTCATCTTTGATTAGTAAAGCAAATTACTTGATAAAACTCTCTAAATCCTTTAACAATGCTGGCTTTGGTTTAGCGCCAACAATAGTTTTTACTACCTCGCCATTTACAAAGACATTCATAGTCGGAATTGATGAGATGCCGTACTTCATCGCAATAGCTTGTTCCTCATCGGTATTTAACTTAACAATCTTGATTTTGCTGCCATGCTCATTGGAGATCTCCTCCAGAATTGGACCAACTGCGCGGCATGGACCACACCACTCTGCCCAGAAATCAACTAGTACCGGGGTTGTACTTTTTAATACAACTGCATCAAAATCTGCGGTAGTTACCTTTGTGGTTGCCATTACTTCTCCTTTAAATTTACTTGATATTTATGTAATGCCTAGATTCTACTTTTAATTCCCACCAATTGTTTGATTTATCAGTGGCCAGAAAGAAAACGCTCTGCATCCAAAGCGGCGGCACAGCCTGAGCCAGCTGCGGTAATTGCTTGGCGGTAGGTGAAATCAACTAAATCACCACAGGCAAAAACACCTGGCAGATTTGTACTGGTTGAACGACCAACCACATTTACATATCCTTCAGCATTTAAATCAACCTGACCAACAATTAACTCACTCCTTGGAATATGTCCGATGGCGACAAATAAGCCGGTGAAATCCTTAACCGACTCCTCACCCGAAACAGTATTTTTAACCTTCAAACCAACAACCTTATTCTCACCCAGCACATCAATTACTTCATGATTCATTAATAGTTCAATCTTTGGATTAGCTTTTACTCGATCAATCATAATTTTCGAGGCGCGGAAGGCATCGCGGCGGTGAATTAAAACCACCTTACTAGCAAACTTTGTTAAGAAGGTAGCCTCCTCCATCGCAGAGTCGCCACCACCAACAACTGCAATTACTTGATCGCGGAAGAAAAATCCATCACAGGTTGCACACCATGAAACACCATGACCAGATAACCGTTTCTCATTTGGTAAACCGATCTCTTTATACGCCGAGCCCATCGCTAAAATAACCGCCTTAGCTTTTACCGTATTTCCAGAGCCATCAGTTACCTCTTTAATCTCACCAGTTAATTTCATTGACACAATATCATCGGTAATAATTTTGCAATCAAATCTTTCAACCTGCTTGCGCATCGACTCCATTAACTCAGGACCCATTACCCCAGTTGGGAAACCCGGAAAATTCTCTACCTCGGTTGTATTCATCAAGGCACCACCAGCTGTAACTGAGCCCTCGTAAATAATTGGTTTTAACTGGGCGCGTGCTGCATAGATTGCCGCGGTGTAGCCAGCTGGGCCGCTGCCAACAATTACTACCTCATTAATTTCACTCATAATCTGATCCTACCTCACCGCTCTACTCATTAAATTGATTGCACTTTTAATCTCTTTAACCCTAAATACAAAGCCTAAAATTAAATAAATTAAGGTACTAATTACTGAAACCAGGATTAACTGAATTAAATTCCCACCTGGCAAAGAGTCACGAATTAAGAATAATGGCGCAATTGCAAAGGTAAAGATGGTGATTAATTTTAAGTAGTGAAAAGCAATCGCTGGTATCGCTAGATTAATCTGATGTTTTTTAATCAAGTAGAAGGAAATACCAACACCGATAAAGTAATGAACGGTAAAGATAAGCGCCATCGCAACCACAACCCATTTAGATTCAATATAAATAGCAGCCGCAACTGATAATAAAACTGAGATTAGATTCATAATAAAGTTGCCAATTACTTGTGCCTTAAGATTTTCAAAGGCGTTTAAACCACGCAGAAGTATCAAATTTATGCTTACTGGAATCAAACCAAGTGCGAAACCAGCCAAGGTGTAACCAAGGTAATTGGCATCATCGGTGGATATACCAAAGTAAAGGGTGCTAGCAATCAAAGGGCCAAAAAATAAAAAGATTAGCGAGGCTGGAACTATAAAGACACCAACCACCTTTATAGCATTACTTAACTCACTCTTTATCTCTGGGATTTTCTGATCAATCACCAAATTTGCCAACTTTGGTAACAATGCGGTCATTACCGATACGGTAATAATTGAGTGAGGCAAAATGAGGATTAAATAAGCGTTGCTATATGGGGTGTAGCCAACACCAGTTGTTACGCCATTAGCTGCGCTTTCAACTGCGGCGCTGGTTGCAATAATAATTGTGACTAAATAAGACAACTGACTAATTAATGCATATAAGAAGGACCAGCCCGCTAACTTAATTGAGTTAAATAATTGGGTATTTTTCAAATCAAATTTAAATGATAATCGAACACCACTGCGATAAACCACAGGAAATAAAATTGCTGCTTGGGCCAGGTAGCCAAACGATGTACCGGCACCAAGCCAGTAGATATCGGTAGTAGTTATATTTCCAATACTTAATTGATCACGGTTTAACAAATACCAACCAAATAAGGCGATCACAATTAAATTATTAATAACTGGTGCCCACATCATGGGGCCAAATCTGCCCTTCGCATTTGCAATCTGACCAAGTAGAGCAAATAAACCAAGGAAGAAAATTTGCGGCAGACAGTAACGCATAAACAAAACAGTGACCTCAAACTCTGGCAAACCATTGAATTTAGGTGCGTAGATGTTAACTATTTGTGGAGCTAACCAGATTCCAATTAAGGTTAAAGTCAGTAAAAATAAGACAGTTGCGGTAAATAACCTAGAGATAAATGCATGCCCACCATCACTATCGCGAAGTGAGCGAACGATTTGTGGCACAAAGACTGCGGTTAATGCCCCACCAATTAATAGGTTGTACAAAATATTGGGCATTGTATTTGCAACATTGTAGGTATCACCAAGTAAGGCGGTGCCAAGTAAGGCAACTAAAAGTAGATTTCGAATCAAACCAGTAATGCGCGAAACAATTGTGCCCGCCGCCATCAAGGTAGAGGCCTTTGCGATTGAATTACTTGTCATTACTCAATCCCCTCTTGCCCTTTGCAAC
>CAZVNE010000005.1:19956-22593 GCA_964628535.1 uncultured Candidatus Nanopelagicus sp. | reverse complement strand
GGCCTTTGCGATTGAATTACTTGTCATTACTCAATCCCCTCTTGCCCTTTGCAACTTTTACAACCTTTGCAACCTTTGCAACCTTTTGTCCCTTGCGAAATCTTCGTACACTTTGAATTACCGCCGCTGCAAATAAAATTACCGCCGCCCCTGATGTTATCCAGGTTGCAGCTGGACTAATTACCGATAAATTCAAATTGATATTTACCGGAAAACCAATTGGTTTATTCTCTAAATTACTTAATTGTGTAAGCAGTAGGGTCTCACCAGAAGCAATTACCTCAATCGGTAGCAGCACCTGAATTTTCGAGTTTGCTGGCACCTCGATTGCTTCGGTAGGCCGCACCAAAACTTTGCTGGTTAATGGCCGAGTCGTTAACTTTAACTTTACAGCTGAGTTGAACTCATTTATAACTGTAATTGGCAACTCTTGCTTGCTGGATGTGACAGTGAATTTACCTTTGCTGACCCTTAATTTATTTCGCGTTTCATTAAATGCCAGTTGAAAATCATTGTAAAGTGGGATTAGATCACTGGATGCAATATTTGGATTTAATAATTGGGTAATTCTTAACTTTAATAAATCAAACTCTTTTTCTTCAACTAAAGTGCTCATCAAATCAAATTGCTTTAGCGCAAAGAGAAATGTATTTTGGATTGGCTTGCTTATTTTTTGTCGCTCCGTTGATGATAAAACTTCACCAATAGCTGCAGTGCCTAAGTACTGCTCTAACTTAATTTTGCTGAGTGCTTGCAGGTACTCAACCTCGGCCGGAATTAATTTATCTATCCAGAATTTTGATGGGTTGCCATAGATCAAAGCGGCGACCGGCCGGGATCTACTTATTAGATAAAATTGATCTAGCCAAGCTTTAGCAATCTCTTGGCCGGCGGGCGTACTGCCATCGACCACCCCATAACCATTACTCATAGCGGTTATCTCTTCTAGAGTTGCTGGATCAACCAACCAACTCTTGCCAACATTACTTCTTGAAAAAACTAAATTACCTAACTCACCTGCAGGAAGTAATTTCTGCGCCAATTGATCATCTAAAAACTTTCCATCGATTAGTCGATGCGTAGGTTCAGTAATAATTACTGGGGTTGCGGCATTGGCAATATTGAAGGTAGAAAGGGGTGCAATAAAAAGTAAGGTTAAAACAAAAAATATTAACCGTCTCACGGTTTTAATTCACCAGATTTTGCGATCAACTTACGTTCATCTGGATATGCCAATTTACTTACAATCTCCTCAATTGGAAACCATTGCACATCATCAACCTCAGTTACCTGCGGTGCCAACTTTCCGCCAGTCTCCTTAAATAAATAATGGTGAACTGTCTTATGAATTCTCTTTCCACTAGCCATAAACCAAAAATCAATAACACCTAATGAGCGGACAATCTCACTTTTAATTCCAGTCTCTTCCTCAACCTCACGAATCGCAGCTTGCTCTGGTGACTCACCCGCTTCAATATGTCCCTTTGGTAGCGACCACAACAACCGTTCGTGGGACGCATCCTTTGGATCTAATCGACCAATCAACAATCCTTTAGCGCCACTTTTATCAATTACTAATCCACCCGCACTTACCTCATCGACACGTTTTGCATATCGAGAGCTGTTTTGAGCTTTCTTATTTGAATTACTCTTTTTGGCTGGCCTACCAGAACCAGTTTTTTGTCCGCTCTTGCGCACATTGGTTGAATCCTGTTTGCCACCCGCATTTTCTGCTGGGGTCATAACCTAAGGCTACCGCCCACCCCTCTGCTCTAACCTTAGGCACCATGAGCACTTCAGTGAATGCGGCAACTCAACTCGCCATCTCGACACTGATTGAGCGAGCACCTGAATCAACTCAGTTGGCTGCAGCTTTTAAAGCAGCGGGATTTAAGTTAGCGCTAGTTGGTGGGCCGGTTCGCGATGCAATTTTAGGTCGATTAGGAAATGACTTAGATTTCACAACAAATGCCAAACCAGCTGAAAGTAAGAAAATTTTAACAAGTTGGGCAGATACCGTTTGGGAAATTGGTGCAGAGTTTGGAACTATCGCAGCTCGCAAAGGTGAGATTGAAGTTGAAGTTACAACATATCGCAGCGAAAGTTATGAGGTTGATTCCCGTAAGCCCGATGTTCAATTTGGCGAGAATATCGAAGGGGATTTAAAGCGTAGAGATTTCACAATTAATGCGATGGCGCTTGAGTTAACAACACAAACACCAACCTTTATTGATTTATTTAACGGCATCACCGATCTGCAAAACAAAATCATTAAAACTCCAGGTAAAGCCGAAGACTCATTTAGCGATGATCCCCTGCGCATGATGCGAGCGGCACGATTTATGAGCCAATTAAACTTTGCTCTCGATGAATCGGTAATTTCAGCTATTAAAAAAATGGCTGATCGATTAAGCATTATTTCAGCAGAACGAATCCGAGATGAGTTTGTGAAAACCTTAATGAGTCCAAACCCTCGAATGGGAATTACATTATTAGTTGAAACTGGGTTGGCAGATAAATTTTTGCCAGAGATCCCAAAGTTAAAGCTTGAGATAGATGAACACCACCATCACAAAGATGTCTACGAGCACACCCTGACAGTGTTAGAGCAGGCGATCGCTTTGGAAGATAGATTAG
>CAZVNE010000005.1:0-19856 GCA_964628535.1 uncultured Candidatus Nanopelagicus sp. | reverse complement strand
TACGAGCACACCCTGACAGTGTTAGAGCAGGCGATCGCTTTGGAAGATAGATTAGATGGGCCAAACTTAATTTTGCGGTTGGCAGCTTTGATGCATGACATTGGTAAACCAAAAACCAAAGAGTTAATTCCGGGCGGTGGAGTTTCATTTCATCACCATGAGGTTGTTGGCTCGCGTATGACAAAGGAGCGCTTGCGCACCCTGCGCTTTGATAACCAGGTAATAAAGGATGTAGCAAAGTTAGTATTTTTACATCTGCGCTTTCATGGATATGGCAATGGCGAGTGGACCGATTCAGCGGTTCGCAGATATGTCCGAGATGCCGAAGATCTATTAACTCATTTACATCTTTTAACTCGCGCTGATTGCACAACTAGAAATAAAAAGAAGGCGGATTCACTAGCGCGCACCTATGATCAATTAGAGGAGCGAATTGTTCAACTGATGATGCAGGAGGAGTTAAATAAAATTCGCCCAGATATTGATGGTGATGAAATTATGAAGATTTTGGGAGTTAAACCATCACCAGTAGTTGGTGAGGCCTATAACTACTTGCTAGAGCTGCGACTTGAGCATGGACCATTAGGAGTAGAAAAGGCGACCGAAGAGCTGCTTACTTGGTGGCGTGCGAGAAGTTAGGGCCACGCAAGATAACTGCAGCAGCAAATAGGTAAGCGCTAGCAATAAGTACTGGCAGCAAATTAGAGTCACCATTTTTGGGTAAAACAAGTGCGGCAATAATCGCGGAAGAAACAATTCCGGCATTTACCGCAACATCATAAAAAGCAAATACTCTTCCGCGGAACTCATCCTTAATCTTTGATTGCACAAGTGCATCATTTGTCACCTTAATTCCCTGACCACATAATCCAACAAAAAACGCACAAATAATCATCGAGATCTCATTTATATCAATAGCAAAAATTAATAACCAGGGCAGACAAGAGAACATCAATATCCGCATCCATAAATGGCGACCAAATTTAATTACGCCATACGGTGAAATAATTGCGCCAATTCCAATTCCAATACCTGCGATGGCAAGCGCGATGCCAAAACCGGCTAAACCAGCATCAGGATCATCACTGGGGTTAAAGAGATTTCGCTCTAATAACAAAGCCATTAGAGTTAAAGCGGTTATTCCACCACGTTGGATGCCAATTGCAATGATTCCTCGAAGTGCATCTTTGTGTTTACGTAAGATGTAAAAACCTTCCAACATCTCTTTAAAGCCCCGGCTCTCATTTAAAATCTCATGTTCGTGTGGGCCAATTTCAAACTTTCCTAATCGAACTGTGGCGAGAGCGGCAAAGGTAAATCCAAGAGCCGCAATTAAAATAACAATCGCATCTGCGACATCAGCATTATTTGATTGAGTAATAAAGTTCTTAACCGCAATTCCTAACCCACCACCAATTACAACAAAAATTGTGCCACCGGTTACGGCAAGTGCATTAGCTGCAATTAACTCCTCTTTTTTGACTAACAAAGGCAGACCAGCGGAAAGTCCAGCCAAAATTAATCGGTTAACACCAAAGGCGATAAGTACAAAAAAGGTTAGTAATAATCCAGTTGAGCCATTGCTAACTAGGTAAGCAATTATTAATAGATTAGTAGCACGAATTAAATTGCAATACCTAATAATTCGCTGCCGAGAGAATCTATCTAAGATTGTTCCGACATAAGGACCAATTAATGAGTAGGGCAGTAATACAACTGCAAAGGCAACCGCTGCTGAGATCGCATCTGGGGCTCGTTCTGGAGAGAATAAAACAAAGCTAGCAAGTGCTGATTGAAACAAGCCATCAGTTAACTGGCCAGTCCACCGAACGGTAAGGATTCGATTTAATCTCGACTCTTTACCAACCAGCCAAATCCCCATTCCACAAGCGTAGTTATTAAATACCTATTAATCTTGGATCTTATGTTTGCCACCTTTAAGACGATGCGATCAACGATCGACTACTCACTGAGCAAGCGCAGAACATTAATCGCCTTGTTTCAAGGAGCAGCATCTGCAATGGATGCATGTGATGCCGATCCATATCTTCGACGAGCCGCGAAATATCATGGCTTGTTAACAAATCGTGCATGTCCTGTTTGCAAGAAGTTTAAGATCGTTGAACTTCGTTACGCCTTTGGGGATCAACTCGGCCAATACTCAGGGCGAATTAAGAATGAATTAGAGCTGGCGCAAATGCAAAGTGAGTTTGGTGAGTTCCGTGTCTACGTTGTTGAGATTTGTACCAGCTGTCACTGGAACCATCTCGTCTCATCATTCGTATTAGGTGATGGCAAGTACCGAAAGCCACCCCGCAAAGTTCGTACACTCGCCGATGATGATTAATAACCAGTAAAGTTAGGGTATGAATAATCTGCGAGAGCGATTACCCAGAATTGCGGTTTTAATCACCGGCTTCGGTTTTGTCACCGGCGTATTCATCTTTGTTTTTGCTTACTTCACCGTCTCAATTCCAGATCCAAATGCTTATGTAAACTCCCAATCCACAATTATTCAATATGCCGATGGCTCTGAGATTGGGCGAATCGGCTCTGAAAATCGAACTGTCGTAAAGCTTGCTCAAATTCCACTAACTGTTCGACAGGCGGTGATGGCGGCTGAGGATCGTAATTTTTATACAAATAAAGCTTTTAGCGTAACCGCATTAGCTCAAGCTGTAATTGATAATGTTATTTCACTTGGTCAGGGCCGAGGTGGTTCAACTATCACTCAGCAGTATGCCAAGACCGCCTTTTTAACACCAGAGCGAAGTATTGTTCGTAAGGTAAAAGAGTTAATAATTGCAATTAAGTTAGAGAATCGATACTCCAAAGATCAAATCTTTGAAAATTACTTAAACACTATTTACTTTGGCCGCGGCTCTTACGGTGTGCAAACCGCATCACAACTCTACTTCGGAACCACCGTTGATAAATTAAATGTGGCACAAGCTGCCGTTCTCGCCTCTATTTTACGAAGCCCAGGTTTATATGATCCTGGTTTTAAAGCCGAGAATCTTCCTAGATTAGAAAATCGCTTCGCCTACGTTATTGATGGCATGGTTGAGGAGAAGTGGTTAACCAAAGAGCAAGCAAGCAAGGTTAAATTTCCAGTTATAAATCCCCGCGTTACATCAGGTGCGCTATCTGGACCAAAGGGTTATGTAATCTCTTGGGTTGAACGTGAGTTAAATCGACTTGGTTTTACCGATGAACAATTATTAATCGGTGGCTACATCATTAAAACCACATTAGTAAAAGAGGCTCAAGAGGCTGCAGTTGCAGCGGTTAATAGAGAGGCGCCAGTTAGGGCACCAGAAAACCTTCATATTGGCTTGGTTTCAATCAAGCCAGGTACCGGTGAAATTTTGGCGATGTATGGCGGTAAGGATTATTTAAAGTATCAATTTAATGCAGCAACTCAAGGCATCGCATCTGGTGGCTCCTCCTTCAAACCATTTGCCTTAATTGCCGCGCTAGAAGCGGGCATTCCATTAACCTCAATTTGGAATGGTGATTCACCAAAGGTTTACGATGATGGAATCGGTCGACCATATGTAGTTAATAATTATGGTGGCGAGGCATACGGAGATGTCTCATTACTAACTGCAACTGAACGTTCGATAAATACAATTTATGTACCGCTTGGAATTAAAGCTGGTGTTGATAAGGTGGTAGATGCCGCACGTCGTGCTGGTATTCCAGATTCAGTTGAGATGGTGGCATCACCTTCGGTAACACTTGGCTCATCTAGCCCACATGTAATTGATGTTGCTAATGCTTACGCAACCTTTGCGGCACAAGGTGTTTATGCCAAACCATTTATTATCAATGAGGTGCAAGGTCCAAATAAGGGAATTTTGTACCAAGGAAGAATTCAGGCACAAGAGGTATTTAATAAAGAGGTAATGGCAGATTTAACCTACGCTCTCTACCGCACAACAGTTGCCGGAACTGGTGCAATTGTTGGTTCCCGTCTTGGTCGTCCATCAGCTGGTAAAACTGGAACCTCAAATGACAACGCCGCAGCTTGGTACTCTGGTTACACACCCGAGGTTGCTGCGAGTGTTGCCTTCTACCGTGATGATGCAACTCAAACATTAAATGGAATTGGTGGCCTTACCTCTGTAACTGGTGGTTCATTCCCAGCACGTATTTGGGCGGCGTATGTAAGGGCGTATCTCGGCCGGGCGCCAATTCAACAATTCCCAGAACCAACAAATATCGGTGGTACCGATCCAGTTGATTACATAAATGCAGTACCAACTATGGATCCAGCTTTAATTCCACCATCACCAACACCAAGACCAAAGAAGCAGAGTTAAGCCATAACTCTGAAAGGGAAGTTTGCCTTAATTTTAATTGGCTGCGCCTTAATCTCGGTTACAAAATTTAATCACTGTCGAAGCAATGGTTTTCAATCTCCCGATAATTATGTATACGCCTGTTACACCGATATTCCCGCATTATTTGGTGAGCGAGGATTAATCGATAACACCTGGCCTTACCTGTCAGCCGATAATGCAATGGAGTACCCACCAATTATTGGATTAGGAAATTGGTTAATCTCATTTGTTGTACCAACTGAAAACTCATATCGCTGGTTTTTTGATATAAATGTGCTGCTACTAATTGGTTGTTTTATCGCAATTAGTTTTTTACTCAGAAAGATGAGACCCGAACACTCATATCTATTCCCACTAGCGCCAGCGGTCATCGCCTCACTCTTTATTAATTGGGATCTTTGGGCGGTAATTACCTTACTTCTGGCAATTTACTACTTTGATAACAAAAAATATGATGCCAGTGCAATCGCACTTGCGATCTCAATCTCTACCAAGTTCTTCCCAATAGTTTTACTCTTACCAGTCGTAATTTTACTTTGGCGAAGCCATCAATTAAAGCAATTAAGATCATACCTATTTTTTGTAACTCTTTTCTGGTCGGCGATAAATTTACCGATCATGGTTACCTCATTTGATGGCTGGTGGCGCTTCTTTAAATTAAATCTTGATCGGGGCCCAGATTTTGGTTCAATCTGGTTTGCGTTAAATATCTATGGCCTTAACCTCACTGGCTTAAATAATCTCTACAGCCTGATTTCAATTGTGGCATTTATTGGATTTGCGATCTGGCTAATTAAGTTAAATACAACTCCCAACTTAGCCCAAATCTCATTTTTTCTAATTTTAATCTTTACCACTTTGGCAAAGGTTTACTCACCTCAATATGTTTTATGGTTGACACCACTTGCAATTATCGCGATGCAACAACGTAAACAAATCTCTGCATTTTGGATCTGGCAGATAACTGAAATGATTTATCACCTAGCGATCTGGCAGTACTTAGCGCTCGATCAAGGCGCAGAGTTTGGTCTGCCCGCTGGTGGTTACGCACTCGCTATCTTGATCCGGATAGCCGGGGTTAGCTGGTTTGCATACAAATTAGCCTCAGAAATCCACAGATCTCACGCACCAATTTCTCGCTGACACCCGCTGCGGCTACCCTTATCCCAACACCTGCTTCGGAAATTCCGTAGCCGCTTTAGTCCAGAGGTGGTTTAAAAAATGCGTCGTTATGAACTCATGGTCATTCTTGATCCTGATTTAGAAGAGAAGACAGTTGCCCCAAGTCTTGAAACTTATCTAAAGATAATTAAAGATGGTGGCGGCAAGGTCGACAAGCTTGATATCTGGGGTAAGCGCCGGATGTCCTTTGAAATAAATAAAAAGGGCGAAGGTATTTACGCAGTTATTGATATGCACAGCGAACCCGCACCAGTTAAAGAGTTGGATCGCCAACTTAATTTAAATGAGTCGGTTCTTCGCACCAAAGTTGTACGGCCAGAGTAAAAAGAA
Organism: uncultured Candidatus Nanopelagicus sp.; assembly: GCA_964628535.1. GTDB lineage: Bacteria > Actinomycetota > Actinomycetes > Nanopelagicales > Nanopelagicaceae > Nanopelagicus. Next base: position 13,998 of record CAZVNE010000005.1, on the reverse strand, counting down.
ATCCCGCGTAACTAATAAACAACAAGCATCCAAAGTAGATAGGGGAAAAGGAAATGGCAGCAGGCGATACCAACCTAACAATGATCGGTAATTTGGTTAACGATCCTGAACTTCGCTTCACTCCATCCGGAGCAGCAGTAGCAAAGTTCACCGTTGCATCAACACCGCGTTACTTAGATAAGAACACAAATGAGTGGAAGGATGGCGATAGCCTCTTTTTACAATGCCAGATCTGGCGCCAAGCAGCTGAAAATGTTGCTGAATCTCTAACTCGTGGAATGCGAGTAATTGTCTCTGGACGCCTAAAGCAACGTTCATATGAAACAAAAGAGGGAGAAAAGCGCACCGTATTTGAGGTAGAGGTTGATGAGGTTGGACCATCACTTCGCAATGCAACTGCAAAGGTTACAAAGACATCTCGACAAGCAGGTACCGGTTACACCGCACCAGCTGCCGAGACCGCATCAGCTGAGGATCCATGGTCAGCCGCACCCGTAGGTGGCGGTTGGTCTACGACTCCAAGTGATGATGCACCACCGTTTTAAAAAAACTAACAATCAACCATTCCTAACTTTTAAAAAAAGCTAGGGCCCTAAAAAAGGAGCACCACAGTGGGAGCAAGAAGTAATAAAACGCTTAGAGAAAAACCTAAGCAATCTAAGGCAGCAGCAGCTGCGCTTAAGAAGTTTAAGAAGAAGCCATGTTCATTTTGTCGAGACAAGGTGAATTACATCGATTACAAAGATATTGCCACCCTTCGTAAGTACATCACCGATCGCGGCAAGATCCGCGCTCGCCGTATTACGGGTGCATGCACAGAACACCAACGAGCAATCGCTGCAGCGGTAAAAAATAGCCGCGAGATGGCACTGCTCCCTTACACCTCTACAGCTCGCTAAGGAAAGGGTTAAGTAAAATGAAATTAATTCTCACTCGCGAAGTATCAGGTCTTGGTAGTGCCGGCGATGTTGTAACTGTTAAAGATGGTTATGGCCGCAACTTCCTATTGCCTCGTGGCAATGCAATTGTTTGGACCAAGGGTGGCGAAGGCCAGATCGAAGGAATTAAGCGAGCACGCTCTGCTCGTGAGATCCGCGACCTTGATCATGCAAAAGAGATCAAAAATAAACTCGAAGCAGCAAATATTGTTGTAAAGGTAAAGATCGGCGCAACCGGCAGCATGTTTGGTTCAGTAACTGATAAAGATTTAGTTGCTGCAATTAAATCATCAACTGGCGAGACTGTTGATCGCCACAGCATCAAACTTACAAAGCACATCAAAAAGGTTGGTAAGTACACCATCCGCATCGCACTTGAATCTCAGGTAGTTGCAAATGTTCCAGTAAGTGTGGTCTCAGATAAGTAAGGCTTAAAAGGTTAAAGAGCCCTCGTTAATTCGGGGGCTCTTTCTTTTTTGAGGCGGTGAAAGCTCCCAATGCTCATACACAGGTATTCACACAGCCATCCACAACTTATCCACCGATAATTGGCAGTACTGCACAGCCCACTTTCAAATACCCATTTTTTTGGTATCGCAGCGCTGGAATAAGGATTAAGTTTTGACCAGGTGAGGTAAGCGGCCTAAATTAATTTTAATGAGTGTCAGTGGCGGATGGGAGGCTTTGTTTTATGAGTATCGCAGAGTTCCCAAATAACAACGCCCGGCGCAACAACAATCCCGCCGAGTTTGAACGCACTCCACCACAAGATGTAATCGCTGAACAATCTGTTCTTGGCGGAATGTTGTTATCTAAGGATGCAATCTCCGAGGTTGTTGAAATTTTACGGGAACGTGATTTTTACCGTCCCGCCCACGAATTAATTTACGATGCAATTATCGATCTCTACTCACGTGGTGAGCCAGCAGATCCAGTAACCGTCTCTGCTGAATTAACAAAGCGTGGTGATTTAACACGTGCTGGTGGTGCACCTTATCTACACACATTAATCTCATCAGTTCCAACCGCTGCAAATGCCAGCTACTACGCAAAGATAATTCGCGAACGTGCAATTATGCGCAGACTTGTCGAAGCTGGCACAAAGATTGTGCAACTTGGTTACACCGTCGAGGGCGAAGTTGATGATGCGGTTAATGCAGCACAGGCCGAGGTACATGCTGTAACTGAACGTCGTGCAGCCGAGGATTACATTCAATTATCTGAACTCCTGCCAGCAGCATTTGATGAGATTGAAAAGATCTCCTCTGGTGTAATGGGTGAGGGTGTTAAGAGTGGATTTAAGGATCTAGATGCATTAACTCATGGCTTCCACCCTGGAAATATGATTGTGCTTGCAGCACGTCCGGCGGTTGGTAAATCAACACTTGGTTTAGATATTGCACGTTATGCATCAATTCATAAAGGCGATACCTCAGTTATCTTCTCACTTGAAATGTCACGCTCTGAAATTACGATGCGTATGTTGTCAGCTGAGGCTCGAGTGCCACTAAACAATATTCGCGCTGGCTCACTAACCGATGAGGAGTGGGCACGTATGGCTAGGCGCATGGGCGAGATCTCCGAGGCGCCGATGTTTATTGATGACTCACCAAATCTCTCACTAATGGAGATCAGGGCAAAGGCTCGTCGATTAAAACAACGCCACAACTTAAAGTTAATTGTTATTGATTACCTACAACTTATGACCTCTGGCAAACGGGTAGAGAACCGCCAGCAAGAGGTATCTGAGTTCTCTCGTCAATTAAAGTTGCTAGCAAAAGAGTTAAATGTGCCGGTTATTGCAATCTCACAGTTAAACCGTTCACCAGAGCAGCGCTCTGATAAAAAACCAATGCTCTCTGATCTTCGTGAATCTGGTTCGATCGAGCAGGATGCAGATGTGGTTATATTGCTGCACCGCGATGATCTTTATGATCAACAAAATCGATCTGGCGAGGCTGATCTAATTGTTGCTAAACATCGAAATGGTCCAACACGAACAATCACTGTTTCAGCCCAACTTCACTTTGCTCGCTTCACCGATATGGCACCTTCATATAGCTCACAAGAGAGCTATCCAAAGGAGAATTAATTTCACATAAGCTTGGTGCTGCTGCAGTTATACTTAAAACATGGAGAACTCTCTCTCAATTGCACTCACTAACCTAACCTCGGTCTCAGTACTAGTTTTTATCCTAGGTTTTGTCGCCGCAAGATTTAAGAGTGATATCCGAATTCCAGATCCGGTTTACCAAATAATCTCTGTTTACCTGCTCTTTGGAATTGGCCTAAAGGGTGGTGTCTCATTAACCCACTCAAGCGCACAAGGGATGGTTAAACCGGTAATTGCGACCATTGTTTTAGGTTGTTTAATTCCAGCTTTAGCATTTTACTCACTTAAATATATTAAAAATATCAACGAGGTAGACCGCGGTGCTATCGCAGCACATTATGGATCAACCTCTCTCGTTACCTTTACCGCCGCCTTAGTATTTTTAGATAACTCCAAAATCTCATACGAGGGCTTTGCAACTGCATTATTAACAATTATGGAGATTCCCGGAATTATTGTCGGAATCTTCTTGGCAACTAGACATTTAAATCGCAAGGTATCTTGGGGAACCTCCCTTAAAGAGATTGTCTTAGGTAAAACAATTATTTTGCTGGTCGGAGGCTTGATTGTCGGAGCGATCTCTGGCGATGCCGGTTACGCCCGAGTTGAACCATTTTTTGTAAATCTGTTGCCTGGTATTTTGGCGCTCTTTTTGATGCACTTAGGTTATTTAGCAGGGGTAAGAATCAATATCATTAAAGAGAGTGGCATTAGATTATTTTTATTTGCAATTATCTTTCCGCTAGTCGCCGGCACATTAGGTGTAATCGGTGGCTATCTAGCTGGGCTTTCCGTTGGTGGTGCGACCATTCTGGGTGTTTTATCAGCTAGCGCCTCATATATTGCAGCACCAGCTGCAGTCAGCATCGCACTTCCTGAGGCAAATCCATCACTATCCATTACAACCAGCCTTGGGGTTACATTCCCCTTAAATTTAACGATTGGTATTCCACTCTTTTATGCAATCGCTCAACTCTTAATTGGTTGATTTACTAGCACCAATCTTCGCCTTATCAGCTAAGTAAATTCCAACTAATACAACTGCACATCCAAGTAATTGGATAGGTGTAAATGATTCACTGAGCAACCACCAAGCAATAGCGCCGGCAAATATTGGTTCAACCATGCCAATCACACTGCTTTTTGAGGCAGATAATGAACGTATAGCGGTAACAGTTAAAAGGTATGGGACAACTGTTCCAACAATTATGATCCATAAAATAATAGTCCAGCCAGGTGCATCAATATTATTTAAGCTTCCGCCCAGTGAAAAAGTATCTGTTAAGTAATGGAAGGGAAAGTTCCACCAAGGAAGAATTACCGCCCAAAAGACTGCTGCAATTCCAATACCCCAGGTCATAAGTGAAAGGGAGCTGCGGTTTTGAGTTAACTTCTCGGCGTATAAAAAGTAGGTCGCAAGCGCAAAGGCATCAGCAAATGCAACAATCACACCAAGTGGGTGAAGTGATGAGCCACTCCAGATCTCAGAGATTAACAACAAGCCACCAAAAGCACATCCAATTCCCCACCACATCATTGGTGAGACATATTTTTTCCGGACAAACCTTAGGTAGAGCGCGATCCAAATAGGTGCGGTGAACTCGATGATTAATGCGATTGAAACATATAGATACTTAAGTGCAAAGAAGTAAAGGGCGGTAACTGCAGCGACACCGACAATGCCAAATACCATTAAATCTTTAATCTCAGATCTTTTAACTGCCAATTGTTCTTTGCCAAGGACAAATGCGATGGTTAATAAAATTAAGGCAGCTCCGGTTGTGCGAATTTGAGTTAATCGAAAAGCATCCATATCAGCTTCTCGCAACACCTTTGCGCCAACGCCGCCAAGTGCAAAACCCAATGCAGCAGAGACCATTAAAAATTCAGCGCGGTGTTTCACGCTGAGCAGGTTACATTAACTTTGGTGTTTAATTTCCAGGTTAGAAAGCAGACTCCGCAATCTCCATTATTTCGCCAGTTTCAGACTCAACTACCGCACGTTCTACTGCAATATGAGGTAGAACTGAGCGAACAAAGAATTTTGCTGAGGCAACTTTTCCATCATAGAAATCTTTATCTCTACCAGGATTTGCTAATTTTGTTTGTGCAATATCAGCTTGTTGAATTAACAACCAGGCGATGATTAATTCACCGGTAGCCATTAATAAACGAGATGTATTTAAGCCCACCTTATAGATCTGCTTTGGATCCTCTTGTGACTCCATTGCAACACCGATCATATGTGTGATCATGCCCTGTACATCTTCTAGCGCCTTAAGCAACATCTTCTTCTCATCCGCCATGTTGCCACTACTAGATGCGTACTTAGCTATCTCTTTACCCAGCAAAGTAATTGATCGTCCGCCATCTCTAACAATCTTGCGGAAGAAGAAATCCATTCCTTGAATAGCGGTTGTGCCTTCATACAAGGTATCGATCTTGGCATCACGTACATACTGCTCAAGTGGCCAATCTTGGGTAAAGCCAGCGCCACCAAATGTTTGTAATGATTCAGTTCCAAGTAGCACCCATGATTTTTCACTGCCATAACCCTTAACAATTGGCAGCAATAGATCATTTAATGCATGTAGATCCTGCAACTTATCCGCATCCAGACCCTCTGCCTCACCAAGGGCAAATGCATCTTGAATTGAGGCGGTGTAAAGAACTAGTGCACGCATTCCTTCAGAGTAAGACTTTTGCATCATCAGGGAGCGACGAACATCAGGGTGCTTAATAATCTCAACACGTGGCGATGCCTTATCTTTAGCATTTGCTAAATCTGGGCCTTGCACACGAGTTTTGGCATAACTTAAAGCTTGTTGGTAGCCAGCACTGAGTGTTGCAATCGCCTTTGTACCAACCATCATGCGTGCGTATTCAATAATTTTAAACATCTGTGCGATGCCATCATGAACCTCACCAAGCAGATAACCAACAGCTGGTTCATGCTCACCTAGATTCATCTCGCAGGTTGCTGAAACATTTAACCCCATCTTATTTTCAATTGATGTTACATAAACACCATTTCGCTTAAGTAATTCGCCAGTATTAAAATCAAACAAAAACTTTGGAATCATGTAAAGATCTAAACCTTTTGTACCAAGCTTTCCGCCCTCGGGACGAGCAAGCACAAAGTGAATAATATTTTCAGTAAGATCAGAGTCACCAGAGGTGATGTATCGCTTTGTGCCAGTGATGTGCCAGGTGCCATCGGGTTGCTTAACCGCCTTGCTGCGACCGGCACCAACATCTGAACCAGCATCTGGTTCAGTTAACATCATGGTTGCGCCCCATTTTTTATCAATCATTAACTTTGCAATCTTCTTTTGTTCCTCGGTTCCATAAGCATGAGCAACATTGGCAAAGGCAGATCCACATGCATAAATATGAATTGCTGGGTTTGAACCTAATACCATTTCAGCAATCGCCCATCGAATTGATGGTGGGATTGCAGTTCCACCTAATTCAACAGGTGCATCAATTCGCCACCACTCATTATCAATAAATGTGTTGTAAGATTTTTTAAAAGATGCTGGCAACTTTGCTTCACCAGTTGCGGGATTAAAATCAACACCCTCGCGATCACTATCAACAAAGGATGCAGCTAAATCATTTTCAGATAAGCGTTTGATCTCCTCTAACATTCCCATCGCAGTCTCACGATCTAGATCTGCGTAAAGTGATTTACCAAGAATTGATTCGCGACCTAGGAGATCAAATAAGCAGAACTCGATGTCGCGTAGATTAGATATGTAATGTCCCATGGGATAAGCATGCTACCGCCGAGTAACTTATGCAATACCAGCCAGTAGGTTTTGCTCCTCTTGATTTGATCGGCTGGGAGATAGGGTCGCCCCATGTTAATTAGCGATCGGGATATAAAGGCGGAGATCTCCGCCGGCCGGGTAAAGGTAGAGCCATTTACCGAGGCGATGGTTCAGCCCTCAAGTGTTGATGTTCGGTTAGATCGCTTTTTCCGAACCTTTGAAAATCACAAGTATGAGGTGATCGATCCATCAAAGGAGCAACCAGATTTAACCCGCGAGGTTGCTGTAGCAGCCAACGAGTTTTTTATCCTCCATCCCGGTGAGTTTGTTTTAGCAAGCACCTATGAAGTAATTACTTTGCCCGATGATATTGCTGGCAGATTAGAGGGAAAATCCTCCCTTGGTAGATTGGGATTGCTTACCCATTCAACCGCCGGTTTTATTGATCCAGGATTTTCTGGTCACATCACTTTAGAGCTTTCAAATGTTGCAAATCTGCCAGTTAAATTATTTCCCGGAATGAAGATCGGCCAACTTTGTTTAATTAGATTATCATCCCCGGCAGAGCATCCATACGGTTCTGCAATTTACGGCTCTCGTTACCAAGGTCAACGTGGTCCAACACCATCAAAATCCTGGTTAAATTTTCACCAAAGTGAGATTAAGTAAAACTTTAATCTTTATTTAAGAAGTGCAATTTAAAGGTTGCGCCCTCACCTAATTTAGATTGCACCGAAACATAACCACCATGTGCTTTCATAACCGCATCTACAATCGATAGCCCTAACCCACTTCCTTCGCCACTATTTCTTGCCCGTGATGGGTCGGCGCGGAAAAATCTCTCAAAGATTCGCTCTTGATCATTTTCAGATAAGCCAGGACCATTATCACTAACTGAAATAATTGTTTCAGATACGCCTTGTTCCAGCACCACCTTTATCTCTGAACCATTTGGGGTATGAGTTCTTGCATTTGCTAATAAATTTGCAACTACCTGATGCACTCTTTGTGAATCACCCAAGATAAATACCTCAGCACTTGGCAGGGTAAGTTCAATTAAATGATTTGGCCCAGCAGCCTGAGCAGATGCCACCACCTCAGTTAATAATGCATTTAAATCAACTGGCTCCTGGCCCATCTCGCGGGATTGGTCCAATCGAGCAAGCAGTAAGAGATCCTCAACTAGTGAGCTCATGCGAACCGACTCTTTTTCAATTCGACCAACAAGCTCCTTAGTTTTTTCTTCACCAACCACCGCGCCCTGTCGATGTAATTCAGCAAAACCTCTAATTGCAGTTAATGGAGTACGAAGTTCGTGGGATGCATCGGCGACAAATCGGCGCAACTTATTCTCACTACTTACTCTGGCAGCAAAGGACTCTTCAATGCGCCCTAACATCGTATTTAATGAGGTGGTTAATCGACCAACCTCAGTATTTGGTCTAGCTGCCGGAAGACGTGCAGATAGATCACCACCTGCAATCGCTTCAGCTGTCTCTTCTACCCGTTCTAATGGTTTAAGTGAGATCGCAATGATCCAGCGGGAAACTAAACCAACTGCAAGTAATGCCAAAATTCCTAAAATTAAAAAGAAAAATCCTAATCTTTGTAAGGTGCGATCAACCTCTGCTAATGAGTTTGCCACCACCACACTGCCTAAACCAGTTGGTAAAACTTGAATAACTGCACGCACATCTGGTTCACCACCATTACCCTCAATCGTAAATGGCGCACTTCCTTTAGCTCTAACCTCATCCACAGTCAATCCAAAAACTGCAATCTGTGCTTGTGATAAATCGCCACCGATTCGACCAATTAATTTGCCATCAACATCTAATAACGACACCGATGCTGATGTTGGCACGCCGCGCAATGGTTGAAACTCAGTAAATGGCGAGTTTTGATCTCGGGCGCCTTCACCTTCAATACCAGCACGATCTAATCTAGTTAAGGAGCTGCCCGATATTTGAATTAACTCTTGATCTACTTGAGAGATTAAATATGAACGAAGCGCTGCATTTGCTGCAAAATCAGATGCGCTAATTGCTAAAGCTGTTAAAACCATCGCCGCTAAAATAAGCCGGTTGCGCAAACTCCATAATGATAAGGGCGTGCGCACCCGGCTTAGCGGTGACCTCATTAATTACTTACTTGCTGGCAGACGCAAGCGGTATCCCACACCTCGTACAGTGTGAATTAAAGCTGGATCGTAAATATCAACCTTCTTACGAAGGTAAGAAACATATGTTTCTACAATTCCCATGTCGCCACGGAAGTCATACTGCCATACATGATCCAAGATCTGTGCCTTGCTGACAACACGATCAGCGTTGATCATTAAGTAGCGCAGCAATAAAAACTCGGTAGGAGAGAGATCAATTAAATTACCGGCACGTCGCACCTCATGAGTTGCCTCATCAAGTTCAAGATCGGCAAATCTAATTTTTTCCTCATCTGGCGTAACCTCGGTTGCACCAGTACGGCGAAGTAGCGCACGTAATCTGGCAACTAGCTCCTCAAGTGAGAAAGGCTTAGTTACATAATCATCGCCACCAATTGTTAAGCCGGCAATCTTGTCTTCAACTGAATCCTTTGCAGTTAAAAACAAAACACCAACATTGTGGCCCTCGCTGCGTAATTGGCGACAGACCTCAAAACCATTTTGGTCTGGCAACATGACATCAAGGATCAGTGCATGTGGTTTGAACTCTTCTGCAATTTGTAGCGCTTGTGCACCACTTGCAGCTGTGCGAACATCAAAGCCAACAAACTTTAAGCTGGTGGCAATTAACTCGCTGATGCTATTTTCATCATCAACCACTAAAACTCTTTGAGTAGTCGCAGTTGTATCTTGGTTGTTGCTAACGCGATCTTTTACCGCTGTCATTTTTCATCACCTCGAAGGAGATGATTATCTACCAGACTGGGTGTTACCTGAGAATCGGCCTAAATTATCCTTGAGGTTTAACGCTCCGCAGCAGCGCCTGCGCTACATCCAGCACCTCAACTGAGCTCTCGCGAGCGACCATGCCATCAGAGACCATTACTCGACAAAATGGACATCCGACCGCAACCTCCTGCGCACCAGTAGCGATCGCTTCATCAACTCGATTTAAATTAATTCTGGTGCCGATCTTCTCCTCCATCCACATGCGTCCGCCACCTGCGCCACAACAAAATGATCGCTCCTGATTACGTGGCATCTCAGTTATCTCAATACCAGTTGATTCAAGTAACTCACGTGGTGGTTCATAAATTTGATTGTGACGACCCAGGTAACAAGGATCGTGGTAAGTCAACTTCTTCTCCGATTTTGAAACTGGTTTTAATCTTCCCTCTTTTACCAATTGATTTAATAATTGAGTGTGGTGCACCATCTGTAAATCAAAGCCCTGTTGTTTGTAATCGCGACCAATTGTTGTAAAGCAGTGTGGGCAGGTAACAACTACCTTTTTCACACCACGTGTACCAAAGGTTTCCTGCAAAGTCTCAATATTCTCGCGAGATAAAATTTGATATAAGAATTCATTACCACTTCGACGTGCCGGATCTCCAGTGCATGTTTCACGTTTACCTAGAACACCAAATTTAACCCCAGACATATAAAGTAATTCAGCAACCGCCTTAGTTGTTTTCTTGGCTCGCTCTTCATATGCACCAGCACAACCAACCCAGAACAAGTACTCAACATCCTCAGGAATTACAGATTCAATTACGGTGATTGGGAAATCAACATCTGCGATCCAAGCATCCCGATCGGTGCGATTTGCACCCCATGGATTGCCCGCCTTCTCTAGATTTCGGAAGGTGTTACCTAGCTCAGTTGGAAACTCTGATTCAACCAAAACCTGAAAGCGGCGCATATTAACAATGTGATCAACATGTTCAATATCTACCGGACACTCTTCAACACATGCACCACAAGTTGTACATGACCAGAGCACATCAAGTGAGATTGCATTCTCATGAGCATTTCCAACAATCTTGGTTTCAATTGGTGCAGTTGCTGGTAATTTTGCAAGTGCGTGATCGCGCATCGCCATAATCAATAACTTTGGCGATAGCGGTTTTTCAGTGTGCCAGGCTGGGCATTGTGATTGGCAACGACCGCACTCAGTACAGGTAGACATATCCAGCAGACCCTTCCAAGAGATATCTGCGGCAGTTCCAATTCCAAAAACATCATCCTCTTTTGGATCTTCAAAGTTAATTGGTGCACCATGAGAGAGCATCTCTGGCAATGGACCAAGTGCATTTTCGCTGGTTGGATTTCGCTTAAAGTAAAGGTTAAAGAAGGCTAAGAAGCGGTGCCAAGCAATACCCATTGTTAAATTAAATGCAATCACGATAAACCAAACCATCGATACAGCAATCTTGGCAAATGCAAAAACTTGAATTAGATTTTCAATTTGCTCAGTATTCATCGAACTGAAGTAGGCAACTGCTGGATAGGAAAGTGCGTAATGCCAATTCCAACTGGTTTTGCCAAGAAGTGCACCCTCTAAGCCGCGAAGTGCAATTACACAAAATACAATTGCCAAAATAGTTGCTTCAACATAGTAAGCCTTCTTATTGCCAGAGCCGTAAAATCTTGAAGCTCTAGCCGGTTTTTTAAATCTAGTAACCTGCCTAATACCAATTAAGGTAACAATTCCAATTCCAGTAAGCCAAGCAATTAACTCAACAAAAAATTCATAACCAACAAAGTGGCCAATTATTGGAAGGGCGAAGGCAGGATTAATCAACTGCCCATATGCGGTAATTAATGTGCCAAGAAGTGCGAAGAAGCCAACCATGACAAACCAATGTGCAATTCCAGTTGCGGTGAAGTTAAGCATCTTGGTATGAGTTAAAACCTCGCGCAACATATTTTTTGTGCGCTGACCTTTATTTAAAAATCTCGCTGGATCTGGTTGGCCTGCTGAGATCTTCTTAAATAATTGGAAGGATCTAAATGCAAAGAGCCCAACAGCAATAACAGTTAATAGGTAGGCGATGATTGCGAGCACAGGCCTAGGGTAGGTGAGCACAGTAGAAAAAGGGGTTAAGAGTTATCCACAGGTGTTATCCACCGTGTGGAGAGTTACATCGATGTAATTAAAACCGGTTGATTAATGCCAGCGGGTAGCTAGTGAGAAGCCAATACCCACAAAGCCAAAGCCAACCAACATATTCCAAGCACCAATTCCTGGAATTGGGTAGCTAGTTGAGCTGACATAGAAGATTACGATCCAGAGTAAGCCAATTAAGAAGTTAGCCACCATCACCGGCGCTAGCCAGGATGGACTCTCGATAATCTCATTTTCAACAACCTCTTCTACCTGCTCGGCAGCGCGTTGTTCAATAACCTTTTTACGTACTTTGGACTTCGGCATAGGGCAGAGATTACTACACAATATGCACCATGAACAGTCATCTTCGTGGCGACCGGCAAACCAAGATTTTGGTGATCGATAACTACGACTCATTTGTATTTAACCTGGTGCAGTACCTGCAACAACTGGGTGCTGATTGCAATGTGGTTCGAAATGATTCAATCAAGGTAGAGGATGCACAAAATTATGATGGTGTTTTAATCTCACCTGGACCTGGTACACCTGAAGCGGCGGGCATCAGCGTCGAGATGGTGAAGTACTGCGCCGAACACAAGATTCCACTCTTTGGTGTTTGTTTAGGACATCAAGCTATTGCAGTTGCATATGGCGCAACTGTTTCGCGCGCTCCTGAGTTACTTCACGGCAAAACCTCAGTTGTTCAACACAACAATAAGTCAGTCTTGCACCAAATACCTACACCATTTACTGCAACTAGATACCACTCACTCGCTGTTGAAAAAGCAACTCTGCCAGATCAATTAGAGGTAACTGGGCAAACCCAATCAGGAGTTGTGATGGCAATGCAACATAAGTCGCTGCCGATTTGTGGCGTACAGTTTCACCCAGAATCTGTTTTAACTGAACATGGTTATCAAATGGTTGGTAATTGGTTAGAGATTTGTGGCGATAAGGGCGCACGCGCTCGCAGTGAGGGATTATCCCCAGTTGTAATTAGATCTTAATTAATTTTTATTTACGGTAATTGTTACAGCGCTACCAATAATTCGAGTGGTACCAGCCTCTGGTGCCTGAGCAAGTACAACACCTAAATCTTGTGTTGCATCATATGCATAGATCTCTCGCACCAAAAAGCCAGCTTGTACTAACAAGGTTCTTGCTTGAATCTCAGAAACACCAAGCAGTGATGGCACTTGAACATTGCCACTTGCAATCTGCAGTACAACTCCACTGCCAGCGGTAATAGTGGTACCTGCAGCCGGCATAACACTTAAAACAACACCAGGTGCTTGATCTGAATCCACTGGTTGAGTTTGCGCAACTAACAAACCAGCTGCAGTCAAAATACTTCTTGCCTCTTCAAGTGAGATTCCTACCAAACCAGTTGGCACCGTTGTATTACCCGGTCCAGAGGAGATAGTTAAGGTAACACTGCTTCCTCTTTCCGCATTAGTAGTTGCTAGCGGCATTTGTGATGCCACACGATCAATTGGAATTCTTGGATCTGGGGCAGTACTGATATTTACATTGAAATTACTTAATAAGGCACGAGCCTCTGCCTCCGTTAAACCAACCACATTTGGCACTGTAAGTGGTGTGCTGCCACCACTGCTGAAAAATACTCCCGCGCCAACCAACACAACTCCTGCAACAATTGCACTTAATGTTGTAATTAATTTTCTTCTAGGAAAAACCTTTTGAATCTTAGTTGTGACTGGCTCGCCTCTAATTACTCGACGCAAATCAGCCAACATGGCGCTGGCATCTTGATAACGATTATTTGGATCCTTACTTAATACAACCTCAAGCATTCGATCAATATCATTTGATAAACCAGGCATTACTTGTGAGGCTGGCGTAAATGGCGATGAAACATGTTGATATGCAATTGAAACTGGGGTATCGCCAGTAAATGGTGGCCGTCCAGTTAACAACTCATACATTAAACAACCAAGTGAGTAAAGATCACTTCGACCATCAGCCATCTCACCAGTTGCTTGTTCAGGGGATAAGTACTGCGCTGTTCCAACCACATTCCAGGTATTTGTCATGGTGGCGCCGATGTCATCAGTTGCACGAGCAATTCCAAAATCCATCACCTTGATATCACCACTGTCGGT
>CAZVNE010000004.1:4810-55452 GCA_964628535.1 uncultured Candidatus Nanopelagicus sp. | reverse complement strand
AGGATCTCTACTTCTGAAGCTGCAACTGCCAGCGCCGCTACCTTCATCTCTTTACTTTTAATCAACTTAACTGAGCTTTTAATTTGCTGATTTAGGTGCAGATTTTGACCTACCGGAACCAGCATCCGCATGGGAAGGTTAATTACTACATTATCAATTTTTTGCACTGAAATAAGAAAACTTTGTTGGTCTGGCATTTTTGTTGAGCCGAAAACTTTGCCGCCACGAATCAGTGGATCACTTCTAATTTCAGCAACAATCTCTACCTTTTGATTAAACAAGGAGATAACCAAATTATTTGCCAGTGCTGCTTGGCGAATTGACATTAAGCTGCCACCAATTAGTGCGGCAATAATTAGAATCAGCCAGATCTTTTGCCGTAAAAAGAAGGCAGCTAGTAATAGGCTGGCAAAAGCAAGCAGTTTAAAATTTGGGAATAAACCAATAATCGCCGCACCTGACCAAAGTGCGGTTGCGATTACAAGTAATCGGTAATCAATTACACGCGAAGTAAGTTTTTGATCTCTTCGAATTTTGCTCCACCTAAACCAGAGATCTTCTTTAGCTCATCTACTGCGTTAATTCGGCCAACCTTGGCGCGATAATCCAGGATTCGTTGCGCAGTAACTGGTCCAATTCCAGGCAAGGTATCGAGTTGGCTGGCGGTTGCTCGATTGAGATCAAGTGGATTATTGCTAGTAACCCTGGAGGCAGATCCCTTTGCAACTGTCGCAGAAGGTGTGCCCACCAAAATCTGCTCACCATCTACTAATAATCTGGCTAAGTTAATATCGCTAATATCAACACCACGTAATTGATTGCCAGCCATCGTTAGTGCATCCACAACACGAGAGCCAGTTGGTAATTGATAAACACCAGGATTTACTACCTTGCCAGCGACATTTACAATCACCGTACTGGTTGTACTTTCAGCGCTGCTAGGTGCAATCTCTTGCAAAATATCGGGCGCACTTTGCAATGTAGCAGCAGGCCTTGAGTTTAGAAAGAAAAAGCCACCAACCCCAAGGCAGAAGGTTACCAAAATTATTAACGCCCGCTTTTGTTCTGGTGAGATATTTAAGTCAAACATCTGCGCAGTTTGCTGCAAATCAGTGTTGAGTTTTTAGATTAATTGCCTAGCTGTGGAAATTAAATTACGAAATTCACAAGCTTTGGCGCAACCACAATCGCTTTTTTAACCTCAGCGCCAGCTAAGGCTGCTGCAACCTTTTGATTGGCACGGGCGGCGATCTCAAGATTTTCTTTAGTAATACTTGGTGAAACCTCTAATCGATCAATAATCTTGCCATTAATCTGAAGAACTACCTCAACTGCATCATCTTCTAGAAGTGCTGGATCTACCACTGGCCAGCCAGCATTTGCTATCGCTGGTTTGTGACCTAATTTTTCCCACATCTCCTCCGCCGTATATGGCGCAACTAATGAGAGTGCGATCGCAATTACCTCTGCCGCCTCGCGAACTGCAGGATCTGCGCCACCACATCCAGAGTCAATCGCCTTTCTAGTGGCATTAACTAGCTCCATTATGCGGGCGATACAAACATTAAATCTAAAGGATTCAACAGCGAGGGAGATATCATTTAATGATTTATGTGTAACTTTGCGTAGCGCAATGTCGCCATCCTTATAGTTAACTCCAGGCTTGCTGGTGATATCACCAGCTATTCGCCAAGCACGATTTAAAAACTTTAATGATCCCGCAGGTGAGACATCTGACCAATCAATATCATCCTCCGGCGGTCCAGCAAATACCAGCGCTACTCGAATCGCATCGACGCCATGGGTGTTTAACTCATCTGATAACTTCACTAGATTGCCACGGCTCTTGCTCATCGCTGAACCATCCATTAAAACCATTCCTTGATTTAATAATCTAGTAAATGGTTCGGTGAAATTTAAATGGCCTAGATCATGTAAAACCTTAGTAAAAAATCGTGAGTACAAAAGATGCAAAATCGCATGTGTAACGCCGCCAACATATTGATCAACTGGCAACCAGGTTTCTACCGCCTTCTTATCAAAGGCGACATCATGCCTATCTACTGATGTGTAACGCAGGTAGTACCAAGATGAGTCAAAAAATGTATCCATAGTGTCAGCATCACGTTTTGCTGGCGCATTACATTTTGGACATGAAACATTTACCCAATCACTTGCTGCACCCAATGGGGAGGAGCCCTTTGGTTTTAAATCCGAGCCAGCTGCACTTGGTAACTCAACTGGAAGTTGGCTCTCTGGAACTGGTACCTCACCACACTTATCACAGTGAATAATTGGAATTGGAGTTCCCCAAAAACGTTGACGAGAAATTAGCCAATCTCGCAGGCGATAATTACGGGCAGCTTTTCCTAATTTTTTGGCGGCAAGCTCCTGTGTAATTTTAATTACTGCATCATCTTTACTTAAGCCGGTGATTGATCCTGAGTTAATCACCTTGCCATCACCAGAGGTTGCAACTCCAGAAACAGCTGGATCCTCCTCGCCAGTTTCGATTACTACCCGTACTGGTAACTTCATAGCGCGTGCAAAATCTAAATCTCTTTGATCATGTGCAGGTACCGCCATAATTGCGCCAGTTCCGTAATCAGCTAAGACATAATCAGATGCCCAAATTGGAATTCGCTCATCATTAACTGGATTGATCGCGTATCGATTTAAAAACACACCACTCTTTGGTCGATCAGTCGCCAATCGATCAATATCTGAGGCAGCCTTTACTGAGTCTAAGTATTTTTTAAACTCATTCTCGATTGGGCTGCCGCTGGCTAACTCTGCAGCAAGTGCACTGTCGGCAGCAACAACCATAAAGGTTGCGCCATATAAAGTGTCAGGGCGAGTTGTATAAACTGTAATTGGCCTATCGCGATCCTCAATCTTGAACTCAACCTCGGCGCCAGTAGATCTGCCAATCCAATTTCGTTGCATCGTTAAAACTTTATCTGGCCACTTACCCTCAAGTTGATGCATATCATCAAGCAAACGATCGGCGTAATCGGTTATCTTTAAATACCATTGATTTAACTTCTTCTTCGTTACCGCGTTATCGCACCTCTCGCAAAGGCCAGCAACTACCTGCTCATTAGCTAAAACAGTTTGGCAATCGGGACACCAGTTAACCGCTGAATCTTTTCGATAAGCCAAGCCTTTGTTGTACATCTGTAAAAATAACCATTGGTTCCACTTGTAGTACTCAGGGTCGCAGGTATGAAGAGTTCGATCCCAATCAAATGAGCAGGCGTATCTGCGCATTGAGGCTTTTTGAACTGCAATATTCTCGTAGGTCCACTGGCGCGGATCGGCATCACGTTTAATCGCAGCATTTTCAGCTGGTAACCCAAATGCATCCCAACCAATTGGATGCATGACATTAAAACCTTTTTGAACCCAGTACCGAGCAATTACATCGCCAAGCGCATACGCCTCTGCATGTCCCATGTGAAGATCACCCGATGGGTAAGGAAACATATCCAATACATACTTCTTTGGCCGAGCATCATCATCGCTGCCAGATTTAAATGGTTGCAACTTATCCCAAACTGGCAACCACTTATCCTGAACCGCTTTAAAATCATAAGCCTCATGCATTATTTGGCCACTTAATTCCAGTTAACTCTTCACTGACTTCCCAAAGATTTCTAGCCAAAGTTTGATCATATGCCAGGGCCCGCGCACGAGTTAACTTTGGATAACCGCGAATCTCCATCAAGCCATTTGGTCCAATAAATGAGCCCCCCAGTAAATCTGGAAAGACTGATGCGCACAATGTTGGTAGCGCACCTTGGGCAGCGCTCTGGGCAAAAATGCTATTTATACCACCAATGAGCTGTGCCTCTAACTTATTACCCTTCATCTGCGGTGCAACACCTTGCAAATTTGTATTTGAGTAACCTGGATGAACTGCAATTGGTTTAAATGACCAATTATTTTGAATCCGTAATCTTTCAAGTTCGGCGACAAATAATAGATTTGCTAATTTGCTTGCACTATAAGCAGCCCAGGGTTGGTACTTGCCGATACCTAAACAGATATCCTTAATTGCAATTTGTGAGTTATCGCCAAAGCTTCCCATCCGATGAACAAAGCTTGAGACCACAACCATTCGTTGGCGAACTTTTTGGTGAAGCAATCCGGCGAAGGCAAAATGTCCTAAATGATTGGTTCCCATTTGTAGCTCAAAATTATCCTTAGTTTTGGTAAATGGTGTCGCCATTACACCGGCATTTAAAATTAAGACATCAAGATCATCACTTATTGATTCGGCTGCTTTTTTAACTGATGCCAGATCAGTTAGATCAAGTTCTAGTACTTCAACTAATCCAGGCCCAATTTGTTTTTTCGCAGCCTCACCCTTTGCTGCACTGCGAGCAGTGATGATTACCTTTGCATTTCTCCTAGCTAACTCAGTTGCTGCTGCTAAGCCGATACCGCTAGTTGCGCCAGTAATTAAAAATCTTTTTCCGGAAAGATCAGGCAGATTGGCAGCACTCCAGCGATCTGGAATTGTTACCGTCTCCACTTTGCGCTCCCCTATTTTTCTTAATTTATTTTTACGTGGAGCTGAGGGGAGTCGAACCCCTGACCCCTTGCATGCCATGCAAGTGCGCTACCAGCTGCGCTACAGCCCCATCTCCAAATTAATGGAGTGTGTTGGGTGCTGACCTTATCTAATTAACTGCATCATCTCCAAAGACAGGCTCAGGCAGTGAACCAGCATTGTGTTCTGCCAAGTACCAACGAGAATCACCATGATGTTTTGTAAGTTCTAGCACCGACCAACAAGCATTTGATAAGCCGCCGATTACGCCCCATTGTGGCATTGGTAATTTAAGAATTGATCCCAGTAAACAACGCGCAGTTCCACCATGAGTTACAAGCACTAAAGTTCCAGAGAAGTTACTGCTCTCTTTTTCAACCACACTAACAGCGCGAGCAGCAACCTCGCTGCGTCGCTCGCCAGTATGACCAGCTGGCTCATCATGACCATCAATCCACTTAACAAAGTACTCGCCATCTTCAATTCGATTTTCAGGGCCAGTCTTGCCCTCCCACTTACCACCATTTGTTTCGCGCAGAAGTGGATTAATCTCTACCTGTAAATCAACTAAATCTGCAAGTGCTTGCGCCGTTGCTTTGGCTCGAAGTAAATCACTTGCAATGATTCGATCTGGATTCATGCCTGCTAAGACCTTTGCCGCTTCGCGTGCTTGATACTCGCCCACCTTATTTAATGGGATATCACTGTGTCCTTGAAAGCGGTTTTCAATATTCCAATCAGTTTGGCCATGTCGCCAAATAACAACCTTTAGATTTGCCTCGCTCATAATTACTATTTAACCGCAACTTCAATCTTTGGACAATCATTCCAAAGCCGATCTAACATGTAGTAAGAGCGCAACTCTTTGCTTTGAATATGAACAACTAAATCACTGTAATCAAGCAGGATCCATTGTCCGGTTCCTTCAACTCGTGCTGGCTTTTCACCAATCTCGCGCAATCTGCGTTGCACCTCATCCGCCATCGCATCCAACTGAGGTTCATTATTTCCAGTGGCAATCAAAAAAACTTGATTTAAAACTAATTGCTCGGAGAGATCAATCGCTGAAATATCCTCACCAAGCTTATCTGCCAATGCTTGTGCAGCTAACTTAGTTAGCTCAATGGTTTTAGCGCTGACTGACATAAAGCTGGTGCTCCTTAATAAAGGTGGAGATTGTAGGAGTAACAAGATCGGTTATCTCCTGTGAATGCGCAACCTTATCTCTAATTTCAGTAGATGAGATCTCTGGCGCATCGATCTGAATCTCGGAAAATTCACTTGCTGGTACAGATGCTCGCTTTACAACCAATACTTCAACTAATTTTTGTAACTCATCACTTCGATGCCATTTATCTAGGTTTCTCGCTGCATCACTTCCTAAGACCAAGGTAAAGCTGGCATCTGGATAAATTTCTTTAAGTGCAGTCACAGTATCAATTGCATAACTTGGGCCAGCTCGCTTAACCTCAATCGCTGAAACTACAACTTGATCAGCTAGATTTAATGAGTTAACCGCTGTTTGTGCCATCGCAACCCGTTGTTCACCAGTTGCAATTGGCTTTGCTGTTTTTAACCATGGATCACCAGTTGGAATAACAATTACCTTTTCAAATTTTTTGGCGACCTCAGAGATAATCTTTAAATGACCTAAATGAATTGGATCAAAGGTGCCACCAACAATTGCGATCTTTTGGATTCTATTACCGATCAATTCGAAGTGTTAGGTAAAGAAGGAGGGACAAGACGCCAAACGCAAAGAGACCAAAAAAGATTGGTGAGGCTGGAAGTTCGCGGGTGACTTCACCTAATAAATTCATAATCCTAGTTTAGCCTTTCCCATTAGCTAATAACGACTTGAAACCCGCCTCATCCAGCACAGGGACTCCTAATTCCTCAGCCTTTTGTAATTTCGATCCAGCAGCATCGCCGGCAACAACAAAATCAGTTTTACTAGAGACTGATGAGGAGGATTTACCGCCACGCAAGGTAATGGCTTCGGTTGCCCCATCTCGGGTGAAATCCTCGAGTGAGCCGGTAACCACAATTGTTAATCCAGTAAGAGTTTGTTTTAAATTATTTTTTGGCTTTTGATCTATTAATACAACCCCTGATTTTTCCCACTTTTCAATAATTTTTTGATGCCACCTTTCACCAAACCACTCGGAGATTGAATCTGCAATCACAGCGCCAACACCTTCGGTATTTGCCAGCTCTTCGGTTGAGGCGGCTTTAATGCCCTCGATTGACCCAAATTTATTAGCCAATGCTTGAGCAGAGGTTGGCCCAACATGTCTAATGGAAAGTGCAACAAGTACCCGCCATAAGGGACGAGATTTTGCCGTTTGCAATCCAATTATGAATCGATCTGCAATTGCACCTAATGTGCCATCCTTCTTTAAAAAAAATTGAGATTTAGCTAGATCCTTCTCCGTTAACGAAAAGAGATCGCCCTCATCCTTAACCAGACCATCCTTTAGTAAAGCAGCCGCTGCTTCATACCCAAGAACATCAATATCTAATGCGCTACGTGAACCAATGTAAAAAAGCCGTTCAATTAATTGTGCAGGACATGATTGATTGTTTGGACAACGAATATCAACATCGCCCTCGGTAATTGCTCGCAACTTACTTCCGCAATCTGGACAGGTAGTTGGCATGACAAATGCTTTTTCCTTGCCACTTCGTTTCTCTATAACTGGGCCCAGTACCTCGGGAATTACATCGCCCGCTTTGCGAATTAAAACTGTGTCGCCAATTAAAATTCCTTTGCGAATAATCTCTTCCTGATTATGCAGCGTGGCATTTGTAACGGTGGAACCAGCGACCTTTACCGGCTCCATAAATGCAAAGGGTGTTACCCGACCTGTGCGTCCAACACTTACCTTGATATCCAACAATTTAGTGGTTACCTCTTCAGGTGGATACTTAAAAGCGATCGCCCATTTAGGGGCTCGACTGGTAAATCCCAACTGATTTTGAACTGCAATCTCATTTACCTTTATTACAACCCCATCTATCTCATGTTCAACATCATGACGGTGTTTTTCATACTGGGCAATAAAATCAATAACCGCCTTGCGCGAATCAACTACTTTAAATCGATTACTAGTTGGCAATCCCCAGCTCTTTAACAATTCATAGGCGCTGCTTTGTTGTTCAAAGGAAATACCATCAGCCGCACCGATGCCATGCACAACTAGATCTAATGGTCTTGATGCAGTTACCTTGGGATCTTTTTGTCGAAGCGATCCAGCAGCTGCATTTCTTGGATTAGCAAACCGTTGTTTACCCGCCTCTTCAAGTGAATAATTTAACTCATCAAATGCTTTAAGTGGGAAAAAAACCTCACCCCGAACCTCAAGCCGCTCTGGAATTTTCTTACCTGATAATTGCAACGGAACGGTATCGATAGTTTTAACATTTAAAGTTACATCCTCACCCGTGGTGCCATTTCCACGAGTTAGCGCTCTGGTTAACTTTCCCTTTTCATAAAGTAAGTTAATGGCTAAGCCATCGACTTTAACCTCGCAAAGCCAGCTATTTTTCGCCCCACTCTTTTCAATCCGATCAAACCAGGTATTTAGCTCATCAATATCAAATACATTATCAAGGGACATCATCTTTTCAATGTGGTCATATTGTTCAAAATGTGTTGCAAAGCCGCCACCTACATCAGAGGTTGGTGAATCAGCTAACTTAAATTGTGGATACTTTTTCTCTAGATCAATTAACTCTTGCCACAACTTATCAAATGCGGCATCGGTAATGCTTGGTTTATCATTTACATAGTATTGAAATTGATGATCCTTGATACTTTCTGATAACTCTTGAATCTTGTGGCGAATCTCCTTGCTAGATGAATCAGCCATCAAAAGGTCTCCGAAATCGTGGCAGAACCAACCACCCGATCATCTTCATAGATAACCAAAGCTTGACCAGTTGCCAGGCCAAATACTGGTTGATCTAAATCAGCGATTAAGTGAGTGCCATCAAAGTGATACTGAGTAGGTAGTGGTTCACCATGGGCTCGCACTTGGGCAAAACCTTTATAAACTTTATTTAATTCAGGTGCCGGTCCACACCAAATAGGTGGCTGACCAACAATTTTATTTACCGCAAGCGCTTCATGTGTGCCAACTACAACTGTATTTGTCTTTGGCTCAATACTTAATACATACCTTGGTTCACCCTTTGGCGTCGGCACAGTTAAATTCAAACCGCGGCGCTGTCCAATTGTGAAGGTGTATGCGCCGTTGTGCTGACCTAACTCTTTTCCACTTTGATCAACGATCGGACCAACCTCTGAGCCCAAACGCTCGCGCAACCAGCCAGCGTTATCGCCCGATGGGACAAAGCAGATGTCGTGGCTATCTGGTTTGTTCGCCACAAATAATCCACGTGTTTGCGCCTCTTTGCGAACATCATCCTTGACTGTGTCACCTAATGGAAAGATTGCACCATTGATTTGATCGGCAGTTAATACCGCAAGTACATATGATTGATCTTTCTCTGGATCTACCGCTCGATTTAGAGTTTTAACACCATTAACCTC
Source organism: uncultured Candidatus Nanopelagicus sp. (assembly GCA_964628535.1). Lineage (GTDB taxonomy): Bacteria > Actinomycetota > Actinomycetes > Nanopelagicales > Nanopelagicaceae > Nanopelagicus. The sequence goes on along the minus strand of CAZVNE010000004.1, from coordinate 46,342 downwards.
TTTAGTAATTGCATAATGGCCAGTTACAACGGCATCAAAACCAAGTGCTTTAGCTCTGACAAGGACCGCCTCAAACTTAATCTTCTCATTACAGCGCAGACATGGATTTGGGGTGCGACCAGATTGGTACTCTGATAAAAAGTTTTCGACAACTCCGGCATGAAACTGCTCTGCCATATCCCAGATATAAAACGGGATACCAATTACATCCGCTGCACGCCTGGCATCATGCGAATCCTCTACTGTGCAACAACCCCGTGCGCCGGAACGGTACTTTTGTGGATTGCTAGATAGCGCTAAGTGCACGCCAATTACTTCATGTCCTGCCTCCACTGCACGTGCTGCAGCTACTGCGGAATCAACGCCACCGCTCATGGCTGCAATTACCTTTAATTTACCGCTCACTTAGATACCTTTTTATTTGCCGCAGATTTAGATTTTTCAACAACTGATGCAATAACTGAAGCTAACTTCTCGATCTCTTCTTCAGTATTTGATTCGCCAAGTGAGAATCTTAGGGATGAGGTTGTTTCATCCTCAGTTAAACCAATTGCCATCAAGACATGGCTTGGTCGATGCACACCAGCGCTGCAAGCAGAGCCAGTAGAACAAGCAATACCTGCCATATCAAGGAGTAATAACAATCCCTCATTATCACTTCCGGGAAATGTTATGTTGACTACACCCGGCAATGAGTTTTCAGATTGACCATTTACCCAAGCATCAGGCACTGCCGCTAAAACTTTGGTAATTAATAATCTCTTTAACTTTCTGATCTTTGCATCTCGAGCTTGCATCTGCATCATCGCATTACTGGCAGCTGCGGCAAAGGCGATAATTCCAGGTGCATTAAAGGTGCCACTTCTGATATCCCGCTCTTGACCGCCACCATGAAGTACTGGCTCGATATTCACACCTTTTTTAAGAATCAAAGCTGCAACACCAAGTGGGCCACCCACCTTGTGCGCGCTGATAGTTGCTGCGGTTAACCCAAGTTGGTTGAAGTTAAAATCAATCTTGCCAAAGCTTTGCACTGCATCAGAATGTACTGGAATATCACCGGCGATCTTGACTACCTGATCGATTGGTTGCACAGTTCCGATCTCATTGTTGGCGTGAATAATTGAGATAAAAGCTACCTTTGCGCCATATTGAGTAACCGCATGCTGCAGCGCCGTTAAATCAAGTGATCCCGTTTTACTGACTGGAATCTCGATAACAGTTGCACTCTCATGCTCTTGCAACCATTTAATTGGATCCATAACTGCATGATGTTCAAAGGTTGAGGTAATAATTATGTTTTTGCCAGCCTTTGCACCCAGCCAGTACAAACCTTTGATAGCTAAATTATCCGCTTCAGTTCCAGTACCAGTAAAAATTACATCAATTGCTGCGCAACCTGCAGCTTTTGCAATTGATTCTCGAGCCTCTTCTAACTCTTTTCGTATTGAGCGACCAGTGCTGTGCAAGCTAGAGGCGTTACCAGTTTTTAATAATTGGGCGGTTAATGCATCAATTGCCGGCTGCACCATTGGAGTGGTTGCGGCATGATCAAAGTAGATCTGAGATGAATGAACGGCCATTTGCCTAGTCTAAAGCCAGGCGGTGATAGAGCAGTTATTAAGCGTAATTAAGCTTTGCGAGCAACTATTGCCTGTGTAGCCTGTGGCAACACATTAAATAGATCGCCAACTACCGCAAAATCTGCAAGTTCAAGAATTGGTGCCTCTGGATCCTTATTGATAGCCACAATTGTTTTACTAGTTTGCATACCAGCACGGTGTTGAATCGCACCGGAGATTCCAGCAGCAACATAAAGTTGTGGACTTACCGTCTTTCCAGTTTGGCCAACCTGATGAGTATGTGGGTACCAACCAGCATCAGTTGCAGCACGAGAAGCACCAACAGCAGCTCCTAATGAATCAGCAAAGGCTTCTACAGGTTTGAAATCTCCATTTGTGCCACGGCCACCAGAAACAACAATTGATGCCTCAGTTAACTCTGGTCGCCCACCCTTTACCGCTGGAGTGGCTGCAGTAACTGTTGATAGCTTTGCATTATCTGAAATTGTTACAGCAAACTCGGAAACGGTCGGAGTAGATGGTGCGGCAACCGCTTCAATTGAGTTAGAGCGCAAGGTAATAATTGGAGTTCCAGTAGTTACAGCAGAATGAACTGTTGTTGAACCGCCAAAGACAGATTGAGTTGTAATTAAATCTTTATCAACATTAATCGCATCTGTAATAATTCCTGATTTACTCTTAACAGCTAATCGACCAGCTATCTCTTTGCCACGGGCTGATGAGGTAATTAAAACTGCTGCTGGTTTTTCAGACTCCATAATTTGTGCCAATGCTTCGGCTGCTGCCGCTGAAGAGTACTTATCCCAATCACCAGATGCGGTGATCACCTTATCTACACCGAAGGCGCTTAATTGAGTAATGATCTCGGCGGGATTGCTGGATAAAACGACGGCAACTGATTGACCAACACCTTTTGCAAATGTTGCTAGCTCACCCGCGGCTTTCGAAATCTTGCCACCACTGTGATCAACTAAAAAGATTACTGAACTCATGCCAATCTCTTCTCTACTAAGAAATCAACTAACTTTGCGCCGCCTTCACCCTCATCAGTAACTTTGATACCAGCTGTACGTGCTGGACGAGGAAGTGCATCCTTAACAGTTGACCAAGCTGCAGATGAGCCAACATCTGATGCAGCAACACCAGCATCAGCTAGTGACATGGTTGTAATGACCTTTTTCTTCGCCGCCATAATTCCCTTAAATGATGGGTAACGTGGCTCATTAATCTTCTCAATTACCGATAACACAACTGGAAACTTTGCATTCATCGTTTCAGTACCAAACTCAGTTACTCGATCAATCTCAACTGTTGCTGCAGCTGGATCTACCTTTACCTTGCCGGCAAAGGTTAGTTGCGCAATACCTAGACGCTCTGCCAACATTGCAGGAACAACGCTCATACGTGCATCTGTACTTTCGGTTCCACAAATAACTAGGTCGTAACTACCCTTTTTAATTACCTCTGCTAAAACTAGTGAGGTAGCAAGTGCATCAGATCCAGATAATGCAGCATCACTAATCAAAATTGCATCATCGGCGCCCATTGAAAGTGCCTTACGAAGTGCCTCAGTTGCACGCTCTGGCCCCATTGAAATGATTGTTACAGAGTGACCACTTGCTTCGCCAACCTCGCCAGATGCTGAGTTTGCTTCAACAATTCGCAGCGCCTCTTCAACTGCGTACTCATCTAAATCATTTAAAACTGCATCAACACTTGCGCGATCTAATAGACCATTAGCCATCTTTTTCTCAGCCCAAGAATCTGGTACCTGCTTTACGCAAACCGCAATTTTCATACCCCAGATGCTACTGGCAGGTATTATTTTTTGCCACCTAGATGATCACCTAGATCAGGTGATGTTAATTAATTGCTTTTAAAGCTTGCAGATAATGTGACGTTAACCGTCTTCTCAATGGTTGAAACATCATAGACACCGCCAGCAGCACGCTCTAGGGAGTTTATGGTTGTGACCTGAGTCGGACCACTTGTTACAGATAACAATGGACCAACACCTCCGCCAACCGCCTCGGTGATCGCCTTTGCTCGCTCTTGCGCATCCTTCATAGCTGCGGCAAGTAGCTTTGATCGCATCTGATCTAGCGTTGAAATGTAGTAAGCCGGTCCATAATTTCCAACATTTACTCCGGTGGCAAGTAATGAGCCAATATTGTTACTTAATCTCTCAATTAACTTTACATCTTTGCTTCGCACAGTAACTGTGCGGTAAGCCTGATAGGCAAGAACCCGACCCGTTGGATTGCCATTGTTGTACTCGGGTACTGCGTTGCTATTAATTGGACCGTACTCGATTTGGTCTTCAACTATTCCGCCATTTAATAGGTACTTTTTTAATGACTCTGCAGTGGCATCAATCTTTTTTACTGATGAAGCTAATGTTGGTTGTGATTCATTTAAATTTAAGGTCCAGACTGCATTATCTGCAGTTGCATCTTCAGATGCGGTACCGGTTACCGTAATGGCATTTGCTGAACGAGATGCTAATCCGCCACCAACTTGAAATAGGCCAAGAGTTAAGCCAGAGGATAAAACAGCTGCGGCTGCGATTATTGCGACAAAGCGATTACGTTCATTATTTTCCATATCCCTATCCTAGCCAATTTGGCTGAATCTTTGTTGATGAAGCTCTGCGAGCGCAATGCGAAATGGTTCTAATTCAATATCCCACTCACTCCCCAAGATGTTTTCTAGATTACTCACTAATTTCTTTTGGCTAGTTGCAGTTGCAATAACTCTTTTGATTGCATTCTCATTAATCATTAACTCTCCGGTAGGGCCAGCACTTATTTGATGTAAACCTAAATCTGGTGTGCATCTAAACAAGATGCCATCTAAGTACTTTGAATTGCTCTCATGAATTTCAAAGCGGATTAAATTCCAACTTTTTAAGGAGATGGCTAATTTGCCGGCAATATTGGTGGGCTCTCGCCAACTCATTTCCAGGGCAAATGCACCAGGAGATAAGGGTTGTGGGATCCAATCAAATTGCAGAGATTGGCCAAGTTGTTGATTAATGGCCCATTCAACATGGGCAATTAAGGCTGATGGCGCGGAGTAAATCCGCAGATCACCAGCGTAAATAACCGCTTTACTCATTACTTCCTCACTTCAGATCACTATATGTGACCTTCCCCAGCCCATTTAGCTCTGAAGTGCAGTACTGCTTAGTAAGAGATGTATACATCTCTTTTCGCTATTCCTCAATAGCAGGGTAAAGTTTGCCTCAGTCCGACGCTTGGCAGTACCCGTTCCACGGTTTGTTGATTGGGTCTAGCTGTAAGAAGAAAGACCGGCGCTTATTGAATTAATAAGTGTCAAACATAATCGAAGGAATAAAAGCTAAATGGCAACAGGTACAGTTAAGTGGTTCAACTCTGAAAAGGGTTTTGGTTTCATTGCAGTTGATGGTGGCGGACAAGATGTTTTCGTTCACTACTCAGCAATCCAAGGAAACGGTTACAAGTCTCTTGAAGAGGGTCAAGCAGTTACATTCGAAGTAGTCCAAGGTCCTAAGGGTCCTCAGGCTGACGCTGTAAATCCTGCTTAAATAACCATTAACTCGAGTTTTTAACTCGAATTATTTAAGGCCTACTAGAAATAGTGGGCCTTACTTTATTTCCGAACCTCATTTTTTGGTTCAGGTGGAATTTCACCTAACCTAAGTTTTGCCGCATTAACAGCTCTTGCCGGTGATAAATCCTTGCCAGCTTTCCACGCCTCTAAAAATCTCCATGGCGCAACAACACCTCTTCTTACCCACCAAACACTGTTATCAGTTGGCCATGAGATACCAAAGTGCAGATGTGGTTTAGTTCCGCGAGCGGACCCGGAAGTTCCAACCTCGCCTAATTTGGCACCAGCAGCAACACGTACCCCGACTGCAATTCCAGGCTCAATTTTTAATAGATGTGAACCGTAATATCGCACTCCATCATCGCCAATAATTCCTACAGCCAAGCCACCACGATCCTGTCCTAAATTTGTTTTTCCACTCCAGACATCCTTTGTTAAAACCACATCAACTACTCCTGCGGTTGGAGCAACAAATGCGCATCCTCTTTTTGTATTAATGTCGGTGGCTGGATAACTGTGATGGAATTTGCCATATGTGGCCACGCAATTAGCAATTGGGAAAACATACTTCGGCGCAGCTGTGGCGGGTGGTGTCATAATTAATAATTGACCGGTCGTTACCAAGGAGATTAAAAAAAGTTTAAATGTTCTCATTCCTTAACTATCTCAAAGCATTCAGAATCTGCAGGGAGGTAAATCTGTGAATTCGCTCAGCGAATTTGCAGAGTCTGAGACCACTTAAATTAAATCAATTGATTTTCAGCACGAGCTGTAACGACGAGCCTAAAGTCCGATTTAACTCACCCATCAGACGCCTGATTGCAATCAAAAATCAAAATCTTTTTGTTATGGGGTGAAAAATAGGGTGAGGAGATGTTTATACTAGGGGTCTAGTCACCCTGGAGGTCACCCAAAATTAGGAGAGTTACACACCGAAAAATCGCGATTGCCGTAATTGCGCTTATCTCATTGGTTGGACTGCCAGATTTAAACCCTGTTACCAGCAACTTCAATTCCAAATTTATCAGTGAAGCAAATGCTGCTTCAACAAAAATAACTATCTGCCACAGGACGCGCTCGGTAACCAATCCCTATCGCATGATTACCGTGAGCCAAAATGCAGTCAACAGAGCACGCGGTCACAAGGTTCACTCTGGTGGCGTATTCGTCACTACTGCTGGACATTATTTAACTGACGGCGGGTCTAACGCCAAGGTTTGGGGTGACATCATTCCAGGTGGTGATGCAGATGGAGCCGCGTACAACGGATCTAATTCGATTGCAAACAACTGGACTGCTGCAGGAAAAACTTTTTTTCCGGGCGGGGCCAATGCTAACAAGTGTGCAAAATTAACAGCAAAACAGTTTTATGACATTCAGATTGCAGCGGGCGAGTCTGCCGCTGATATTTTAGAAGATCTAAATGAACAAGGTGCAAATGAGGATTTAGCAGTGCTGTCTGCACTTGGTGGCAGTTTTACACTTGCCAATATTGAATCATCAGCTTCGGCGGTCATCGATACAACAACAGCAGCAACAAATGTTGAGTACAACTCAGCCACATTAAATGGACAGATACAACCAGGTGGAGCAACAGTTCAGTGGAGATTTAATTACGGCTTGAGTTCCTCCCTCTCTGGGAGTACCACTTTGACACCGTTATCCTCAAATGTAACCAACGGACAATCTGTTACTGCAAATATTACGGGTTTAGCAGCAAACACAACTTACTACTATGAAGTACAGATGGTAAGTAACCCTGGTACGGAAACTGAAGGAATTATTTCTGGTGGCATATTGAGCTTCAAAACAGATGCACTGTTAACAATTACTGCACAAAGCAAATCTGCCTTTGTTGGAGATCCAACTCCCGTTTGGACATATACGATCTCGGGATTACAAGGATCGGACACCATAACTGGAGTAACATTTTCATACACCGGTATTAGTCCAACAAGTTATTCAACGAGCGCAACCGCCCCAACTACGGCTTCAACTGGCAGTTATACAATCGCCATTACCGGGCAAACTTTTGGAGTTGGCAGTGCAAGTAACTACTCAATTACACGAGTGAATGGCACTTATACGGTTAATGGCGTCGGCGCCTCAGCGCAAACTATTGACCTGCCCGTTCAGAGTGATAAGAATTATGGAAATGCACCGTTTTTGATTTCGGTGACCACAAAAAATGACACCGGTACTGCAATTGCTTTGCTTGTTGGTCTTGAATCTATAACCCCAGCCACCTGCACATTGGATACCAACTATCGCACTGGCACTACATCATTTGACACCGTCACAATTGTTTCAGCGGGCGTGTGCACAATCCGCGCGACCCAGACTGGTGGAACTGTCGGATCAGACACCTTCGCCTCGGCAACTAACACCGGCATTACTAGAAGTTTTACCATTAACCCTGCTGCATTAACTATCACCGCAGAAAACAAATCAATAACGGTTGGCGCTACATCCCCGACATGGAACTACACCAGTACCCCTCTTGTTTACGGTGAAACCATTGCCTCAATTATCTACACATTTGCCGGTACTGGCTCTACAGCTTACGGACCATCTACCTCAGATCCCTCTACATCGGCGGCAGCGACTTTCTCGATCACTCCATCCTCAGTTACATTAGGCGCATCAGCCCTAACCAGTAATTACACAATTACTTATGTCGCCGGAACCTACACAATCAATGCTCCAAGCTCTTCTCCAACACCGGCTGCTGCACCAGCCAGAGATCCAGGACCTAGATTTAAATTACCAAATCCAAAATCAAACCCACCCGCAACAACTCCTAACAGGCGACCAACCGCACCACCTGCACCTCCTGCTCCGATTGTCATTGAAGCTCTGCCGCTATTAACCAATGATGATAAAAAGGTTGAGGTTGATGAGGTTAAATCAAACAGTCCTGTTAAAACTAGGTTGGATGAAAAGGGTGAGATTGAATTAATCATTCCAAAGGGCTTCAAAGGTGAGATTGAGGTCGAGGTTAGAGAGAAGAATGGTGGGCCTGCTGAAAAGTTATTAATTCCAGTTGAAGGTCCAAAGCCTGTGATCGAACCAAGAGAGCCTGCCAAGGAGTTGCCTCGTTTGGTTCCAGAAAAACCGGGTGAAGTAAATGTAATTGGCGGTGACAAAAAAGTGACAGTTTCATGGGTCAAGGATCCAGATGCTGCTGCTTACGATGTTTACAGTGAAGACAAATTACTTTGCACAACTGTATACAGCGCTTGTACCGTACCTTCGGAAAATGGCGTCACGAAAAAGTTTGATGTCGTACCGGTCTCCAAGAGTGGCGAAGCTGGTGAATCTATCTCTGGCACTGGTCGAGCACTTGCATCTGGAACTTTGATCGCAATTGTTTACTTTGATACAGATAAGTCAACTATCCGCCGCGATGCCCGTGAGACCTTAAATAAATTAGTCAATGATTTATTTGCACTTGGCCTTCGAGAGGTTGCTCTGAGTGGTCATACTGATACGCAAGCATCAGCGCGGTATAACGATCGTTTAAGTAATAATCGATCAAGAGTTGTAGATGCCTTCCTAGGAAGAGCCGTCGTTGATGCGTATTTGACCCGGGACGCCTTCAGCGAAAGATCACTTGCAGTTAGAACTCGAGATCAAGTCAATGAGCAATTAAATCGACGAGTAGAAATCCGGGTTAAATAATCTAAGAACTCTTCAACTATACTGAGCCATCTCCCTTAAGTAAGGGGCGATAGCTCAGTTGGTTAGAGCCCCGGACTCATAATCCGGTCGTCGTAGGTTCGAGCCCTACTCGCCCCACTTTTAAATTAAAGGATCTTTGCCGAAAATGATGGTGCAAAATCCTCTCAATTTTCTCTAAAGATAATCACAGTTATACGAGGATCTTTACTCTCTGAGTTAGGTCGTTATGCTTATCGGTAACGAATCCAGGATCAATTTGTAAACTGGGGATTGCGGGAGTTAAGCAATATGAGTGAAAAACTGTGGCTAGCGCATTATCCAAGTGATGTTCCAAAAGAGCTCCCTGCTTCACCTTTTGCTAATTTGCCCGAATTGCTTAGATCTTCTGCAGATAAATATAAGAAAACCACCGCTTTCACACAGGTGATGCCAAATGGCATGAATGGCTCTTTAACCTACGGCCAGATCGATCAACTCTCTGATCAATTTGCAAGCTACCTTCGAGAGGTACTTGGTCTAGCTGCTGGCGAGCGAGTTGCGGTACAGATGCCAAACTGCCTTAGCTATCCAATTGTTGCTTTCGGTGTATTTAAAGCTGGCTGTGTTTTAGTAAATACCAATCCGCTTTACACGGCAACTGAATTAATTCACCAATTTGGTGATTCTGGTGCCACGACTTTGGTAGTTATAGATATGTTTGCCGATCGCCTGCCAGAGGTTTTGGCAAATACCAAAATTAAAAATGTTGTCACGGTAAAGATTTCAGAGTACTTCCCCTCAGTTGTTGGCGGGATTGTTCGAGCTGTTCAAAAATTTTGGAGCAGAAGCCTGCCAAAGATTGAGGTTGAGCACACTAAATTTGCAACAGCAATCTCATTAGGTAAATCCAAGTACTCAAAGGAGAGGGTAAATTCCTACTCTAAAGATCTGAAATCTGAGAGTTTGGCAGCTTTGCAGTACACAGGTGGCACCACCGGAGTTTCCAAGGGTGCGATGCTCAGCCACGGAAATTTGGTAAGTAATACATTACAGATGATCGCCCACTCTGGTACCGGCATGAGAGCTGGCAAAGAGATAGTTTTGACTGCATTACCGCTCTATCATATTTTTGCATTCACAGTTAACTTGTTAGGTTTTTATTACAACGGTGCTAGAAATATTTTAATTCCATCACCAAGGCCGCCGAGCAATCTGCGCCGCGCTTTTGATAATTACAAGATCACCTGGCTAAGTGGTGTGAACACTCTATTTAATGCGTTGCTGAATGAGCGTTGGTTTCAAGATGCACCGCCTAAATACCTGCACGCCTCCGCTGCGGGTGGCATGGCGCTGCAAGCTTCGGTTGCTCAACGATGGCGCGAATTAACGGGTACGCCAATTGTTGAAGGGTATGGATTAACAGAGTCATCACCAGTACTTACCTTTAACCTTTTAACTGGCTTAGCCAAAGATGGAAGTATTGGAATTCCAGTTCCATCTACTGAGGTCAAGTGTGTAGATGAGGATGGCAACGAGGTTGCAATTGGTGAATCAGGAGAGGTCATTGCCCGTGGGCCGCAAATAATGCTTGGGTATTGGCAAAGACCGGAGGAGAGTGAAAAAACTCTTAAGGATGGTTGGTTGCGCACCGGCGATATCGCGCAAATGGATGCCGATGGTTACTTCACAATTGTTGATCGCTTAAAAGATATGATTTTGGTAAATGGATTTAATGTTTATCCAAATGAGATTGAAGAGCAGATTGCCGCAGTGCCCGGAGTTCTTGAGGTCGGTGTAATTGGTGTTCCAGATGATCGAACTGGTGAGCGAGTTCAAGCCTATGTAAAGGCCACTACCCCTGCTCCAAGTAAGGATGAGATCACAGCTCAGTGCAGAAGTAATCTAGCTGCATACAAAATTCCAAAGGAGATAATTTTTGTAGATGAGCTTCCGAAGAGTCCGATTGGCAAGATTCTTCGTCGCACTTTGCGCGATCAAGCAGTTTCATTGAGCAACAACAATAGCGAGGGAGCATAGTCATGAGTGCAACTACGACACTTGCCGCTGAGGTAAGCAAGGAAGCTACAGTTGTAAATGATTTTGAACAGACGCTGCTGCGTATCTTTATCCTGATCATAATGTTTGGACTTGGTGCAGGTTTAACACCAAAGGATTTCTTATTAGCCTTACGTCGACCATGGGGTCTCTTCATTGGTTGGATTACTCAATTTGGCATAATGCCCTTAACTTCATATGTTTTGATTGTTACAGTTCTGCTGCCATTCTCAACAACTGAAGACGCTCTGTTAATTGCACTAGGTGCGTTGATTATGGGAAGTGTGCCAGCTGGTACTACCTCAAATTTGTTCACCTACTTTTCAAAGGGAAACTTAGCCCTGAGTGTGACCATGACTGTTAATTCAACCTTATGGGCCTTCATCATGACTCCGGCTTCTCTATTTGTTTACTCCAAACTTCTTGGTCTTGATGAATCTTTAAGTATTGAATTTGGTGAACTTGCCATTGTTATTGTTGGCTTAATTATTCCAGTTGCCTTAGGAATGTTGCTGCGTAAGTTCAGTTCTAATGTCGGCGCGGTACTAGAACTAGTCGGCAGCGTCGTCGGCTTATTGTTCATTCCATTTTTGATCATTATTTGGGTTCCACGTAACTGGCAATTACTTCAAACTACCGAGTGGCCAACATATGTAGTTGCTATTGGAATGGGGCTTACCGGCATAATAGTTGCGTACTACATCTCTAAATTGCTGCGCCTGCATCCAATGAATGCCAGAACAATTGCCTTAGAGACAGGTATCAATAATGGTCCGCTGGCTATCGCAGTAATTGTTGCGGTTTATATCGACAACCCAGGAGTTGACCAGATTCTTCTTGTCCCAGCCCTTTACTCGCTATTTATTGTGCTTATCTCAACGGGTGTAACTCTGGTCTTTAGAAGAGCCAACTTGGCAGCTGAGCAGAAAATTCCAAACCTACTTTAGTCAAGGAATTTCTTTTTAGAACTGCTAAATCCATGCTTCGCTAATGGCGATTACTCCTATTTTTACAATTAGTAGATAGATCTGCTTACACTTGGCTAGCGAGCTTATAAATAGGGCGGTGCACGTAGAGAGGTAGGAACAATGAAAAGTGCTGCCTTTCTAGATTTTAATCAGCCAGGATTCTCAATTCGATCAAAAGAGGTAATGGATGCGCGTGAAGGCAATTGGTACGCAACTACTCCTTTTGGAATCGCAGTTTTACGTTATGAGGATGCCAACAATTTATTAAAGGATAAAAGACTCTTTCAAGGAACTCGAAAATGGCCATCTCACTACGGGATTAAGGATGGTTTGTTAGCTGATTGGTGGCAAAAAATGCTACTAAGTGTTGAGGGCGAAGATCATCTGCGGCTTCGAAAATTGGCAGGTCCCGCCTTTGCGCCTAAAACGATCGAACCACTGGCACCCTTTTTTGCATCCCTTGCAAATGAGTTAATCGATAACTTTATTGATAAAGGCAGTTGTGAATTCATGAGCGAGTTTGCCGAACCATTCTCCGCCAGGGTTATTACTGGATTATTAGGTTTAGATAATGAGTTATGGCCAAAAGTAGCTGAATTAGCAACCAAACTTGGTTATGTATTTAGCGTGACTATTAAAGAGGATTTGCCATTAATTGAAGAGGGATTGCAAGGAATCTTAGATATCTCAAGTGAGTTAATCCAAAAAAGTCGGCTTAGCGCTAAGGATGATTTTGTCGGAACACTTCTAAAGGCAACCCTAGATGGAAAAGCAATTACCGATGAGGAGCTGTTGTCGTTGGTCTCACTTTTGATATTTGCCGGCTTTGATACAACTCGAAATCAAATTGGCTTAGGAATTAAGACCTTTTCAAATCATCCAAAACAATGGAGGTTGCTTGGAGAAAATCCAGATCTAGCACGTGTGGCAGTAGAAGAGATTATGAGAGTAAACCCCACAATCACTTGGGTATCCCGCGAGGCATCTGTTGATATCGAGTACAAAGAGTTAACAATTAAAGCGGGAACAACCATTCATTTGTTAACTATTCCAGCCGGCAGTGATCCAAGAAAGTTTGTTAATAATGAGTTTGATATAACGGCCGAGCGCGCTCCACACTTTGGCTTTGGTGGCGGAATGCACCATTGCATCGGTCACTACGTTGCAAGGTTAGATATGAAAGAGGCGTTCAAGGCCCTTGCTACTCGACTGCCTAGTATGAGAGTGGCCCCAGGAGATACCTACCTGCCCGATAGTGGAAACACTGGTCCAACCAGACTTGTGATAACTTTTTAAGGATCCGCGTGTGAAGAAAATTGATGGCGGATTATCAACAGCTCTTGAGTTAAATGGAAATAAATTAACCACATCTCTCTGGAGTGGTGAGTTAATTAAAACCGCACCAGACCAAATAGTTAAAGCCCATTTAGATTTTATAAATGCAGGTGCTGAAATAATTACTACCAGCGCCTATCAAATTTCTTATCTTGGCTGCAGCAATCGCGGATGGAGTAACTCTCAAACAGATCAAGCGCTATATCAATCAACAAAGTTGGCCAAAGATGCAGTGGCCCAATCTGGCAAAAATGTATTGGTGGCGGCCTCAGTTGGACCATATGGAGCAGCTCTTGCCGATGGCTCTGAATACCGTGGAAATTATGGGGTTGGAAAAAGTGCACTTAAAGAGTTTCACCAAAGGCGATTGATAGCATTAATTGAAAGTGAACCAGATATTTTGGCGCTAGAAACTATGCCAGATACTCAAGAGGTAGAGGTGCTTTTAGATTTACTAAGTGATTCATCAATTCCCTATTGGGTCTCATACTCTTGCAAAGCAGGCAATCAAAGTAATGCCGGTCAATCATTTTCTAGTGCAGTTGATTTGGCACAGAGCGCGATGGCGGTTGGTGTTAACTGCACAGCACCTGAATTAATAACAGATTTACTCAACAGTGCAAGCTCCTCGATTCCATACATCATCTACCCAAACTCTGGCCGATTATGGGATGCAACCAAAAAGATGTGGATCGGCACAACCGAGGTTGGCTTTGCCGATGAGTTAATTAAGGAGTGGATTGATTTAGGGGCGCAGTTCATTGGCGGTTGCTGTGGAATTGGGCCAAATGAGATTGCTTCGCTTACACTTTCGTAGTGAAAAGACAGTTTCCAAGATGGAAAAATATCAAACCACTTCTTGGCTGGTCCCTTCCTAAATTTCCCCTTCAGGATCGTAAGTTAAAAAGAGCGGTTAACCTTGCCGAGCTTCGGGTATTAGCTAGCAAGCGTGTGCCAAAAGCGGTCTTTGATTATGTTGATGGTGGGGCCAATGATGAGATCTCATACAAGCGTTCGGCTGAAGTTTTTTCAAATGTGCAATTTAATGCTCGAGTCCTACGTGATGTCTCTAAAGTAGATTTAACGACCAGAATTGTCGGGCAAGATTCTGCACTCCCTATAATTTTTGCTCCCACCGGCTACACCAGAATGATGCATTATGAGGGTGAACCAATGGTGGCCAAGGTTTGTGAAGAGAATAATTTGATCTACTCACTTTCAACTATGGGAACTACCTCATCCCAAGAGATTGCAGATCAGGTTCCCGGAGTTCGCCGTTGGTTTCAACTTTACTTATGGCGTGATCGCAATCAATCACTTCAATTTATATATGGCGCAAAGGATGCTGGCTTTGAAGGCTTAATCCTTACCGTCGACACAGCTGTTGGTGGCATCAAATGGCGCGACATTCGAAATGGCTTAACAGTTCCACCAAAGATCGGTTTAAAAACATTTTTTGATATGGCGCTAAAGCCAAGATGGTGGGCTAACTTGCTAACCACCGCCCCACTTGAGTTTGCGACCTTTCGTAACTTCAACAAGCCTTTATCTGAAATTGCAGCAACCGTCTTTGATCCGGCCGTCACCTTTGCAGATGTGAAGTGGCTACGATCTGTTTGGAAAGGTAAGTTAATAATCAAGGGCATTCAATCAGTTGAGGATGCCAAGCAGTTAGCCAAGATCGGCGTTGATGCAATTATTATCTCTAATCATGGTGGCCGACAATTAGATAAATCAGTGGTCCCGCTTGAAATTTTGCCAGAGATTCGTAAAGCTGTTGGCAAAAAAGGTAAAGGCACCCAAATCTTTATTGATGGTGCGGTAATGAGTGGTGCTGATGTGCTAGCCGCTATTGCCCTCGGTGCAGATGCAGTTCTGATTGGACGTGCTTATCTTTACGGTGCGATGGCTGCCGGCCGCGAGGGTGTACAAAAGGTAGTAGATACATTGCGCTTTGAGATGGAGACCGCCATGAAGTTAATGGGTGCGCGAAATATCGCAGAACTTACCCCGGAGTTTGTAACCTTAAGAAAGTAATTAGGCGTAGCGCGAGTGAAGCGCGCCATCGACCATTAGATCAGCGCCATTGATAAAGGATGCATCCTTTGACAGCGTAAACAAAATAACATTTGCAATCTCTTCCGGGGATCCAAATCGACCATTAGGTGCAACTGATAATGCATGTGCTTTCTCATCTGGAAATGTAGCCATATAACTTTTCAATAATGGTGTGGCAGTTGTTCCGGGAGAGACAGAGTTAACTCGAATGCCATGCTTGCCTTCATCCAAAGCTAGGTTACGAGATAAACCTACGATGCCACCTTTCGCAGCAGAGTAAGGGAAAAAGTTTGGACGAGACATCCGGCCATGAATTGATGAGATATTTACAATTGAGCCGTACTTTGATTTACGCATCGCAGGTAAACATAACTTGGCAACGTACCAACTTGATTTCAGATCAAGTGCAAAAAAGGAGTTCCACTCCTCCTCTTGATACTCAACAGGATCGGCGTAAGAGTTACGACCTGCATTTGAGACCGCAACTGTTACATCGCCATAGGTAGAGGTTAATTTTTTATAGGCGCTTTCAAAGTTCTCATAATTTGTAACATCAGCACGTTGGTACTGAACTTGAAAGCCCTCTTTACTTAACTTCTCAACTAGGGCTAGGGATTTGGCATCATCAATATCAACAAAGGAGACCTTAGCGCCCTCTTTAGCGCCACCAATGACAATCGCTTCACCGATTCCAGCTGCTCCACCAGTTACAAATAAATGCTCGCCATTTAGAATCATGCTGATCGTGCTCCTAATCCGCCATCAACAGCCCAATCAGACCCACTTACATATGTAGATTTATCAGAGAGTAAAAATGTAACTACTTTTGCAACCTCTTCCGGCTCACCCATTCTGCCCATTGGTTGAATTGATGTCGCGCGTTCAGTGCGTCCAGCCTCGGCACTTAACCAACCCTTAGTTAGATCGGTAAGAATGTAACCAGGAGATACCGCATTAACTCGAATCTGATACTTTCCTTCATCAAGAGCTAAGTTTCTAGTTAAACCAAGAACCGCTGATTTTGCAGCGCCATATGGAAAAAATCCTGGGTAGGTCAGGCGTCCATGAATTGAACAGATATTTACAATCGATCCTTTGCCCGCTTTGCGCATAGCTGGAAGGGCTAGCTTTGCCGTTAACCAAACTGGTTTCATATCAACATCAAAAAAGTCATCCCACTCTTTATCACTCATCGTTACTGGATCGGCGTGAGAGTTAACGCCAGCGTTATTAACGACACCTGTTACCTCACCAAATGCTGTTGTTGCTTCGCTAAAAGCTTTAGAAAGCTCAGCAAATATTGCAACACTGGCCTTTATAAATTTAACTGATGAGCCAAGCTCTGCAGCTAATTTTTCACCGGATGCGAGATCAATATCTACAAATGAAACCTTTGCGCCCTCTTTTAGGCAATCACGGACAATCGCCTCGCCGATACCCTTTGCTCCACCGGTAACAAAAATATGGTGACCACTTAATTTCATAATGATTAACCTACCTTATTCGCTGATGAAACCGCATTTAAAAATGCCATTACATTTTCACTAACTTTACCCACGCCACCCTTTGTTAAAGGCCCACCTAGCCCAATTAAATTAGCGCCAGCAGCAAACCAATCATCAACACTGCCCAAAGAAATGCCGCCAGTTGGACACCACAGCTGCCCTGGATAGGGGTCCCGTAACGCTCTCAAATGTGCTGGACCATAGGTGCTAGCGGGAAACAACTTCAAGATATCTGCGCCAGCCTTTAGCGCCCGACCAACCTCAGTTGCAGTTGCAACCCCTGGCATTGAAACCAAATCAAGATTCTTACTTTTCTCAATCACTTCAGTATCAGTATTTGGTGAAACAATAAACTTTGCACCCGCTTTTTCAGCGTTTTTTACATCCTCTTTGCTAATTACAGTACCCACACCAACAGTTAAATCCTTATTCTGTGATAACTTCTCAACAATATC
The DNA here is from genome assembly GCA_964628535.1 of uncultured Candidatus Nanopelagicus sp. GTDB lineage: Bacteria > Actinomycetota > Actinomycetes > Nanopelagicales > Nanopelagicaceae > Nanopelagicus. The sequence goes on along the minus strand of CAZVNE010000004.1, from coordinate 29,129 downwards.
CAATGCACCAGGTGTTGTTAATGTTATTTCAATAGCACGGATACCAGCGTTGACCAAAGCCTCTGCCATCGCTTGACCAGTTGCTTGATCATTTGTGCGAACTAATCCCATAATTTTGTGTTTTAGAAGTGCGTCAACGGTTTTCACTAATTACTCCTCCACTTCCAGTTGGTAATCCAGTCCAGTCACCAAACATACTTGCTACCGATGCTCCTGACCTAGTTCCTTGGCGCAAGGCAGCTAATGGATCCATTCCACTTAGCAAGCCGGCAATCGTGCCACCAGTAAATGCATCCCCTGAGCCAACTGGATCTACTGCAACAACCTTTGGAGGAATGACCTCGCCATACTCACCATTTATCGAGTATCTGAGGGGCTGATCACCATTTGTCATTACTGCAATTACACATCCACGATCATTTGCATCCTTTAAGACCGCTTTAGCATCTTTGCTTCCGAAGACAACCTCATACTCGCCCTCGCCACCAATTAGAAATTCAACATTATTGGCTAATGGATTTAAAGTTTTTGCGGCATCTTCATCGCTCCATAATTTTCGGCGTAGATTTAAATCAAAGCTGCTCTTTACCCCAAGTGATTTTGCGCGTGACAAGGTGTGTGCCACAGCAGCTGCGCCACTCTTTGAGATTGCACAGGTAATGCCTGTTGTGTGCACCCAGCGAGCAGATGAAATCATCTGATCTGTTAAATCTGCTGGTTCAATTGTTGAGGCTGCTGATCCCGTACGTAGATAACTAATTCCTACCGGTGCATCCTTGCCGGGATTTCTAACCATGGCAGCTGTAAAAAATGGAACTCGCTTCACAGTTGAGACTTCAACACCTTCAGCAGCAATATCGGTGATCATTACATCACCTAATTCATCCATACCAAATCTAGAGAAGTACTGGGATTTCAAGCCAAGCCTGGCTAATGCCACTGCAACATTTACCTCTGCACCAGCAGTTACTCGTTCATACTTGGTAGCGGTTAATACTGAATCGGTATCGCTAGAGATAAATACTGAAAGCGCCTCACCAAAGGTAAAGAGATCAACCTTCAATTACGCACCAAATAGATTTGTTTTTTTACCAACAACCCCCGGCTGTGCAATAAAGATAAAGCCAGCTTCTGGAAATTGATCTAGGTCAAACTCTTCACCAGGATTTCCAACTGCAGATGTAATTATCAATTGATCTAATTTTTCACCAGCAAAACAACATGAGGTAATTTTCTGAGTTGGTAATTTAATCTCGGCAATCTGTTTGCCAGTTTTGCCATCAAATGATCGAACACAAGAGCCCATCCAAAAGGCAACCCAAATATTATCGTCGGCATCTGAACACATGCCATCTGGATATCCCATACCATCTGTAATCTCAACCAATGTGCGACGGTTACTTATTTGGCCATTGTTATAATCAAAAACTTCAACCTTCATCGCTAAAGTATCAATGTAAAACATTCGGGAACGGTCAATGCTCCAATCCATGCCGTTAGAGATACCTACCTCACCAAATAATCGATCTAGTTTTTTACCATCTTTGCTTAATCGATAAAAAGCTCCTTCATTGCTTTGATTTTCATAAGCCATAGAACCCAGAAATAATTCACCAGTTGGTGAAACCTTGGCATCATTCCAACGCAACACATTTTTATCCTTAAAACCATCAGCTTCCTCGCGGGTTGGCAGTTGATGCAAAGCCCCATCAAGATCACGAAGTACTGGACCGTTTACAGTTCCTAGAATCTCTCCACCCACAGTGCGTGGAATTTGAAAGCCAACATCTTCAGCAGTTTGATATTCACCAGTGGCACCTGTTGCAAGATCACGCCATCTAATTGCATGGCCATAAATATCACACCACTGCACATGATTATTTGATGGACCGGATGAGGTTGGACCCTCACCTAATTGATTGCGCCGAGTATCAAATACTTCAACTGCGATCGTCACAAGCACTATCCCTTTAGTGAACCGCTTAGTAATCCACGTAGGAAGTAACGACCTAAGAAGATGTAAACGACCAAGGTAGGAAGCGAGACAATTAAGGATGCGGTCATATTTACACCGTAGTAAATCTGGTTTGAGGATCCAGTAATAAAGTTGAGTGCAGTAGTTGCAACAGATAATTTAGGTGAGCCACCTGTTAAAAATATCGCAAAGAGGAAATCATTCCAGGCCGAAGTAAATTGCCAAATTAATACAACCACAAAAGCTGGTACAGAAAGTGGCAGGATAATTGAGCGATAAATCCGGATCATCGATGCCTTATCAACTCGCCCCGCCTCAATTAACTCATTTGGGATGCTTTCGTAATAATTACGGAAAATTAAAGTACAAATTGGAATACCGTAAATCACGTGTGCTAAGACCAATACATATATTGATTTGTTTATGCCTACTTCAGTTGCCAATCTGACCAATGGAATCATGATCGCTTGGTAAGGAATAAACATGCCAAAGAGGAATAAGGTAAAGACAAAGTTTGAACCTCTAAATTTCCACTTGGCAAATACATAACCATTAATTGATCCAATGATTGCTGAGAGTATCGATGATTGGATTACGAAGAAGAGAGTTCTTCCCATTGACTCTGAAATCGCCTGTGGGAAAAAATCAGTACCACTCCAGGCGACAGACCAAGCTGAAAAATCAAGTCGTTCTGGCAGTTTAAAGGCGTTTGTTAGGTAAACATTTTTTACTCCCTTAAGGGAGTTGATCACCATCACGTAGATCGGCATTACGACCAGGAACCAAATAAAGGTAAGAGATACGTAGCGGAATATCAACCAAAACTTCTCTTTGCCATTTAACTTGCGCTTTTTATTGCGGGCGCTTGGCGCGTCGGTAATTAAATCAACTATATCTTTACTCATCAGCGGTACGCCTGTTGTTTGCTGTTATAACGAAGATATGGCACAACCACTATTGCGATCATAATAAGTAAGACAATGGCAATTGCAGTTCCCTTTGCGGCATTACGTTGATCAAATGTAGCCTCCCACATATAAACTGCAACCACTTGAGTTACATATGATTTTCCATTAATTCCGATAATTAAATCAAAAACCTTCATTGAGATATGACCCAAGATAATCAGAATTGTTAACAAGGTTGGGGTCAGTTGAGGAAATAAAACATGGCGGTAGATTTGGGCCTCAGAGGCACCATCAACCCTAGCTGCCTCGCGCATATCATCAGGAATTCCTCTAAATCCAGCTAGGAATAAGGCCAAAACATATCCAGACATCTGCCAGATAGCCGGCAACGCCATCGCATACATCGCACCGTTTTGAGAGACGTACCAGTCATTTTGTAAAAACCCTAGCCCAATTTTTTGCAGAGCTAGATTTAATCCGCCTGCATCTTCATCTCGTGCTGAGTTTAAAAGCCAGTTAAAAACCGTACCCATGGCGATAAATGAGATAGCCATTGGATATAGGTAGAAGGATCTGAAAAAACCCTCACCTTTAATTCCTTTTTCTAAAAGCAAGGCCATGATGAAACCGGTGATTAAGGTTCCGAGAATAAAAACAATAGTAAATTTAACTAGGTTACCCAGGGAGTGCGTAAAGCGCTCATCGCTGAGTAGATCTGTGTAATTTTTTAGACCGACGTACTCAATCTCTTTTTTTGTGCCTGAGTTTTGATTTGTTAGCGAAACATTAACTGACCACATAATTAGGCCGTATACGAAAATAAGAACAGTAATTATTGATGGTAATACAAAGAGTAATCCACCCATTTTCGAGGAGATGGGGCGCTTATTTAACTTAAGTTGCTGAGCCATATCTCCCCCTTATCAAAATTAATCTGCTGAAGTGTACCCAAACAAAATAGAAAACTTTGCTGGGTGGTTTTATCCACCCAGCAAAGCTACTTATCTATGACTAACTATTAAGCCTTGCCAGCTTCGTAAGCTGCTGCAAGATCCTTAGCAAGTCCAGCATTATCTTTGAATCCACCTGAGAAGTACTTACCAACACCTGCATTGTATGCAGCCATCAGTGCGTTATTTCCAGTTGCTCCGTGAACTGTTGAACCGACTAAGCGATCCTTTTTCCAGTCAGCAGCAGCAGATTGTAGATATGCATCGTAAAGAGATAGATCTGAGTCAGTACGAGCTGAGATAGATCCCTTCTTTGGATTAAATGCATCCTGTCCAGCCTTAGATCCACAAACCTTCAACCATGCGATTGCAGCGTTGCGGTTTGGAGCTCCTACTGGAAGTGTGAATGAATCAGATAGCCATTGGTATGTACCAACAGTTCCTGGAGCTGCTGCATATGTGTAGTCAGTTCCTAGAACTAATCCATCTGATTGCCACTGTGCTGAAGCCCAGTCACCCATGATGAAGAATCCAGCTTTGCCGTCAGTTACTAACTTTCCAGCATCTGGCCAATCAAGGTTTCCTGCTCCCTGGTTTCCGTATGAAAGTGCGCGTTGGAAGTTCTTGATACCAGCTGCAACTTCAGGACCTGTCCATGAAGTTGAACCGTTAAATAGTCCTTCAAACTTATCTGCACCCATAGTTGCAAGAAGCATCCAGTCTAGAAGGTGAGCAATCGCCCAGTCTCCCTTTCCAGCAAGTGCAAGACCAGGAATACCGATCTTCTTGAACTTCTCAAGATCAGCAAAGAACTCGTCAAGTGTTACAGGAGCCTTTGTGATGCCAGCCTTTGTTGCAGTTGCAGGGTTCCACCACAAAACATTTGCGCGGTGAATGTTTACTGGAACTGAGTAAATCTTTCCATCAACAGTAATAGCTTTGATTAAGTCAGCTGGGAATATTTTGTCCCAACCCTCTGAAGCGTATAGAGATGTTAGATCCTCTAATTGTCCGCCACGTACATAACCATCTAGCTCCATACCAGCATGTGCCTGGAATGAATCAGGTGGCTCATTTGCATCTAAACGGCTTTGTAGAACTGCCTTTGCATTTACGCCAGCACCACCAGCGACAGAGGCGTTAATAAACTCTGTGTCTGGGTTTTCAGCGTTGAATACATCAACCATTCCTTGTAGGCCAGCAGCTTCGCCACCAGATGCCCACCAGGTAAATATTTCTAACTCTGTGTCTGTATTTGCTGCGTCATCACTTGATGAACCACAACCTGTGATCGCTAATGCGATTACAGATGCTGCAGCAATCAGACGAATTGAACCTTTACGCATTCAATTCTCCATTTCTTTTAAGAGAGTCTCTATAAGAGATTTGGCGCAACGAGGACCGTCGAACCTGAGATGATCTTGGCCCCTTAGGCGGAGATCGTCAACGATCAACAGGTAAAGATTGCGTATCTTTTTCCTCAATCTTTCTCAATTTATCTAAACGTTATAAAAGGCCACGCATGGATCTAAAGTGGTGGTTAAGGGTTCTGGCGGTAGCTGGAAATACCCGTAATCTTCTCAGTATGACCTCCAAAAAACATGACCTAAAAAGATTGTCCACGATTTTTACCGCATCCCTTGCATCTGATTGCTTAGATCACATGGGCTACCGAAATCAGATTTTAAAATCAGATATTGAAATGATCTCGGGTGAAGGGGTCATGATGGGATACGCATTTCCGGTAAAGGTAGAAGCGGTTTTTGAAGCCCCGGAAGTTCCTTATGTTGGATTGTTAAAGGCGCTAGATGAGGTTGGCGAAGATCAAGTTTATGTAACACCATCAAATAGAAATAATGGTGGTGATCATCCAGCCGCTTTTTGGGGCGAGTTACTTTCAACTGCCTGTAAACACAAAGGCGTGGCGGGTGCATTAACTGATGGCCCAGTTAGAGACACAGTAAGAATGCGCGCGATGGGCTTTAAAGTATTTGGTGTTGATACATCACCACTAGATATTAACTCTCGTTATGAAGTAGTTGCACACAACGTACCTTGTGTGATCGATGGTGTAACGATTAATCCAGGTGATTTGATTGTCGCCGATATTGATGGTGTTGCTGTAATTCCAGTTGATTTAATTGATGAGGTAATCGCTCGCGTAGAGGAGAAAAACTCTGGTGAGAATTTATTCCGTGATGCAGTTCGCCAAGGAATGCCACCATCTGAAGCATTTGCCAAGTTTGGTGTCTTATAGATGCGGCCAATAGTCCAAGTTTCCTTAGATCTGACTGATATTAAAGAGGCGATGGAGATGGCGCACACCGCCATGCGCGCTGGCGTTGATTGGTTAGAAGCAGGCACGCCATTTATCTTGGCGGAAGGTTTACATGGTGTTCGCGCACTTCGCAGCGAGTTTCCAAATACACCAGTTATTGCAGATCTGAAGACGATGGATGGTGGCTACTTAGAAGCAGAAATGATGGCAAAAGCTGGTGCAACACATGTTGTTGTAATGGCGCGTGCCCATCCAGAGACCATCAAGGTAGTTGTGCAAGCTGGCAAAGATTGTGGCGTAACAGTGATGGGCGATAACTTAGGTTGCGAAGATATGGTCGCTGGTGCCAGAATGCTTGAAGATTTAGGTTGTGACATGGTGATTCACCACATTGGTTATGACGAGCGTCGCGGAATCGCAGCTGCTGGAAAGGTTCCACCAAATCCACTTGATCAATTAAAGGCGGTGGTAGATGCAGTTGGAGTTCCAGTTCAAGCAGTTGGTGGTTTATCACTTGAACAAGCGATCGCATCACCTTCCTACGGCGCGCCACTTGTTGTAATTGGTGCTCCCCTGGCAATTGATGCAGATTCATTTTCACGAGGTGCTGGAAATGTAGAAGAGGTTCTTCGTAAAATTTGCGAAAAGGTCCACGCATACGGCGATATTGCAATTACTCCCAGAAAAAATTAACAGCAAGGATTAACTTATGAAATCAATCGGCGTAGTTAACTATTCATCTAAACCCTTAAGTGTTGAATTACAAGAGATTGAACGACCTGTTGCCGGTGATGATGATGTGATTATGCAGGTTGAAGCGGTAAGTGTTTGTGGCTCTGATCTACACCAATGGCATGGCACCAACTCTTGGGCAGTTAATTACCCGGTTGTTTTAGGACATGAGTTTTGTGGTGTTATCGCCGAGCTTGGTAAAAATGTTAAAGCTGCTGGAAAGTGGAAAGAGGGCGATCGGGTAGTTACCGAAACCGCTGCGGTGATTGATGCTGATTCACCAATGACTCGAATTGGTAAGTACAACTTAGATCCAAACCGTAAAGGATTTGGTTATGGCGTAAATGGCGGCATGACACGTTATGCGAAGGTGGCATCACGTTTGTTGCACCGAATTCCGCAGAATATCTCATTTGAGTTTGCGGCAATGACTGAACCTTGCGCGGTTGCATACAGCTCGACAATTGCACCTGGCTTTATAAAGCCTGGTGATCGCATCGTTGTTCTTGGGCCTGGTCCAATTGGTGTTCTTGCAGTCGCGATGGCTCGTCTTGCAGGAGCTGAGGTTGCACTTGTTGGACTTGAAAAAGATCGTAATCGATTAGATATTGCAAAGGCTTATGGCTGTGAAGTAATTATTGGTGACGCAACTGAGTGGGCCAAAACTGTTGATGGTTTAGGTGCAGATGGTGTTGTTGATGCAGCGGGCGTTAGCGCATCACTAAAACATGCACTTGATGTAGTTCGCCCCGATGGTTGGATCAGCAAGGTTGGTTGGGGTCCACAACCACTTGATTTCTCACTCGATCCATTGGTTGCAAAAAATGTCACATTACGCGGAACCTTCTCGCATAACTGGCCGATGTGGGAGCGAGTACTTCGCCTGCTCGGCAGTGAAAAATTAGATTTAACACCGGTACTAGGTGGTGTATTTCCAATTGAACAATGGCAGACCGCCTTTGAGAAGATGCAATCTGGTGAAATTCTAAAATCTGTTATTAAGCCGGTTTAATGTGGGGTTATTGATATGAGGTTAAAAGATAAGGTAATAATTATTACCGGTGCTACCTCCGGAATTGGCAAGGCGATCGCTACTCGCGCTGTTTCCGAGGGTGCCAAGGTTTTAATTCATGGAATTGAAAAATCAGATGGTGAAAAGGTGGTTGCCCAACTTGGCGCAAATGCATCCTTATGTATTGCTGATTTAGCAGATCCTGCAACACCAAAGAAAATAGTAGAGGCTGCTATCGCAGCTTTTGGTGGCATTGATTCAGTCGTAAATAATGCCGCGATTATTGAGCGAAACAACTTAAGCGCCTTAACGCCAGAGGCCTTTACCAAAACAATTACTGTTAACTTGCAATCAGCCTTGTTTTTAATTCAAGCCGCCTTCCCCCACCTGAAAAAATCCCAAGGCTGTGTTTTAAATATTGGTTCGATTAATGCATACAGCGGTGAATCCTCACTGCTGGCTTACAGTATTGGTAAGGCTGGGTTGCAAACGATGACTCGTAACTTAGCTAATGCCCATGGCATAGATAAGGTTAGATTTAATCTAATTAATCCAGGTTGGATCCTGACCGATCGCGAGTATGTAGATCAGATTGCTAAGGGATTGCCAGAAGGTTGGCCAGAAAAATTAGGGCGCGACAATATTCCATTTGGAGTTATGAGCACACCGGAACAATTAGCAACCGCTTGTGTTTATTGGATGGGTGATGAATCAAAGCCATTTACTGGTTCAGTAGTTGAACTTGAGCAATTTTCAATTATCGGCAGGAATCCGGAGAAGTAGATGCCAAAACTCGCCGCCTTTCCAAAAGGTTTTATCAAGCAATTAGTTGCTGGCCAAATGAGTATTTATAAGTGGATTAAATTAGGTGATGAGTTAAATGTTGATGGACTTGAGTTTTACAATGATTTTGCTGATGTAAAGGATGAAAAGAATTGGGCACAGATTCGCAAAGCGGTTGAAGATACTGGAATGGTAATTCCAATGATGTGTGCCTCGCCCGATTTCACAATTCCAGATGCGCAACTTCGCAAAAAAGAGATTGAAAAAGAGATTTGGTCCCTTGAAATGAGCGCAGCCCTTGGCGCCAAGTACTGCCGCGTTTTATCTGGACAACGCCGTAAAAATATTACCCGGGAAGAGGGTATGAATTATGTGGTTGATTCAATTAACGCTTGTATTCCAACCGCTGAAAGCTTAGGTATTACCTTAATTATTGAGAATCATTACAAAGATGATTTTTGGACCGAACCTGAGTTTGCCCAGATGATGGATGTCTTTGTTGATCTAGTAAATCGCATTCCATCTCCTACATTTGCAGTTAACTTTGATCCATCAAATGCCATTGCTGCTGGTGAAGAACCGCTTGAGTTATTAGAAAAGGTAAAGCACCGAGTTGTGACTATGCACGCAAGTGATCGTTACTTGGCTAATGGCACCATTGAAGATCTGCGCAAAGCTGAGGGTGGAACTGCAGGGTATGTCTCATTTTTCAAACATGGCGTAATTGGTAAAGGCTTAAATGATTACGATGCAATTTTTTCTACTCTAAAAGCTGTTGGCTTTGATTCTTGGATCTCAATTGAAGATGGTGTTGATGGTATGGAGCAGATGCATGAAAGTGCCGATTTCTTAAGGGAGAAAATTAAGAAGTATTGGCCTAATTACCAGCCACGATAATGTTATTTAGCGGCTTACCTGCTGCCAATAACTCCAATTGAGATTTAATCAATCTTCTAGCTCTTGGTTCAAATGCAGTTGTATTTCCACCAACATGTGGTGAGATCAAAACACCCTTAGCGCTCCAAAGTGGATGACCTTCTGGAAGTGGCTCTGGATCAGTTACATCCAAAGCTGCGGTAATTCTTCCCGAATTTAACTCCTTTACTAATGCATCAGTATCAACAATTGGTCCGCGCGCCACATTTACCAGCAATGCACCATCCTTCATTAACGCTAATCGAGCAGCATTAAACAAATGCTTGCTCTCCTTAGTTAATGGCAAGATCAAAATGATTACATCCAATGTTGGCAGGTGCTTATCAAGTTCAGAGATAGGGGTGGTGTTATCACGACCGCTTTGGGTAAATGGCACAACAGTTACTGAAAATCCTGCGAGCATACGCGCAACTGTTGAACCAATTGAACCAAAGCCAATTACACCAATTTTGCGATCATTAATTGATTTCTCGCGGGTATGAACCCATTTACCTTTATCCTGATTTCGAACAAACTCCGGAAATCCTCGCAGTGAAGCGATGGTTAAGCCAACTGCAAGCTCGGCCGTTGAATCATCATGAATGCTTCGACCATTACACAATGTCATTCCTGGTCTTACAAACTCCATCGCATCGTCATAACCAGCATTAGGCATTTGTAAAACTTTTAGATTAGGCATTGCCTTGGTTAACTCGAGGGCTGGTCGGCCACCCATATAGGAAGGAACATAAAAGGTAACCTGCGAAAAATCTCCACCATCAGTTGGTGTATTTGCTGGAGATAACTTTTTAAAATTTGCTGGAACCTCTAGATCATCCCACTGCGTCCAAATTACATGGCTCATAAATTCTCTCGTTCATTTATATCAAGTGGAGTAGTAACTACCTTGTTTACTAGCTGACCAACCTCTTCAACATTAATTGTCACGAGATCCCCTGCCTGAAGTGAGATATCAAGCGGCGGCACAATTCCAGTACCGGTAGAGAGTATTGCACCAACTGGAAATGATTGACATCTAAATAGGTATTCAATTAAATCGGTAAAACTTCGGTTTAGTTGGGCAAGTGAGGTCTGCGCCTGCCAAACAATATTTGTGCCACGTTCAATCTTTGCATCGATTGATAGTGAGCTGTAATCGGTGATCTCCCAGATTGGTCTAATCATTGGACCAACCGCATTTGAACCATGGTAAATCTTTGCTTGCGAAAGATACAGTGGATTTTCACCTTCGATATTTCTAGATGTCATATCATTGCAAATAGTTAAACCAATTAATTCTCGGTACTTATTAATTACGATTGCAACCTCAGGCTCTGGTACTGAAGTTAATGCATCAGCTCTAATTCCAACATTTGAATTTGTGCCAACTGTGCGCCTAGCAGTTGCCTTAAAAAACAACTCTGGCCGATCTGCTTCATACACTAATTGGTAAACATCTGGAATTCCGCTCTCCTCTTTACGAGCATCACGGGAGCGCTGGTAGGTAACTCCAGCTCCCCAAATCTCAGAGTCAGCTGCAATTGGTGCAGCTAGTGAACCAAAGATCTCTTCAGTGCCAGCTTGGTCAAATAAAGATTTGAACTCGTTGAGCGGCAACTCGAGCGCATCAGAGATTGTCATAACTTTTGGAATAGCAAAGTACTTACCATCAATAGATTTGGTGATCCTGTATTGGTGAGCGGCGGTATGAATCACAGCGATAAATGCTGAGGTTGCTGTTTTGGTCTGCGCCATACACGCAATAGTATATGAAGGTGATTGAGAAAGAGTTCAGCGGTTTAACTGCAATTATTACTGGAGCCGGCTCTGGAATTGGATTAGCTGTTGCCAAGGGACTAACTGATCGGGGCGCGACTGTTTTTGGTTTTGATCTAGCTGAAGGTCAGATGGCTGGTATAGCAAAATTCATTAAGTGCGACATTGGCGATAACAACTCAGTATCTAATGCCTTCGCAGAGTTTAGTAAGCAGAGCTCACAATTAGATATTTTGATAAATAATGCTGGAATTGGCTCACTTACTACGGTAGAGCATGAGACAGATGAGATTTGGCAAAAGGTTTTAAATGTAAATGTAATTGGAACAGCGCGTGTATCAAGAGCGGCTATTCCACTACTTCGTAAATCTAAATATCCAGCAATTGTAAACACCGCATCTATAGCGGCAACAGATGGGATTCCAAATAGAGCTGCGTACAGCGCTTCAAAGGGTGCGATCCTTACCTTAACTTTGGCGATGGCGACCGATCACATTAAGGATAAAATTAGGGTTAATGCTGTAAATCCCGCGACAACAGATACACCGTGGGTACAAAGATTGTTAAATCAATCTGATGATGCAAATGCTGCCCGCGATGCACTGGCGGCTCGGCAACCAATGGGTCGATTAGTTACCCCCGAAGAAATCGCATCCGCAATTATCTTTCTGGCCAGCCCACTGCAAGCATCCACTACTGGAACAACTTTAAATATCGATGGTGGATTGCACTCACTTCGGATACCTAAATGATTAATAATTATCGATTTGGCGCATACGCCCTGTTGGCGATTGGGATAATCAATTTAAGGTACCAAACAGGAAATGCCAATAATTTCAATACCAGCTCAGTATTGATTGGCCTTGGAATCATCGGCTTGTTAATTACCTTTATTACACCGTTGAAATCATTGTTACTTCGCAAAAGTATAAAAATCACGGCCTTGATTATTTTTGGTGCCGCAATTGTGTATGCATTCGCTATCTAAGTAATGCAACTTTCTGAGATCAAGGCAAGATGGAATGAAGTTCTAGATTTACTTTTAATAGAGGATCGAATCACCTGGCTAGCATTTTTTGATGCCCGATTAGTTTCCTATGAAAATCATCAATTAACCTTAGATTTTGCTGATAGTCAGAAGTTTGCTGGCCCGCATGATTTCAAAGCAACTCGCAATCCAGATCACACTGCAAGATTAATAGCAGCGATTAAACACGTTTTTGGAGAAGATGCATCCATAATTGAGCAATGATAAATTTTAAAAAATTGGGCATTCTCGCCTTATCGATAGTGATGATGGTTGGAAATTTAATTCAACCTGCAAATGCGGCAACTGTTTCAGTAACTTTAAATGTTTCAACCACGCCAAAAGCTGGTGAATCGATCGTAACTTTTTATGGCCAGGTTAAGCCTGCGACAAGAGCAGCGATCAGTATCAACTCCTTTAATGGCGTAACTTGGATTAAAACACCTCTAAAAACCACCTCATCAAGCAGTGGATCCTGGCGAATTACAACGGTTGCCACTGCGGTAAAGGCCGAGGGGCAGTATCAAGCGATCGCGGTAGTGGGCAATAAAAGGAACATATCAAAAACTGCAAATTTCAAAATTGATAACTCATTAACCTTTGCTGATCAAAATACATTACTTGCGGGATATGGACCTGGCGGTCATATTCATGGAACCGATATCAGTAGATGGCAACATCCAAATGACAAGCCAATTGATTTTCAAAAGAAGTTTAAAGCTGGCATGCGCTTTGTTTTAATTAAGGGTTCAGACTCTCAAGAAAGAGCTGACCGATTAACTATGCGATGGTTGGTTGAAGATCGCAATGCGGCACAAGCTGCAGGTATCTATACCGGCATGTATCACTTTGCCTATCTTCCAGACAGTACAGATTTAGCTTACATTCAACGTGATGCAAGAGCGCAAGCTCAGAAAGTTATTTGGCGGTTGGCATCTTTGGGTGGATACAATGAAATGGATCTACCAGTTGCCTTAGATCTAGAGCAAAATTGTGTGCGCAGAAATACCTCTGGCAATTGCACAAAGTACTTAGGTCGATCACTGGTTACAGCATGGGCAGAGACCTGGCTTGAAACAGTTACTGAAAAGACTGGCCGTAAACCATTTCTTTACTCCTATGCCAGTTTTCTCGAGAGCGCCATGGTTCGAAGTGAAAAACTGCGTCAGTACCCACTTTGGCTTGCACATTATGGAATTAACCCGGCCGATCCAATCTCTCAACCTGGTTTAAAAACTGCTGGTTGTTTTGTCCACTCTTGGAGCACCGCTAACTGCTCGGCCCAATGGCAGATTTGGCAGTACTCATCCTGTGGAATTGGCCCAAAGTACGGAGTACCTAGTGGCAGATTAGATTTAAATGTATTCCGAGGCACACCTGAAACCTTTATGTCATTAGTTAAGGGAAAGTGGAAGCCAGAACCAGCAGATTTAATGCCGGTAAATGAGCCAACTGCGATGAATATTCTCTCGGTGGCAAGCAATACGACAAATCAACCAGTTGAAATCAGTGTCGAGGTTAATCGCAATATTGGTTCACCAGTTGTTACTGGAACAGTTGTCTTTAGGCCAACTGACAAAACAATTAAAATTAAATCACAAAATGCTGTTCGTGCCGCAAGTGGACGATGGTTACTTAGATTAACTGGTGTTCCAGCAGGTGCGATCCCTGGCACAATTAATTTCGTCGATGCGACAAAGACACATGCTGAAATTGAATTACCATTGACCCTTAATGTTGTGCAAGGTCCGGTTCTGCCGACTCCTACTCCAACACCTAAGCCAAGCATTAGTAAGAAACCAGTAGATAGCTGCGCTAACCAAATCAGAATCTGATCTTCCCTCGGCTAGAGTTGCCACCTATGAAGCAGAAATTATCTGGCTCGGTGGTTAGATCTGATTTGAAATTATCAGATGGTCGCACGATCTCTTATTACGATAGCAATCAGATCGATCGCATCGCCATTGATTCTCGCGATGAAGCTTCGCAACCTGGTATCGGACATCTACGGCTTGATGCTCTAGTAAATGAATGGGTCGTGGTTGCATCTCATCGCCAACATCGAATTTTTCTGCCGCCCAAGGAGTTGTGCCCGCTCTGTCCAACAACAGCTGAGAAAAAAACTGAGATTCCTGATTCAAATTATGAGGTAGTGGTCTTTGAAAATCGCGCACCAGCTTTGCGCTCGCCTGACAGCAATTGGGCGCTACCGAGTATTGCTGGATTGGATACACCAGAAGTTGATGCAGCTGGTGCATGTGAAGTAGTTTGTTACACCGCAGATCACAACACCTCATTTGCAAAATTATCACTTCAACAGATTCGCACAGTATTAGAGGCTTGGAAGGATCGAACCGCTGAACTATCTAAACTCCCTTACATTGCACATATCTTTCCATTTGAAAATCGTGGCGAAGAGGTTGGCGTAACACTCTCCCACCCTCATGGCCAAATTTATGCATACTCATTTTTACCGCCCCGCATCGATCAGATGTTAGAGGCAGCTACTACTCATCTAAAGAAAACAGGTCGAGTACTACTTGATGATGTAATCGCGCGTGAAGTTAAGGATAAAGAGCGAGTAATTGCACAAAATGATGAGTGGATCGCCTTTGTTCCATATGCTGCCCGTTATCCATTTGAGATTCACTTAGCGCCAAAACGTTCAGTTGCCGACTTTACCCAGTTAGATAATGCGCAATCACAATTATTTCCACCGATTGCTAAGGAGATCTTGGCAAGGTTGGATGGAGTATTTGGCATCGAGATGGCTTACATCGCCTCTTGGTATCAAGCACCTGTTCGATCTGGTCGCGACAGCATGCGATTGCATTGGCAGATAGTTTCGGTACGACGACAACCTGGAAAATTAAAGTACCTATCTGGATCTGAATCTGGAATGGGTGCCTTTATTATGGATTTAGCGCCAGAACAATCTGCGCAGCAGCTACGGGATGTGAAGCTTTAAAATTTTTTAAGAGACCGGTGTTATCGAGATAACCTCGACACCACCAATTGAACCCAAAACATTTAGTAAATCAGTTGGATCAGATCCTGGAACTGCGATCGTAATGTCATCAACACCTCGGCCATTCTCACTTCTTAAAACAACTAAGCCGCGAATATCGCCACCAGCAAAACCAATTGCAGATGCGAGTGCGCCAAGTGAGCCGGGACGGTCAGGTAGCGAGACCTGAACTCTAAATAATGCCATGCTCCCTGAATTGGACTCGAACCAATAACCTGCCGGTTAACAGCCGGCTGCTCTGCCAATTGAGCTATCAGGGATTAAACCAATCTGGGGATTGATTGGCGAAGGTGAATAGTAGCGAACTTCTTTACTCCCACAAAAATACTTAAATTTTTACGCAGTTTACGCCTCTCCTAGCGCCAACTCTTTCTGAACTCGACGCGCTGCCTCCATGGCAACTAACTGGCCAAATATCTCTTGGTACTGCTCATCATTTTCAACTGGGTTTAATCGTTGCAGCGTAGATTTAATTTCTGCAATAGCGCGAGTTAATGCGACCTCTCGTAATCGAGCAAAGATGCTGGTGATGTAACGATCAGAGACCTCACCATCTGTGCGAATAGGTTCAACTGTCAGCTCTGTTACCAATGACTTCATCTCATCACTATCGCACTTTTCGAGCAATGACTCTGTTGTAAAGGTATCTGCTAAATCAATTAATTTTCGAAGTGAATCATATGCTGGGTATGAGAAAGCATTTGGTTCAAGATCTACCCAACTAGATGCTAGATCTGAGATTTGCAA
The DNA here is from genome assembly GCA_964628535.1 of uncultured Candidatus Nanopelagicus sp. Classification (GTDB taxonomy): domain Bacteria; phylum Actinomycetota; class Actinomycetes; order Nanopelagicales; family Nanopelagicaceae; genus Nanopelagicus. The sequence continues at coordinate 12,998 of CAZVNE010000004.1, read as the reverse complement.
CTTTACCTTTAATACCTCACGCTCTAGCACCAAAATTGGATCGGTTAAATTCACCTGTGAAGGTTGCGTACTTTCAGTGCGGGATCCACTTCGCTTTACCGCAGTTGCCACAATATCTACCTCCATGCCTAACCAACCTGCAAGTAAACGCACATACTCTGGGCGAAGTGAGGCATCTCGAATCCTGCCGATTAATGGCGCCACTTGATTTAAGGCATTAACTCTTCCTTCTGGTGCGCTGATGTCATATGCAGCAATTACAGATTTAATGGCAAACTCAAATAATGGAACTCGGCGTGCAATTAACTCGCGAACTGCAGCATCTCCATGCGCTTGGCGCAACTCACATGGATCCATTCCACTCTGTTCAACCGCCACAAAAGTTTGTGCCACAAACTTTTGATCATCTTCAAATGCGCGAAGTGCTGCCTTTTGACCTGCTGCATCGCCATCAAAGGTAAAGATAACCTCGCCTCGAAATGCATCTGCATCCATTAACAATCTTCGGATAATGCGAATATGTTCATCACCAAATGCAGTTCCACAGGTTGCAACTGCAGTTGTGACACCAGCTAAGTGAGCTGCCATAACATCGGTATAACCTTCAACAATTACTACCTGGCGGGTTTTAGAGATCTCCTTCTTTGCCATATCTAAACCGTAGAGAATTTGATTCTTCTTATAGATTGGTGTTTCTGGTGAGTTTAAGTACTTAGGTCCTTGATCAACATCATCACTTGCTAGTTTGCGCGCACCAAATCCAACAACATCACCGGAAATATCCTTCACCGGCCAGATTAAACGATTGCGGTAACGATCAATTGGCCCTCTAGTTCCCTCTTTCACTAAGCCGGCCAGCATTAACTCCTCATCGGTAAATCCCTTACCCTTCAAAAATTTGTACAAGCTATCCCACTCATCTGGTGCGTAACCGACGCCAAAGTTTTTTGCGGCATCTCGATCAAAGCCACGCTTTGTTAGGAAATCACGACCATGTTGGGCTTGTGGCAGTTGCAACTGCTCTTGGTAATAAGTAGCAGATGCTAAATTTGCTGCAACTAATCTAGAGCGATTAATTGATGGCCCTGTGGTTGTGCCACCAGCTTCATAAGTAAGTGTGTAACCAATTCGATCAGCCAAGCGTTCAACAGTTTCAGTAAAGGTTAGGTGCTCTAACTTCATAATAAAAGCAATTACATCCCCACCAACCTGGCAGCCAAAACAATGAAAGTATCCCTTGCTTGGTGTTACATGAAAGGATGGTGATTTCTCATCATGAAATGGACACAAACCTTTTTTCTGACCGCCGCCAGCACCCTTTAATTGAACATAATCTCCAACAACATCATCAATTGGGCTGTGGTCGCGCACATAAGCAACATCGGTATCCTTAATTCGGCCAGCCATGGGGTAATCCTATTTAACTTTTAATTTACTTCTGGCCAGTAAGTTTTGCATGCAAGATTTGAGCGCCAGGATCGGTTAATGAGGCCACTTGGTCAATTACTACTCGAAGCCGTTGCTGATCATTTTCAGCGCTCTGCCAATCCTGCAAAAAGAAGCTTTCGAGTGACTCTGGTGCGCTGGCAAGTATCGCCTCGACCAATTCACTGAGTAATTGTTGTTGTTCGGCGTAGCGCTTTTGTGATGCAGCGGCGTTAATTACATAATGTCCAGCCATAGATTTAAGTAGCGCCACCTCTACCCGCTGCTGCCTTGGCACAATTAAATTTGCGTTATATCTAGTTAAATCTCCATCACCATACTTTTCTTGCGTAGCAACCTCTGCAGCTTGGGCAAATCTGCCAATTAATTGGGATGCTAGATCTTTTAATCTGGCTAAAGATCGATGAGTGCCATCGTAATACTTTGGCCAACAAGATAACTTTTGTAGATCAGTTAGCGCTTGGGCCATTTCAGCCTCGGTGATATCACCCAAATATGAAACTTGTGCCACGGTAAATAGCTTTGGCAGATCATTACTTAATTGGTCAAGCTTAATCTGACCACTTACTAAGGAGTCCTCTAGATCATGAACGCTATAAGCGACATCATCAGACCAATCCATAATCTGCGCTTCCATACTTGTCTTTCCACTTTCAACTCCCTGCCGATACCAATTAAAGATCTCGAGATCATCGCCATAAACACCAAATTTGCGAGCATTTTCCGCGCGCTGCCATGGATATTTAGTTGCTGCATCTAAGGAGCTGCGGGTTAAATTTAATCCAATTGATTTGCCATTAGGTAAAACTGTCTTTGCTTCTAATCTAATTAATAATCGCAAACTTTGTGCATTTCCCTCAAAACCACCACATGAATCTGCTAAAAGATTTAGCGCCTCTTCACCATTATGGCCAAAGGGCGGATGTCCTAAATCATGAGCTAAACAAGCACCCTCTATTAAATCTGGATCTGCGCCAAGAGCTGCGCCAAGTTCGCGACCAACTTGCGCACACTCAAGTGAGTGAGAAAGTCTGGTTCGAGGAAAATCAGTCGCCCATGGAACTGCTACCTGCGTTTTAGCAGCAAGTCTTCTTAGAGCAAAGGAGTGAATAATTCTTGCGCGATCTCGAGCAAACTCGGTTCGGCCGCCTCGTTTAGCTGGTTCATCTAAAAATCGCTCGCGATCAAACTCGGTATAACCAGAGTGCTCATTTGCTGCGCGTAAGACCATTTACTAATCCTATCTACGGCAGGGCCGGTGCTTAAATCACCCGATCACTTAAGGAGATACCAAATCGGCCAACTGTTATATATGCTAAATAAGCTGCACTTTCGCGAAGTAAATAACGCAACTTTGAATTTTCTAATGCACCTGGTCCGGTTTGACTCGATGCGCAAGATGCAGTGACTGATAAATCCTTTGCCATCGTCATGGCACGTAAACAATGATAAGAGTCGGTCACAATCAACACCGAAGTAAACTTCGCCTTGTTCATAGCCGCTACATACGCCTCTGTGCTTCCTAAGGTATCGCGCCCCTTTGGAATAGCTTGAATACTTTTCTTTGGAACCCCATTTGCAATTAACCAGTTATAGCCAGCAGCTGCCTCTGTACTTCTATCCCCTGGTGCTCCTGCACCAACGGTATAAATCACCTTTGCCATCTTATCTTTGTAATTATCACTGGCACTTTGTAATCGAGCAAGCAGAAGCTCACTTGGCCGCCCATCAAATTGAGCAGCACCCAGGACAACAATTACATCACTTTTGACTGGAGTTAAATTATTAGCGGTGTACCAGACATTACCAATAACATAAATTGGAATGATGATTATCAAGAGAAATACAAATACAATAATCTTTCTAATAAATTTAAAGATAAACATATTGACTCAGATCAGCCACCAGAAACAGAGTCATCAATGGTGATACTTACTAATTCATCTGGATCCTTTAGCCAACCATCTGGAAGTGAAACCGGCCGGCCATGACTTGTGCGACCACGAGGTGCATCTCCGACCTCGGTTGGATATGGCTGCTCCTCTAAATTTGAAAGTAAATCCTGCATCTCTTGCAATGATGCAACCATGCCAAGAGAGGATCTAACCTCGCGTGGTACGCGAAAACCCTTTAAGTACCAAGCCATGTGTTTGCGAAGATCGCGCATAGCTCGATCCTCATTTTCAAAGTAGGTAATTAATAATTGCGCATGACGCAACATAATTGCTCGTACCTCAAATAAGGTTGGATTACTTCTGTTGTTCTCTCCAGCAAAGGCGCTTACGAGATCAGCAAACAACCAAGGTCTGCCCAGGCAACCGCGACCAACAACAACACCGGCACATCCAGTTTGTTCCATCATCGCAACACCATCAGCACCACTCCAGATATCGCCATTTCCTAAGACTGGAACACCAGTTGGTGCTAAATGTTCTACTAAATCTGCGATCTTGCTCCAATCAGATTTGCCTTCATAAAGTTGAGCGGCGGTGCGAGCATGTAGTGCAACCCAGGCAACACCGAAATCAGCTGCACTCATTGCCGCTTCGCGATAGGTATGGTGTTCATGATCTATACCAACTCGCATCTTTACCGTCACTGGCATTCCGTATTTGCTTGCTGCTTTAACGGAGGCTTCAACAATTGATGAGAACAACCTTCGTTTATATGGAAGAGCTGCGCCACCACCACGTTTTGTCACCTTTGGCACTGGACAACCAAAATTTAAATCTATGTGATCAGCTAAATTTTCAGCACCTAACAAATCAATCGCCTTACCAACAACATTGGGGTCAACTGCGTAAAGCTGGATTGATCTTGGTGTTTCACCAATACCTGGCTTAATTAATCTAAAGGTCTCTTCACGTCTTTCAATTAATGCCCGAGCGGTAACCATCTCAGAAACAAATAAACCAGCACCTTGCTCGCGGCAAAGTGTGCGAAATGCCGAGTTTGTAATTCCAGCCATTGGTGCAAGAACTACCGGGGTATCTAAGACCACCTCATTGTTAACAAAGTTGCCATTAGAAATCGGCAGCCGAAGTGGCTTAACCTGCGTTAACAATTAAGCGCCCAATAATTTTGGTGCTAGGTAACTTTGAACCTGATCTAGGGAAATTCGAGATTGCGCCATAGTGTCGCGCTCACGGATAGTAACCGCTTGATCATCTAATGATTCAAAATCAACTGTGATACAAAATGGAGTTCCGATCTCATCCTGGCGGCGGTATCTGCGACCAATTGCACCAGCATCATCAAAATCAACATTCCAATTTTTTCGCAGCTCCATCGCTAAATCCTTCGCCTTGGGCGATAGATCTGCATTTCGAGATAGTGGAAGCACCGCCACCTTTACCGGTGCCAGCCTTGGATCTAACTTCATAACTGCGCGCTTTTCCATCTCGCCCTTTGAATTTGGTGCTTCATCCTCGGTAAAGGCATCCATCATGAAGGTAAGTGCGCAGCGATCAACACCAGCTGCTGGTTCAATCACATATGGTGTCCATCGTTCATTTTTCTCTTGATCAAACCAGGTTAAGTTCTCACCGGATGCTGCACTGTGCGCCTTTAAATCAAAATCAGTGCGATTAGCAATTCCTTCAAGCTCGCCCCACTCAGTTCCTGCGAAATCAAACTTGTACTCAATATCTGCAGTTCGCTTTGAGTAATGAGATAACTTCTCTTTTGGGTGATCATAAATTCGAAGTCGATCAGGATTAATTCCTAAATCCTTATACCAAGCGAGTCGGGTATCGATCCAGTATTGATGCCACTCTTCATCAGTTCCCGGAACTACAAAGAACTCCATCTCCATCTGTTCAAATTCACGGGTACGGAAAATAAAGTTGCCTGGTGTAATTTCATTACGGAATGATTTACCAATTTGGCCAATTCCAAATGGTGGTTTTTTGCGAGAGGTTGATGTGACATTCTCAAAGTTAATAAAGATTCCTTGTGCAGTCTCTGGTCGCAGATATGCCAAACCAGATTCATCTTCAACTGGCCCAAGGTAGGTTTTTAATAAACCGGAAAATTGTTTTGGAGTAGTGAACTTTCCCTTTGTTCCACAATTAGGACAGTTGATCTCCTCCATTGATGGTGCTTTTTTCTTATGCTTATTTTCATACGCCTCTTCTAGATGATCGGCGCGGTAACGTTTGTGACAAGAGGTGCACTCAGTTAATGGATCTGAAAATGTTGCTACGTGCCCTGATGCTTCCCAAACCTCGCGAGCTAAAATTACACATGAATCAAGACCGACCACATCATCGCGGCCTTGCACCATAGAACGCCACCATTGACGTTTAACATTATTTTTTAATTCAACACCCAGTGGACCGTAATCCCAAGAGGCGCGAAGTCCCCCATAAATTTCAGAGGAGGGGTAAACAAAACCTCGGCGCTTGGCCAGAGAGACAATATTTTCTAAACGATCTGCTGCCATTTTTACTCCATCCGGCTGGCTGTCGGCGGCTTGCGATTGAGCCTTAAGTGTAAGGGGTAAGCGGCGCTGACAGGCCTAAGCTTTGATTTTGATAATCATTCTCATTTGTGCTAGATTCTTTTTATGAATATAGCCATCCTGTTAGCCGCAGCCACGGTATTAGCAACCACCCTTGGCGGCGTAATCGCACTTCGAGCTCGTGATCGCCTGCACCTAGTTTTAGGTTTAGCAGCGGGCTTGCTACTTGGATTAGTCGCCTTTAGCCTCCTACCCGAGGTTTTTGAGATGTCCTCCGGCACTTTATTGGGAGCACCCAGCGTTTCGGTAGCACTAATTGGTGGTTTCTTACTCCTGCATCTATTCGAGAAATTCTCTGGCTCTCATGAACCAGCTGAATCAGATTATGGGCATGACCATAAGCACTCATCAAATGTCACCGGCACTATTGGTGGATTGGCGATGGGTTTACATGTCTTCCTAGATGGCTTGGCATTAGGTGTTGCATTTTCAATTGATGAAAAATTAGGAATTGCAGTTTTTGCAGCCTTACTTGTTCACGCTTTTAGTGATGGTTTAAATACAGTTGCGATGCTTATCAAGAGCGAGAAATGGACCAAAAAAGGTGTTTGGTTGCTGGGTGTTGATGCAATAGCAAGAATTAGTGGCGCTGCGATTGGATCTAGCTTGGCACTTTCAGAGAACTTTACCGCTCTCTACCTTGCTGCATTTTCTGGAATCGTAATTTACTTGGCAACTAGTCATATCCTGCCAGAAGCACATGCAAGCCATGCTACTCGTTGGACATTGGTTTCAACTCTAGCTGGTGTAGCCATCATGTGGGCACTAGTTAGCCAGCTTGAATCAGTTCATGTGCATGGCCATAGTGATTCAACTTCGCACTCAGAGAGTCATCAAGAAGAGGGCGTGCATGAAGAGGATCATGCCCATGAAGAGGATCATGCCCATGAAGAGGATCATGCCCATGAAGATAAGGGCAAGTAATGACAAAGGATCAAGTCTTAATGAACAAATCTGAGATAAAGGTAATTGGTGCACTAAAACGGCAGGGTAAGTTTTCAAGTGCCCAATCGGTTTATCAGTTGCTGCGAAAAGATGGTGAATCAACTGGTTTAGCAACGGTTTATCGAACATTGCAAAAAGCTGCTGCTAAAAATGCAGTTGATGTTTTGCGCACAGATGATGGTGAGGCGCTATATCGTTTATGTGAAACTGGTCATCACCATCACCTAGTTTGTACTAGTTGCGGTAAAACAATTGAGGTTGAAGGCAGCGCTGTTGAAAGATGGGCAAATACTGTGGCAAAGAATCATGGCTTCCGAAAGGTGACCCATGTAGTTGAGCTTTTTGGCTTATGCGCGAAGTGCTGAGTTAAGCCTTGCCAAATCTCCGCTCGCGCTCTGCGTAAATCTCAATCGCATTCCATAATGTACGGCGGTCAGCATCTGGCCAAAGCACATCAAGAAAGACCATCTCAGCATAGGCAGATTGCCACATTAAGAAGTTGCTGGTGCGTTGTTCTCCGGATGAGCGGAGAAATAAATCAACATCACTCATTTGTGGAGAGTAAAGGTACTTTGCAAAGTTTTTCTCAGTAATTGACTCTGGCTTAATCTTCTTACCCTTTATCGCTTTACTAATTGCGGTAATTGCATCAACGATTTCAGCCCGGCCACCGTAATTAACACACATATTCAGGGTTAATACCTTGTTAGATTTTGTTAACTCCTCCGCCTCTCGCAGCTCACTCAAAACAGAGCCCCAAAGCTTTTGCTCTCGGCCTACCCAGCGAATACGCACACCTAAATCATTCATCTCATCTCGGCGACGACGCATCACCTCGCGATTAAATCCCATTAAAAACTTAACCTCATCAGGTGATCTGCGCCAATTCTCAGTTGAAAATGCATATGCACTCAACTCTTTAACACCAATCTCAATTGCACCGTGGACCATATCTAATAAGGAAGCCTCACCAGCTTCATGTCCTGCAGTTCGTGGCATGCCCCGCTCTTTAGCCCAGCGACCATTTCCATCCATTACAACTGCAACATGATTTGGAATCTGATCTGGTTTTAACTTTGGCGGTTTAGCACCTGTCCAATGTGCAGTTGGTGCAACTACCTTCTTCTTGTTAGCCACGGTTTATTCTCTCAACTAATGGCAAGGATCGTAAACCACGCTCTAGGTGCCACTGTAAATATGCGGCAATTAACCCTGAAGCTTCACCCCGATTTTTCAATTCACTAGCCATCGCCGACTCCCAATCACCAGTTAATA
>CAZVNE010000004.1:3298-4710 GCA_964628535.1 uncultured Candidatus Nanopelagicus sp. | reverse complement strand
GGCTCGTGCTCAGCCTGCGTAAAACGCTCTGCCGCCTCTAAAATTGCAGATGTTACAGTCCAGTTTTGGTAATCACTTGATAAAACATCTCCATAATTTTCAATCGCTTCTACTTGTGTAATAGTGTCAAAGGTACGACCGGTATAAAGTTGTAAATCAACATAACTAGCTGGCTCAAGCCGGGCGCCAAATCGGGATTTAGTTCTACGGACACCTTTTGCAACCGCTTTAATTCGGCCATGGTCGCGGGTGAACAAGGTAATAATTCGATCCGCCTCCCCCAATTTATGGGTACGCAAGACGATCGCCTGATCTCGGTAGAGCGCCATACTGGCTAACTTACTAGAGTCACCAGTGTTGTCTGCTTAACGAACTGCGCGATTGATTGAAGAGATAACCGCTTTTAACGCAGCGGTTGTAGTGCTTGGATCAATTCCAACTCCCCAATAAACCTTGCCCGCTACTTCACACTCAAGGTATGCCGCAGCCTTTGCATCTCCGCCGGCAGATAATGCGTGCTCGTAGTAATCCAGAACTCGAAGCTCCATGCCAGGTGCGTGCGCATTAACAATTGCAACAAAGGCTGCAATTGGACCATTACCAGCGCCAGATAAATTATGTGATTTACCGCCATCAATTAACTCGACAGAAAGCTTTACATCCTCATCCATCTGTGAAGATTGTGAAAGTCCAGTTAATTTAAAGCGGCCCCATTGATTCTCCTTTGCCGGTAGGTACTCATCCTCAAATGAGCGCCACATAGCATCTGGTGAAACCTCACCACCTTCAGAATCTGTCTTTGCTTGAATTACTTGGCTGAACTCAATTTGAAGTCGACGTGGTAAATCTAATTGATGTTCATTTTTCATCAAATAAGCAACGCCACCCTTACCGGATTGACTGTTCACCCGGATAACCGCCTCATATGAACGCCCAATATCCTTTGGATCAATTGGCAGATAAGGAACCGCCCAAGTGAACTCATCTCGAGTTTTACCTGCAGCCTTAGCATCACGTTCTAGATGATCAAATCCTTTTTTAATTGCATCCTGATGTGAGCCAGAAAAAGCGGTGAAAACTAAATCGCCGCCATATGGATGTCGCTCTGGCACACGTAATTGATTGCAGTACTCAACAGTTCTGCGGATCTCATCAATATTGCTGAAATCAATCATTGGATCAACACCATGGCTTAACAAGTTAAGACCGAGAGTAATTAAACAAACATTTCCAGTGCGCTCACCATTACCAAATAATGTGCCTTCAATTCGATCAGCACCCGCTAAGTAGGCAAGCTCTGCTGCTGCCACACCAGTTCCTCGATCATTATGTGGGTGCAAACTTAAAATTACGCTATCGCGATACTTTAAATTGCGGTGCATCCACTCAATTGAATCGGCATAGATATTTGG
>CAZVNE010000004.1:0-3198 GCA_964628535.1 uncultured Candidatus Nanopelagicus sp. | reverse complement strand
GCTTGGGTTAAAACCTGAATAACCACATCATCTGGGATTAATTTCTCTTCAATGATTTTACGGATGAAATCAAAATCAGTTTGGGAAGCGGCTGGAAAACCAACCTCAATCTCTTTGTATCCCATCTTTACCAATAATTGGAACATCACTAATTTGCGATTGGCATCCATTGGATCAATTAATGCTTGATTTCCATCACGTAGATCAACGCTGCACCACTTTGGTGCTTTAGTAATTGATTTATCGGGCCAGGTGCGATCGGTTAATGCACCATTATTTGGAAATGGATTAAATGGTGAGTACCGATTAACCGGCATCTTGGATTTACTTTGATCTGGGAAATTACTTGTCATTTTTCTTTGCTCCTCGTCGAATTTTTTTGGGCTTACGGGTCTACCGATGCGACCAACCCCGCGACGAGGGGACCGGTTACTTGGCCCCGCCGCGGCAGGTAAGAAGAAGCAGAGCTGAAAGTGATGGCAGGATCAATGAAGTTGTTACTGGTGAACCTGCAATTAACATGACGCAAGGTTAACCGAAGCCTTGAATTCATGCCAATTTAAACCGCAACCCATTCCCTTTACCTGCCTTAATCCATACGATTAAAGCATGGCAAGAAAGATGGCCAAGCCATTTACATCCCCTAGGCCGGCGGAGTATGCGCAAATTCCAAAACCAATCTTTAAAAAAGATTGGATTACCGATTCACTTTTACCAGGCCCTAACCCAAAATTATCTGATTTACAAAGCATCTCTTTTCTAGCTAATACCCCAAAGTACATCTTAAAAATGCAGCGCAGATATGGTGATCATGTTTCTTTTTTTCTATCAAACCGTTTGTTTATCGGCTTATTTTCGCCCGCAGCTGTTCATGAGGTAACAGTTGCCCAACAACACAGCTTTGTGAAAGGTGTTGGTTTTGCTCGAATGCGAAAGGTATTGGGCGAAGGATTGTTAACTAATGAAGAGCCGGTTCACCTAAATCATCGCCGAATGATGCAACCACCATTTCACCATGGAAATCTCGATGGATACGTCTCATTAATGTTTAACTTGGTTGAAAAATACACTGAGGAGTGGCGCAGTAAGGATGAGATTGAATTAGCTCCAGAAATGATGGCGCTAACTTTAGAGATAGTTTCACGCTGTTTATTTGGTTTAGATTCGCATCAATATACAAAGGCAATTGCACACAATATGGAGATCGCAATTGATCGAATCGAACGTACTATGTTGCCTGGACTAGAGAAATTTGATCACTCCCCGTTTTCTTACTTTAAGAAGTTTGAGGTTGCATCTGATAATTTAGCTGATATTGCAGAGGAGATAATCAATAAGCGGATTGCTTCAAATCTAACAACCTCAGATGATCTGCTTGGCATTATGTTGCAGATGCAGGATCAGGTAAGTACTGAACACATTAGGGATGAGGTTTTAACTCTGATTCTCAGTGGTCACGAAACTACGGCAAATGTGATGTCCTGGGCATTCTCATACTTAAATAAAAATCAGAAATTTCGAGAACTTTTGCGACAAGAGGCTTTAAGTCAAAGTTGGTTAGATGAAAAACGTGCGCCAACCTACAAGGAATTAGAGGATGGTTCTCCAATCGCAACTGCAATTCTTAATGAAACGATGCGGCTTGCACCGCCAGTTTGGATTGCGCCAAGAATCGCAACTAAGGATGTAGTAATTGAGGGTGTAAAGATCCCAGCTGGTGCACATGTACTGGTAAGCCAATATGTAACTCATCGAAATCCAAGGTACTTTCCAGAGCCAGAAATCTTTGATCCAAATAGGTGGCTGGCGCCAAACTTTGAAAACTCATTGCCAAAGGGTGCTTACTTTGCCTTTGGTGCTGGCAGTCGTAAATGTTTAGGCGAATACTTTGCGCTAGCAGAGGCCAGGTTGATTTTATTAATGGTTGCAAGAAGTTTTGAGTTATCTGGAAAATTTCCTAAGCCGCAACCCCGCGCTACCTACCGCCCAAAGGGCAAGGTTAAAAATCGCGTAAAGGTTGTGAATTAAAGAGAGAAGCTTGGGTACTCATCGCTAACCAAGAGAATTGCATACCCATAAACACGATTCCAGTACGCCATTACCTTAACCACACCATCTGCGCTTGCATCGGGGTAGTTGCCGGTAAATAAGATGTTAAACCAAGCAAGAATTGTTAGCACCAATGCATAAATCGCATAGATCAACCCAACTATGTAAAGCGGGATGGCTAAAAACCATTTATAAAGTGGTGCGTAACGATTTAAGTTTTTACCACCTGCAATATCTGGAAAATCCAGCTTAACCTTTTGATTCTCCTCAATCGATGGGTACTCATCCGTTAAGCAGAAGACAAATGAGGCTAAGCGATTGGTTAAAGATAGGTATGCCTTATTGAAGGTTAGAACATAAGATGGATAAACCCCACGAAAGATCAGCGCAAGAGCAGCTGGTGCAATTAAGACGCCACCGGTGTATTGCAAAAACTCACCATTGTCATTTGCCCAGGTAGAGAAAGCGGAGACAAAGATCATGAAGGGAAAGGCCAAAACTAATCGCCAGAGAACTGAAGATTTATCTCGATTATCTAGATCTACAACAATGTGGGTAACAATTTGTTTGCTCATGTAAAGATTCTAGCGAGAACTTTCTATAAAACTGGTAAATACCTACTTAATTCAAAGGCACTTACCTGCTTTCGGTACTCATTCCACTCAGCACGCTTATTTCTAAGCACAAACTCAAAGACATCCGCGCCTAATGTTTCCTTCACTAATTTACTTTGCTCCATAGCAGATATTGCCTCTGCAAGATCAGATGGCAGTGGAGTTGGATTTGAATTTTCACTTAATTCATACTTGCCTTCAACACCAGCTAGGCCAGCACCAATAATTACGGCAAAGGCTAGATATGGATTACACGCTGAATCTGGTGAACGAATCTCGACGCGAGTTGATGCCTCTTTCTTTGGCTTATAAGTTGGAATACGAACCAATGCATTGCGATCATTTTGCGCCCAAGTTGCAAAGGCTGGTGCTTCACCGCCGCCATTTAATCGTTTGTAGGAGTTAACCCATTGATTGGTAATTGCGGTTATCTCTGCTGCATGTTTAATTACACCTGCAATAAATGAGCGACCAACCTTTGATAATTGCATTGGCGCACCCTCTTCATAAAATGCATTTTTCTCACCTTCAAATA
>CAZVNE010000003.1:17008-60117 GCA_964628535.1 uncultured Candidatus Nanopelagicus sp. | reverse complement strand
CCCAACCGGCCGCTTTGGAGACGGCAACTCTAGCCAATTGAGCTACTGCCCTTCGGCCCGCATTAAGGCATGAAAAATCATGACCTAAAACAAGCGCCGGGTCGCAAAGTGTAGGTGGGACAAGGCTCATAGGTAAAATCAGATAAAAGGCAATCGGTATTTATGCGTAGATGGCACACTTTTCCCCATGAGCGCAGATCAAAAGAGTGGTTCTGAGAAGCCACGTATCTCTCGGCGAATCGCTGCAATCGCAGAATCTGCAACCTTGGCAGTTGATGCAAAAGCAAAAGCTTTAAAGGCTGCTGGAAAACCAGTTATTGGTTTTGGTGCAGGAGAACCTGATTTTCCAACACCAGATTACATTGTTGATGCTGCAATCGCTGCTGCAAAAATTGTGGCTAACCACCGCTACACACCATCACCTGGATTACCAGAGCTTCGTGAAGCGATTGTTGCAAAAACTAAACGTGACTCCGGATATGAAGTAACTGCTGATCAAGTACTTGTTACCAATGGTGGCAAGCAAGCGGTGTACCAATCTTTCGCAACAATTCTTGATCCAGGTGATGAAGTTATTTTGCCATCACCGTTCTGGACTACCTATCCAGAGGCGATCAAATTAGCTGGTGGCGTATCGGTTGAAGTTTTTGCCGATGAAACTCAAAATTACCTTGTCTCGGTTGAGCAGTTACAAAAAGCGTTAACTCCTAAAACTAAGGCGTTGCTATTTTGCTCACCTTCAAACCCAACTGGATCGGTTTACTCACCAGAACAGGTGAAGGCAATTGGCGAGTGGGCATTAAAAAATAATATTTGGGTAATTACCGATGAGATTTATGAACACCTGCTTTATGACGGAGCTACTGCACCATCAATCTGTGTTGCAGTACCTGGGCTGGCAGATCGCACCATAATTATTAATGGTGTTGCCAAAACCTATGCGATGACTGGTTGGCGAGTAGGTTGGATGATTGGTCCAAAGGATGTAATCAAAGCAGCCACAAATCTACAATCACATTTAAGCTCAAATGTTTCAAATGTTTCACAACGTGCTGCAATCGCAGCGGTAGCAGGGGACTTATCCGCTGTTCACAAAATGGGTGAAGCATTTGATCGACGTCGTAAATTAATTGTTGGCTTGCTAAATGAGATTCCAGGTATCACCTGTCCAACACCAACTGGTGCCTTTTACGTTTACCCATCTGTTAAGGGTGTGCTTGGTAAAAGTATTCGTGGCAAGGTTCCAACAACTTCAGCTGAACTTGCAACCTTAATTTTAGAAGAGGCTGAGGTTGCTGCAGTTCCAGGTGAGGCATTTGGACCATCTGGTTACCTTAGATTTTCATACGCTACAAGTGATGCCGATATTGTTGAAGGAATCGCTCGCGTTAAAAAACTACTTTCTGAAGCGGTTTAATTTAAATCTAATCCGATTAATTGCACCTCTGCTTTTAAATCAACGCCAAACTTTTCAAAAACTCTTTGTTTTGCCACCTTCGCTAATTTAACAATGTCATCAGCCTTTGCTGTTCCACTATTGGTTAGCGCCAAAACATGACGCTCTGAAATCTGAGCACCCGCAAATTTTTCGCCTTTAAGTACCCCTGCTTGCTCCATCAACCAAGCAGCTGAAGTTTTAACCTGGCCGTCTGATTGCGGCCAACGTGGTGCATCTGCTGGCAACTTATCAGCTGCTGCCTTTGAAATAATTGGATTAACAAAGAAGGAGCCAGCTGACATGATTTGGTTTTCTGAGGAATCTAACAACATTCCCTTGCGAGCGCGTAACTCGAGAACAGCTTTGCGCACCTCTTTGACCGGTGCACGGTCACCAATATTTACCCCAAGATGTTTTGCTAATTCGGCGTAGGTAATTGGTAAAGATTGATCACCTTTTCGCAGTTGAAAGGTTACATTTAAAATTACATAGCGATCTTTTTCAGATTTAAAGATTGAACCTCGATAACTAAAGTTGCACTCTGCCGCGGCAAAGGTTTTGATTGCTTTTGCAATTCGATCATAAACACGGACTCGAGCTATTGTCTCGGAAACCTCATGCCCGTATGCGCCGATATTTTGAATTGGCGAGCCGCCAACAGTTCCTGGAATGCCGCTTAATGATTCTAAATCTGCAAAGCCTTGGTTGATGCTTAATTCAACAAACTTATCCCAATCCTCACCAGCTGCAACCTCAATCATCCCACCGCTACAAGCATCGTATTCAAGTGCGTTTCCTTTATTTTCAACTCTAATTACTGTGCCAGCAAATCCAGCATCGCTAATCAATAAATTAGAGCCGCCACCTAAGATTAAAACTGGCTCTTTTGCTTCATCAGCGCTCTTAACAAATTGAATTAACTCATCCTCTGAATGCGCATGCACAATCTTTTGTGCCGGTCCACCGACGCGAAGGGTGGTGAAGTTTGAGAGCTCATTCATATCGTAAGCCTACCTGCGAGGTGTGAGGATCTCATTCTTGCCTCTAAAGCGATCAAGAATTCGTTGGTAATTTTTTCTTGAGTTTTTATCTCGATAATCAGGATCAGTGTCATGGTAGCCATGATGTCGACCTTGCGTTAGTGGCAAACTCATTTGGAGCAACTTTCCGCCATCTGCACGCAATGCTAGTGATAACTCCATATCAGCATTGCGATAATACTTAGCGCTGGCATTAGCACCACCTGCAGCGATCGCTTTTTTGCGATCTATTAAGAAAAAGTATGAGAATAAAACATCGACTTCGCCATCGCCCTTATCCTCTGTGCTTCGCCAATCATCTGCCAAGTTCACCAAGCCGCCCTTCCAACCAACAGCGGCAAAACCTTTTTCGATCTGCGCTAAAGCTGGTGTGATTGGATCACCGGTGAAGGTGGTGGATGGATCCATGATTACCAAGTAATCCTCGGTACAAAGCTCAAGAAAATGATTTATTACATTTCCCCAACCCAACGGATTTTTCGCCTCCACAATTGATATTTGTGGATCGGTGAATTTATCTAATGGCAGCCAATTGCTTTTTCCATTGGCGTAAATTGTGATTGGAGTATTTGTAAACTCTTTGATCGATTTAACACAAATTAATAGATCATCGACAAAGCCCTCTGCAATTAAGCAGATACGAATTGACCCGGCCATTGGCGGGAGATTAATTAACGAGTTTCGCGGTGTAGTTGAGAGGATTTGCAACGAGGGCAAAACTTCTTCAACTCTAAACGATCTGGATCGTTACGGCGGTTTTTACGTGTGATGTAGTTGCGCTCTTTGCACTCAACACATGCCATTGTAATTTTTGGACGAACATCTGCACTTTTGCTTGCCATGGTTGAGCTCCTAGCCTTGTTGGGATACTGAAGGTATTAACGGTACTGAAGGTGAGGCTACTTGATCCTCACTTATTAGTGAAATTAAGTTGGTAGCGGAGGCGGGATTTGAACCCACGACACAGCGATTATGAGCCGCTTGCTCTACCAAGCTGAGCTACCCCGCCAAACTTTTCTTAAATAACTTTTCAATATTTAATTTTCTTGCCTTACTGCTTTATTCGAGCCCCCTAACGGAATCGAACCGTTGACCTTTTCCTTACCATGGAAACACTCTACCGACTGAGCTAAGGGGGCACTTACACGGTTAAGAGTACAACTGTTTAATACCTTGGCGAAATTACTGCATAAATTTGCAGCTCCTCAATTAAATCTATTTGTTATCAACGGTATAAATCGAGGTTGATCTCATTGGTATAAAAATTAAGTAGTGTTCAAAACTCTTAATTGGTGGCGGGTGAAGGATTTGAACCTTCGAAGGCAGAGCCGGCGGATTTACAGTCCGCTCCCATTGGCCGCTCGGGCAACCCGCCAAGGATTGTTAAGCGCGGTGAAGTGTAAAGCCTTCACTCGCACATTGCCAAAAGTTAATTATTTATCGCTGGTTATCCTGATATCTAGCAATAAATCTCACATGGTCAGGCTCTAGCTCTGAAACACTTCGAGCACCTAATAACTTCATTGTTCGAACCATCTGTGTCTTTAAAATTTCTAGCGAGCGATCAACACCTGGTTTACCGCCAGCCATTAAGCCATATAAATATGCACGGCCGATCCAAGTAAATTTAGCACCAGCAGCTAAGGCGGCGACAACATCTGCACCATGCATTATTCCGGTATCAAGGTGGACCTCTGCTTTATCACCAACCGCTTTTACTACCTCGGGGAGTAAGTGAAGTGGAACTGGCGCTCTATCTAATTGGCGACCACCATGATTTGAAAGAATTATTGCATCTGCGCCAGCTTTAACAGACTCAACAGCATCATCTACATTTTGAATACCTTTGACAACTAAATTGCCCTGCCATTGGCTGCGAATCCATTTTAAATCCTCGTAAGTAACTGTTGGATCAAACATCGAATCAAGTAGCTCTGCAACAGTTCCATTCCAAGTGTCAAGTGAGGCGAATTTAAGAGGATCGGTTGTTAAGAAATTTAACCACCAAGCTGGTCTTGGAATTGCATTCAAGATTGTCTTTGAGGTTAGTGATGGCGGAATTGTCATGCCATTTCTAACATCTCGTAATCGAGCACCAGCAACTGGTACATCAACAGTTAATACCAAGGTATCAAAGCCAGCTTTTTTGGCACGATCAACCAATGCCATGCTGCGATCGCGATCCTTCCACATATAAAGTTGAAACCAATTACGGCCATCAGGTGCAACTCTGGCAACATCCTCAATTGATCTTGTTCCCATTGTTGAAAGTGTGTAAGGAATTCCAGCATCACGTGCTGCGCATGCACCGGCGTACTCACCTTCGGTTTGCATCATGCGGGTAAAACCAGTTGGTGCAATTCCGATCGGCATACTGGATTTTTTTCCTAGCATGTTGACTGTTAAATCAATCTCTTTAACATTACGCAAAATACGTGGTGAAAACTCTAGATTTTCAAATGCAGATCTGGCGCGCTGTAATGAGCTTTCCGAATCTGCACCACCATCGGTGTAATCAAATGGTGCTTTAGGTGTACGGCGCTTAGCGATACTTCTTAAATCATAAATTGTTAATGCCCGGGAAAGTCTGCGCTTGCGGCCATTAAATATTGGCTTGCGAAATTTGAGTAATTGCAGCAGATCGATCGGGCTTGGAAAACGCCGTCTTACTTTGGCTGATGCCATATTTTCTCGCCTCAATTAAGTATCTTGTTAAATTAATAGTAAAGTATAAACATGGCTGATAGCACCTTTGATATCGTATCTAAGATCGATCATATGGAGGTGGATAACGCCTTCAATCAATGTGATCGCGAATTAGCTACCAGATTTGATTTTAAGAATACCGGGACCAAGATTGAGAAAACCGCTGAGAAGATCACAATTGAATCAGATACCGAGGAGCGGGCCAAGGCAGCCCTTGAAGTATTAAAGGAAAAATTGATCAAACGAAATGTCTCACTTAAACATCTCGATACTGGTGAGCCAATGCTTAGTGGAAAGACCTACCGAATAAATTCAACCTTTAAAGAGGGTATATCCACTGAGAATGCTAAGAAGATTGCAAAATTTTTAAAGGATGAAGGACCAAAATCATTAAAAACACAGATACAAGGTGAAGAGTTAAGAGTCTCTAGCAAAAGTCGAGATGATCTACAAGAAGCAATTGCCTTGGTAAAAAACAAGGGCTGGGACTTTGCCGTTCAGTTCACAAACTTCCGATAATTAAATAGATAAACAAATTGAATAAAGTTGGAAGTGGTTTAACTTACGGCGTTGCTGCATATGTAATTTGGGGACTTCTACCAATTTATTGGCGAGCATTAAGCCAAGCCTCACCTTATGAAATATTGGCACACCGAGCTATTTGGTCACTCTTTGCCTGCTATCTCTTCTTAACCTTTCAAAGACAGTTAAGAGAGGCTTTTGCGTTAATCAGAGATCTGCGAAGTTTCTCTCTCCTTGCCCTCTCTTCCTTACTTCTCACGTTTAATTGGGGAATCTACATCTGGGCGGTAAGTGTGGATCGAGTAGTTGAAGCAGCTCTTGGATATTACATAACACCACTTGTTGCAGTAACTTTTGGCGTCTTTGTCTTAAAAGAGAAGTTACGCAGATTGCAAATTTTCTCAGTTGCTCTTGCCACAACCGGTGTAGCCATTTTGACACTCACTTATGGTCGCGTGCCGCTAGTCGCAATTGGCCTTGCGGTAAGTTGGGGTTCATACAGTTTGATTAAGAAGCGATTAAATGCTGGCGCGCTACAAACTTTATCGGTTGAAACTTTGGTCGCTTTTGTGCCTAGCTTTGCCTATCTAAGTTATTTAATGAGTCAAAACAAGGCGGAGTTTGGCCAAGATCTATTCTTCTCATTTGCATTGTTTACCGCCGGTCTCTTTACCATTGTTCCACTTCTCTTGTTTAACGCTGCAACTACTCGATTACCACTTACGATTACCGGATTACTGCAATACATAACTCCAACAATTATGTTTCTAGTTGGAATTCTGGTTTTTCACGAGGAGCTGCAGCTAACAAAGCTAATTGGTTTTATCTTTATTTGGGCGGCGCTAGCCTTTTTAGGTACAGATATGTTCAAATCAGGTAGATCTACTAATCAAAGTGGTAATTAAGTTCGCAAGCGCATCCTTTGCTGGAGTTGCAGGTAGTTCAGACAGCAAGGCATCAGCTTCATCTGCAATTGTTCGTAAATAAGCTTTAACTTCTAATACCGCTTTGTGATTTCGTAATTGTGTGATGGTTTCACTTAATTCACTCTCTGGAATCGGTTTACTTAATCGCTCAACTAGATCCTTATCTGCTGGATCCTTTGAGCTCATGGCATACAGAGTGACTAATGTTGGAATGCCCTCCTTTAAATCAGTGCCAGGTGTTTTGCCCGACTCTGTTGAATCGCTTTGGACATCCAGTAAATCATCTGCGATTTGAAAAGCGATACCAACCTTCTCGCCAAATTGAGTAAGCAGCTCTATAACTCTTGGTTCCGCGCCAGATAACATCGCGCCGAAACGTGCACTTGTTGCTATTAATGAACCGGTTTTATCACTAACTACCTTTAAATAATGATCGATCATTGTTGTGCCGGTTGGATTACCCTGAGTCTCATTTATCTGACCAATTACTAATCTCTCAAATGTTTTGGCTTGTAGTCGCACCGCTTCTGGTCCTAGATCTGCCAGCAAATCTGAAGCTTTGGCAAAGAGATAATCACCAGTCAAAATAGCAACTGAATTACCCCATCGATTATTAGCACTTTCAACACCACGTCGCAATGGTGCTTCATCCATAACATCATCATGATACAAAGTTGCAAGGTGGGTTAATTCGCAGACAACTGCTGCTTCAATGATGCCAAACTTATTTGGATCACCAAATTGTGCTGAGATTAAAGTTAAAAGTGGGCGAAGTCTCTTCCCGCCCGCCTGCACCAAATGGCGAGAGGTCTCTACAACTAATGGGTAATCGCCCTCGATATGGGTTCGCAGTAGTGACTCCACTTTTTGCATATCGGAAAGCAAGCGTTCCTCTAACTTTGGCTCCAGATTTGGTACGCCTAAAGGTGACATTTACTTGATGAAGTTAGCAAAGCTGGTCGCGGTATTTAATACTAGAAATGGTGCAATACCTAAAGCGACGGAGGTAATTGTTGCTGTTGAAATTGCGATTCGGCTCTTAACCGTTGGAATAATAATTGAAACTGAATCATTTTGTGGATCTGAGAAGAACATCATGATAATCACACGAATATAGAAAAAGGCAGCGATTGCACTTGATAAAACACCAACAACTACCACCCCAATATTCCCACTTTGGTATGCAGCTGAAAATATTGCAAACTTGCCAACAAAGCCACCAGTCAATGGAATGCCAGCAAAGGTGAGGAGTAAGAATGCAAAGGCGCCAGCAATTAATGGTGAACGCTTACCTAATCCAACCCATTGATTTAAATCAGTTACTTCACCAGCTGAATTTCGTACCAAAGAGATAATGCCAAATGCGGCGATTGTCGCCATTCCGTAAGCAAAGAGGTAAAAGAGTGAGGCCGCTAATCCATCTTTATTTAATGCAACAATTCCAGTCAGTAGGAAACCAGCATGTGCAATTGATGAATAAGCCAACATTCGCTTTATATCTCGTTGCGCAATTGCAACTACTGATCCAAAGATCATGGTGATTACTGCAATGGTTGTGATTATTGGGCGCCACTCGGTATAGACATCGGCAAATCCAACGTAGAACATTCGCAAGATTGCGCCGAAGGCGGCCACCTTTGTGCAAGCAGCCATAAATCCAGTAATCGGAGTAGGTGCTCCTTGGTAAACATCGGGTGTCCATGAATGGAATGGAACCGCGCTAATTTTAAATAGCAATCCAACTGAGATAAACACAATTCCTAATAGGACAAATATGTTGTTTCCGGCACCAGCTTCAACCGCCTGTGCAATTCCACTGATCGATAATGTACCGGAGTATCCATATAAGAATGCTGCACCGAATAGGAAAAATCCGGAGGAGTAGGCACCTAACAAAAAGTACTTAAGGGCTGCTTCTTGTGAGAGCAATCTGCGACGTCGTGATAATCCTGCCAGTAAGTAAAGTGGTAATGAAAAAACTTCGAGTGCAACAAATAAAGTAAGTAGATCATTAGAAACTGGGAAGAGCATCATGCCAACTACTGCAAATAGGAATAATGGAAAGATTTCAGTTTGTTGATCTCCAGTTTTAATCGATTCCGCCTCTTCGGCTGAGCCAGGAATTGCAGATGCCTTTGAAACAAAGTTATCCTGATCAGCAACTAATAGAACTGCAACTATGGCAAGAATTAAAATAGTTCCTTGTAAAAATATGCCAGCCTTATCTATTACAACAGCGCCGACCGCTGCTGTTGTAGAGAACTTGTCACGAATACTCCAGAGCTGCAGAAGTGAGAGGGTCAACGCACCTAAAGTTAGGGTTAGCTGAATCGCTGCTCGACGAGCCTTGCCAACAAATGCTTCAACTAGAACTCCGATTACCGCAGCCGCAAAAATAATAATCATTGGCGCAAGTAGTGAGTAGATGAGTTCTGGTGCAGTTAACATTATTTCCTTACCTGTGGCGCAGGATCGGTGAAGCCTGCTGTAGTCACAACTTTTTCAGCGGTTGGATTTATTAAATCAAGAACTGGCTTTGGATAAAAACCCATTGCAATTATCACAGCAACAACTGGTGCGATCGCTAACTTCTCCCGAAGTGAGAGATCGGTGGTAATTTCATTGCCAGGTGTAATTGGTCCATGAAGTGTTTTTTGAACTGGAATCAAAACATATAGTGCAGCTAAGACAATTCCTAAGGTGCCGATAATTGCCGCAACTGGATAACGGGTATATGTACCAACTAGGACTAAGAATTCGCTAACAAAGCTTGAAAGTCCAGGCAGTGCAAGGGATGACATGCCTGCGAAGAAAAACATCCAAGCCATCACTGGTGTAACACGTTGCAATCCACCAAAATCAGAGATGGTTGAGGAGTTTCGGCGTTTGATCATCCAACCAGCGATTAAAAATAGCGCAGCGGTTGAGAAACCATGGTTGACCATATAAAGCGCAGCGCCAGACATGCCTTGTGTGGTCATCGCAAAGATTCCCATAGTTATAAAGCCAAAGTGCGAGATAGATGTAAAGGCGATCAATCCCTTGATATCTTTTTGCCCAATCGCCATAAATGCTCCGTAAAGAATTGAAATTACCGCCAATGTAATTATGTAAGGTGTAAATGTTTTGCTGGCATCTGGAAACAAGGTGATACAAAATCTGATCATGCCGTATGTTCCAACTTTATCTAGAACTCCTAAAAGCAAAACAGAGGTACCTGGAGTCGCTGACTTTGCTGCATCTGGTAGCCAGGTATGGAATGGAACTAATGGTGCTTTTATGGCGAAGGCTATAAAAAATCCTAGGAATAATAGATTCTCTGTGGTGTCATCAATTTGTAACTTAGCCAATTGAGTTAAATCAAAGGTGGCGCCAATCT
This sequence comes from uncultured Candidatus Nanopelagicus sp., assembly GCA_964628535.1. GTDB lineage: Bacteria > Actinomycetota > Actinomycetes > Nanopelagicales > Nanopelagicaceae > Nanopelagicus. The sequence continues at coordinate 50,106 of CAZVNE010000003.1, read as the reverse complement.
GATTGCTAGCAATTACATAAATACCAATGATTGAAGCCAACATCAATAAGCCACCAAATAAGCTATAAAGCAGGAACTTCACTGCGGCAGCTGATTTTTCACCTGATCCATAACCACCAATTAAGAAGTAAACCGGAATAAGCATCGCTTCAAAAAACACATAAAACAAAAATAGATCGGTAGCAGCAAAGACGCCAATCATTAGCGTCTCTAGCACCAGGATTAAAATGTAGAAAACCTTGCTGCCCCAGCGGCCAACATCAGATTCATGCCAGGTAGCTAAGATAACAATTGGAACTAATATGGTGGAAAGTAAGATTAAAACTAATGAGATTCCATCGATGCCAACTGCATAATTAATATTAAAAGCTGAGATCCAAGAGTTGCTCTGGGTGAATTGAAAGCCAGTTTGTGAGCGATCAAAGCCGGTTGCTAAAAATATTGATGCAATAGCAATTAAGGTAGTGGAAATAAATGCTACTCGCTTAATTAATTCATCATTAAGTTTTGGCAGAAAACCAATGATCAATGCTGCGATCAATGGCATTAAGCCAATAGTGGTAAGTAAACTCATGAGCTCATCAACCAAACTGTGATCAATAGCGCGAGCACTCCGACCACCATCATTAATGCATAACTTCTGACATATCCATTTTGGAACTTACGTAGAGATTGTCCGGCACCAATTGAGATACCACCAACTAATCTCACTAAACCATCCAATACCTTGTAATCAAAGTTCAATAAACTCTTAACCACACTTTGGCCAGGTCGCATAAATACTGATTCATTGAAATCATCCTGATAAAGATCGCGACGAGCCGCCTTTGTTAGCAGATTTACCTTAACTGGTGCTTCACTAGAGATTTCACCACGGTACTTTTTGATCGCAATCGAGACGCCAATTATTACCGCGGTTACAGCTAATGCGGAAACAACTATTGGCTGTACCAACTCCTCTAAATGTTGTTCACCCGCTGGATTTACAATTGGTTTTAACCAATACTCCAAAGCATGGTTTCGATAAAGCAAGAAGCCAGATGCAACTGAACCAATCGAGAGTAGTGAGATTGGAATTAACATTAACGCTGGACTCTCATGCGGTTCATCCTTGTGGCCCCAACGTTCATTGCCAAAAAATGTCATTATGACAACTCGAGTCATATAAAAGGCTGTAAGTGTGGCACCAAATAATGTAGCCACTCCAAGTAATACACCCTTTAAGCCACCAGCATTAAATGCGGTTTCAATAATTTTATCCTTCGAGTAAAAACCAGAGAATGGTGGGACGCCAATAATGGCTAGATAACCTAAACCAAAGGTAATAAAGGTAAATGGCATGTACTTACCAATACCTCCGTACTTGCGCATATTTACTTCATCTTTCATGCCATGCATAACAGATCCAGCACCTAAGAACATGCTCGCCTTAAAGAAGCCATGAGTTAATAGATGCATAATGGCAAAGGCATAACCAATCGGGCCTAATCCAGTTGCCAAAATCATGTAACCAATTTGCGACATTGTTGATGCAGCAAGTGCTTTCTTAATGTCATCCTTTGCCATTCCGATAACAGCACCAAATAACAATGTAATGACACCGATAATAATTACAACTAATTGCGCTGTCGGGGCAGCATCAAAAATAAAGTTTGAGCGAGTTATTAGGTAAACACCTGCTGTAACCATGGTTGCTGCGTGAATCAGAGCTGATACCGGTGTTGGTCCAGCCATGGCGTCCCCTAGCCATGCTTGTAATGGGAATTGTGCAGATTTACCAACCGCTGCCAATAACAACATTAAGCCAATTGCAGTCATCGCCGATGATGATGCTTGATCAGCTTGCGCTTGAATTCCCTTAAATGTCACATCACCAAAGGTGGCGAATGCAATCATGATTGCTAGGGATAAACCAACATCTCCGACTCGGTTAGCAATAAATGCTTTTTTAGCCGCAGTTGCATACGCCGGTTTCTCATTCCAAAATCCAATTAGTAGGTAGGAGGCAAGACCTACACCCTCCCAACCAACATAAAGATTTAGGTAGGAATCACCCAATACCAGCAATAACATCGCAGCGATAAAAAGATTTAAGTAAGCAAAAAATCTTCGTCGATCACGATCATGTGACATGTACGCGATTGAGTAAATATGAATCAAGGTACCAACACCGGTAATTAACAGGACAAAGCAGATAGAAAGTTGATCAAGTAACAGTGATGCATCTACCTTAAAATCACCAACTGAGATCCAGGTAAAAACCTTTTGCGTAACTGGCCGATCTTGAACATCGCGACCTAACATCGCAAATAATTCAACAACACCAATTGCAAAGGCTGACGCAGATACAGCGGTAGCTACTAAATGGCCCCAAGCATTTGCACGCTTACCGGCTAATAGCAGCAGCGCTGAACAGATCAGCGGCAGCGCAATTAGCCAAACTAAATTAGAGGATGTTGTCATTTTATCGTTTCAACAAACTTGCATCATCGACTGAGGCGGATCTTCGAGATCGGTAAATAGTTACGATAATTGCTAGACCGACTACAACTTCGCAAGCAGCAACTACCATTGTGAAAAAGGCTACGACTTGACCATCTAAATTTCCATTAATACGTGCAAAGGTGACAAAGGCTAAGTTTGCAGCATTTAGCATCAATTCAATGCACATAAAGACCACAATTGCATTACGGCGTACGACTACACCAACAGCTCCGATCGTAAATAAAATTGCAGAGAGGTATAAGTAATTGGCGATACTCATCTTTCCTCCTCTTCCGCTGGTTTCATCTCAAACTTCTTGCTCTCCATCATGTCACCGCGCGCCTCTAATACTGGCGAGATAGAGGTTGGTGCTGGCTTGCCATCTGGTAGTAATGCTGGAACATCAACTGCATTATGTAATGCATAAACACCGGAGCCAGGTAAACCGGCAGCCTCTGCAAGAGATGGTTTACGAAATCTTGCGATTGATTGATCACGCTGTACAAACTTTGATTTGCTTCGCTGGCTATGTGCCAACACCATGGCGCCAAGGGCGGCAGTAATCAATAGTGCAGAAATAATCTCAAAGGCCCAAACATGTCTAGTAAATATCTCAACCGCTAAACCAAATGCATTTCCATCTTGATTTGCTCGCCCTAAACCAACCGACTCTCTGCCAAGTGTGGCTCGGCTAATCAATGCAACTAGCAGCCCGCCAATTCCAATTGCTGCTGTAATTGCTATCGCACGTAATCCTTTTATGCTCTCAATCAATGAATCGCTTGATTCAACACCGACTAGCATCAAAATAAATAGGAAGAGCATCATTACCGCTCCGGTGTAAACCACTATTTGAACAATTCCTAAAAAGAGCGCCTCTTGTGCAATGTAAAAGATTGCCAGCGTAATCATTACCCAAGCCAGCAGAAGTGCAGAGTGAACCGCCTTCTTTACCAGCAACATACCCAGCGCAGCTAAGACTGATAGCGGTGCTAAAACCCAAAACATAACCGCTTCAGGTTGTTGGGTAGTTCCAATCTCAAGAGCTGTGTTAAGCATTTTTTACTTCACCTTGCGAAGGATGTGAACCAGTAACCTCACCACGGTAATAATTTGCATCTGTTGTGTTTGGATACATTGGATGTGGTGGTGGCAACATGCCGGCACGCAATGGACCCAATAGATCCTCTTTTTCAAAGATTAATTTCTCGCGGGTGCTATCAGCTAGCTCATACTCATTAGTCATTGTTAATGCACGGGTTGGGCAAGCTTCGATACATAAACCACAGAAAACACAACGGAGATAATTAATTTGATAAACCTTGCCGTAACGCTCACCAGGTGAGAACTGCTCACCCTCTTTGTTATCAGCGCCTTCAACATAAATTGCATCTGCTGGGCAGGCCCAGGCACATAGCTCGCAACCAATACATTTTTCTAAACCATCTGGATGGCGATTTAATTGATGACGGCCATGAAAGCGCGGAGCGGTTGGCTCCTTGACCTCTGGGTATTGAACAGTGTTTACCTTTTTAAAGATTGATTTAAAGGTTACCCAAAAACCCAACAGTTGTTTAAAGAAGGTTGCCGGTTCATTGTTTGTAATTGGCATTTTAGCTTCATTAGCTTTGCCTAAACCATTTTCGCTAGAACGTGGCATTAACTCATCAGCCATTTAGTTGCTCCATTCTAGATTTTGGAATTTCAGGGACCGGAAAATCTGGTGTTGGAACATCCACAAGTTGCGACTGCGCCTTTAATTTAAGCCTTGATTTTTCAACTGCAGCTGAGACCGCGAAGTAGATTAAAACCACGGCGAAGATAAAGGATGCAATTAAGAATTGAGAGGAGCCTTGTTGTGTCATAACACGTAATGTTGCTACCACCATGATCCAGGATAGGGATGCTGGAATTAAAACCTTCCAACCAAATTTCATAAATTGGTCATAACGTAGGCGCGGCAATGTGCCACGGAGCCAAACAAAGATAAAGAAGAAGAATAAAACCTTTGCAAAGAACCAAACCACAGTAAACCAACCACCTAGCCATTGCTCAGTGAAGCCCAGACCTGGAAGTGCACGGTAACCACCAAGGAATAAGGTGGTGGCAAGAGCGGATACTGCGATGATATTTACATATTCAGCTAGGAAAAATAATGCAAACTTTAATGATGAGTATTCGGTGTGAAATCCGCCGACTAACTCTCCTTCGGCTTCAGCCATATCAAATGGTGCTCGATTTGTTTCGCCAACCATTGAGATTGCAAAAATAATAAATGATGGGAAGAGAATTACGGCGTACCAGAATTGACTTTGCGCATCAACAATTTCAGAGGTTGACATCGAACCTGCGTAAATAAAGACTGCTACTAATGACAGTCCCATTGCAATCTCATATGAGATAACTTGAGCTGAAGAGCGCAATCCACCAAGAAGTGGGTAGGTAGATCCAGAGGACCAACCAGCAAGAACTATTCCGTAAACTCCAACTGAAGCTGTAGCCAAGATGTAAAGAACTCCAACCGGCAGATCAGTCAATTGCAATGCGGTTTGGTATCCAAAAAATGAAACTTCACCAGACATTGGAATTACCGCGAAGGCCATAAAGCAGGTGGTTACGCTGATAATCGGCGCAATTACAAAAACAACTCGATCTGCACCCTTTGGAATTAAATCCTCTTTTAGCGCCAGTTTTACGCCATCTACTAATCCTTGTAGCAAACCAAATTTACCAACTCGGTTTGGTCCCAATCGCATCTGCATTTTTGCAACTAATCTGCGCTCTCCCCAAACCGCCATAATTGTAAGAACTACACATGCGGCAAAAACAATTAAACTTTTTAAGGCGATAATCCAACCGGGATCTTGTGCAATTAGCTCAGCATTACTCATGCTTTTCCTACCTTCACAACAGAGTTACCAACACTTCCTAGAACCTTGATTAATTGGCTATTTATTGAGTTACGCGGCAACCAGATGCCTTGATCATCAATATCTGCAATTGTGCAAGGAAGTGTGATTGCTCCATAAGAGTTTGAGACTCTAATCAAATCACCAGTTTTTACCGATAATTGATCTGCGCGAGATTTAGAGATAACTGCAGTTGTTGCACGAGCTGTGCCCGCTAAATTATCTTCACCCTCTTGTAATGAACCCTTATCTAACAAATTTCGCCAGGATGAAAGGATTGCTTCATCTGCATTAGTGCTTAGAGTTGTTGTTGGCGCAACTGGTTTCATAACCCCTTTAGTACCATCCCAATTTCCTAATGCAGCAATCTCTTTGCGTGCTGAAGTTACAGTTGGCAAATTAATTGACTTGCCCATCTGATCTGCCAACATAGAAAGGATTCGTAGATCACTTCGATTTAATGATTCAACTGCGGCATCAAATTGGCGTACCTTGCCTTGCCAATCCATAAAGGCGCCACTCTTTTCTACAACTGCGGCAACTGGCAAAATTACTTGAGCAATATCGGTGATATCACTCTCGCGAATCTCAAGTGAAACAACAAACTTCTTGGACAACATTAATTTTGCATCAGCAGAGAAATCAAATGGATCAACACCGCCAACTAATACTGCATCTGTTGCAGAACCAACTATTTCATTAATTGGTAGGCCAGCTTCACTTGGCAAAGACTGCACTCCCCATGCTGTAGCAACATCTACTCGAGCCGCTGCATCTGAGATTAAACGCCCTCCTGGCAATAAATTTGGAAGTGCACCAGCTGAAATAGCTCCGGTGTCACCGGCACGACGTGGCACATACCCAACCTTGGCTGAGCTCTTACTTGCTAATTCAACTGCGGCAGATAATGCACCAGTACATTCAGCTAATCGCTCACCAATTAATATGACAGTTTTTGGTGTTAAACCAGAGATTGAGTTAATTGCAGCAACCTCACCGCCAGCCACCGTTCTAATAACTTTGGCATTTAACTTCTCGCTGCCTCTGGATGTAAAGCTAGCAACAGTTGTGACCTTTAATGCCCGCTTGCGGAACTGCTTGTAAATTCGAAGGAAAACAATTGGAGATTCATCCTCGGGTTCAAATCCCAATAAAACAATCTGATCAGCCTTATCAATATCAGCATATGTAGCACTCTTGCTGACATTTGCTAGGAAATCTAACTCTTCATCTGAATTTACTCGTGATCTAAAATCAATATTATTTGTATTTAAAGTTACGCGGGCAAATTTGCTGTATGCATAAGCATCTTCAACAGTTGCTCGGCCACCTACTAGTACACCAACTTTCTTATTAGTTAAACCCTTAGCAGCGGCAGCAAGTGCTTCTGGCCATGAAGCCTCTTCCAATACACCGGCCGAGTTTCTGATCATTGGGGATTTAACTCTATTTTTTACCTCGTACTTAAATGCCCAACGTCCCTTGTCACAATTCCACTCCTCATTAACTGAGGCATCCTCACCAGCTAATCTGCGTAATGTTTTGCCGCGTCGCACATCGGTTCGTACTGCACAACCAGATGCACAATGTTCGCATGCTGATTCAGTTGAAACTAAGTCAAATGGTCGGGCACGGAATCGATATGAGGTACCAGTTAATGCACCAACTGGACAGATTTGAACCGTGTTACCAGAGTAATAAGAGTTAAATGGTTCATCCTCATAAATTCCAACCTGTTGTAATGCGCCACGTTCATTTAAGGTAATAAATGGATCACCGGCAATTTGTTCTGAGAATCTTGTACAGCGAGCGCACAGCACGCAACGTTCGCGATCCAATAAAACTTGTGAGGAGATTGCAACTGGCTTTTCAAATGTTCGCTTTACACCCTCATAACGTGAGCTTTCACGTCCATTAGACATCGCCTGATTTTGCAGCGGACATTCGCCACCCTTGTCGCAAACTGGGCAATCAAGTGGGTGGTTGATTAACAACAACTCCATGATTCCCTTTTGTGCCTTATCAGCAACAGCAGAGGTAAGTTGAGTTTTTACAACCATGCCATTTTCAACTGGAATTGTGCAAGAGGCTTGTGGCTTAGGAAAGGCTCTGCCATTAATTTCGATATCAACTAAACATTGACGACAAGCACCTGCTGGATCCAATAATGGGTGATCACAAAAACGTGGAATTTGAATACCAAGTTTCTCAGCAGCACGAATAACTAGCGTTCCCTTTGGAACTGTCACTTCAAAGCCATCAATTACACAGGTGATTAGCTCGACGGTTACATCAGTACTCACTTGGCACCAACATTTTCAAACAAGGTGGCAGCTGCAGGATCAAATGGACAACCACCAATTGCTAGGTGATCTAAATACTCTTGGCGGAAGTACTTGAGGGAGGAGATGATTGGGCTTGCTGCACCATCTGCAAGAGCACAAAATGAACGACCCATAATGTTGTCGCAAAGATCTAATAACTTATCTAGATCAGCTTCAGTGCCGCGACCAGCCTCTAGATCCTTAAGAACTTGTACCAACCACCAAGTGCCTTCACGACATGGTGTGCACTTTCCACAAGATTCATGCTTATAAAACTCAGTCCAACGTAATACGGCGCGGACAATACATGTGGTCTCATCAAAGATTTGTAGCGCCTTTGTGCCAAGCATTGATCCAGCTGCAGCTACACCCTCGTAATCAAGTGGTACATCTAAATGTGCATCGGTGAAGATTGGGGTTGATGATCCACCTGGTGTCCAGAATTTAAGTTTGTGGCCTTTACGAACTCCACCAGAGATTTCTAGCAACTCTCGCAAAGTAATTCCAAGTGGTGCTTCAAACTGTCCTGGATTGGTGACATGTCCAGAGAGTGAGTAAAGGGTGAAACCTTTGCTCTTCTCGGTACCCATTGCGCTAAACCATTCAACCCCATTTTTAACAATTGCTGGAACTGAAGCAATTGATTCAACATTGTTAACCACAGTTGGTTTTGCATACAGTCCCGCAATCGCTGGAAATGGTGGGCGCAATCTTGGTTGACCACGGAAGCCCTCTAATGAATCAAGAAGTGCGGTTTCTTCACCACAGATATATGCACCTGCACCAACATGTAAAACTAATTCAAGATCAAAACCTTTGCCAAGAATATTTTTTCCTAGTAATCCGGCTGCGTAAGCATCTTCGATCGCCTGCTGCACTCGTCTAACAACATGGGTAACCTCGCCACGAATATAGATAAATGCATAGTTAGCACGGATTGCATATGAACCAATAATTACGCCTTCAATTAAAACATGTGGGTTAGCCATTAACAATGGCGTATCTTTACAAGTGCCCGGTTCAGATTCATCTGCGTTAACAACTAAGTAATGCTCTTTGTTATCGCCTTGCGGAATAAATCCCCACTTGTTTCCAGTTGGAAATCCTGCACCGCCGCGGCCCCGTAAACCAGAGTCCTTAACCAATTGAATTACTGCATCCGGTTGCATTTCTAGCGCTTTGGCAATCGCTGTGTAGCCACCATTACGTTTGTATGCTGCGATGGTAAATGAATCTGCTTCATCCCAATGCGCTGAGAGAACTGGCGTTAACTTTGTCATTAATTGCCACCCTTTGATCTCTTCAAACCAAGCAGAGTTGGCTCTCCCGCTTGTAATCCCTCATTAGCTAAACCATCTGAGATGCCGGCAAGAACAGCTGAGTTTTGCTTCCAAGTGCGAAGTGTTTTTGGACCACGTGTTGGTGCAGGTGGATTACCAGCTCGTGCACCATCTACTAAATCCTTCACCGATTGCACAGTTTGATTATCAAAAAACTCCCAGTTGACCATAACAACTGGTGCGTAATCACAAGCTGCATTGCACTCAATATGTTCTACTGAAACTTTACCATCTGCGGTAACGCCATCATTTTCAATATCTAAGTGTTCTTTGATTGATTCAAATATTGCATCGCCACCCATAACTGCACACAAAGTATTAGTACAGATTCCAACATGGTATTCACCAACTGGCTTTGATTTGTACTGGGTGTAAAAGGTTGAAACCGCGGTAACTTCAGCGGTCGCTAGCTCTAACTTCTGAGCGATAACTTCAATTCCCTCATTTGTCACATAACCATCTATTGATTGAACAAAGTGAAGTAATGGCATGATGGCAGATCGCTTGCGCGGATAACGGTTAATAATTGAATCCATAGTTGCGATCTGCTCAGTTGTAAATTTCATTAGCGATCAACACCACCCATAACTGGATCAATTGATGCTACTGCTGCCACCACATCAGAGATCTGGCCGCCATCACACATCGCAGCTGTTGCTTGTAAATTATTAAATGATGGTTCGCGGAAGTGGACACGATAAGGACGTGTACCGCCATCAGAGATTAGGTGAACACCTAACTCGCCACGTGGTGATTCAACAGTTGTGTAAACCTGACCAGCTGGAACCCGGAAGCCTTCGGTAACCAATTTAAAGTGATGGATTAACGCCTCCATTGATTCACCCATAATTTCACGAATATGATTTAGCGAGTTACCCATACCATCGCCACCAATTGATAGCTGAGATGGCCAAGCAATCTTCTTATCCGCCACCATTACTGGTTGACCTTCTAACTTCTCTAATTTAGTGACACACTGTTCGATGATTCGAAGAGATTGCTCTAGCTCCTGCATTCTGATTAAAAATCTTCCATACACATCACAGGAATCAGTTGTTGGAATATCAAATTGGTAATCCTCATAGCCACAATAAGGCTGTGCTTTACGTAGATCCCATGGCAAACCAGTTGAACGCAAAACTGGTCCAGTAATTCCTAATGTGGTGCAACCAGCTAGATCTAAGTAGCCAATTCCTTGAGTTCGCTTTATCCAGATTGAGTTTCCAACTAATAACTTCTCATTATCCTTAAAGTTTTTACGTAACTCTTTAACCGTCTCTTTAATTTTTGTTAGCGCTCCAGCTGGTAGATCTTGTGCGACTCCACCTGGTCTGACATACGCCATATTCATACGCAACCCTGCGACCATCTCAAATACATCAAGTACTTTCTCGCGTTCGCGGAAGGCGAAGATCATTGGTGAAAGCGCACCTAACTCGAGTGCGCCAGTTCCGAGTGCAACCATGTGAGATGAGATTCGGTTGAACTCCATCATCATTACGCGAATTACAGTTGCTCGCTCAGTTATGTCATTGGTAATTCCTAATAACTTTTCTACACCTAAGCAGTATGCAGTCTCATTAAACAATGGTGCGAGGTAATCCATTCGAGTTACAAAGGTGACACCTTGTGTCCATGATCGGTACTCGGTATTTTTCTCAATTCCAGTGTGAAGATAACCAATTCCACAACGGGTTTCGGTAATGGTTTCGCCCTCAAGTTCAAGAACTAATCGCAGCACACCATGAGTAGATGGGTGTTGTGGCCCCATATTTACAACTACGCGCTCCTCTTTAGTTGCGCCAATCTCGGTAACCATTGAATCCCAATCGCCACCAGTAACTGAATAGACGCGACCTTCTGTTGTTTCACGTGATGATGCGTATGGATCGGTGAAGGTACTCATTGATAACTCCGTCGCTCGGAAGGAGCTGGCACAGTTGCACCTTTGTACTCAATTGGAATTCCACCAAGTGGATAATCTTTTCGTTGCGGGAATCCATCCCAATCATCTGGCATCAAGATACGAGTTAATCCTGGGTGGTTATCAAAAATAATTCCAAACATGTCATAAGTCTCGCGCTCGTGCCAATTTGTACCAGCCCATACCTCTACCAATGAAGGCAGGTGTGGATCTGACTCAGGTACACAAACCTCTAATCTAATTCTTTGATTATTTGTTATTGAAAGTAAGGCGATAACAGCATGTAGTTCACGGCCTACCTCTGCCGGGTAATGAGCACCACTTACAGAAACACACATCTCAAATCTAAGTTGATCACGTAAAATTTTTGCTACTTCAAATAATCGCTCACGCTTTACAAATAAGGTTAACTCGCCACGATCAACAACTACTTTTTCAATCGCATCACTAAATGCTGGAAAGGCCCGCTCTAACTCATCGGCAACCTGATCAAAGTAACCGCCAAATGGACGTTGGGTTGAACCAATACTTTGAACCGATTTAACCAAGCCGCCAAATCCAGAGGTATCACCAGATCCAGTTACGCCAAACATTCCATTATTGGTCTCGGTGCTCATGCCAGCAGACCCTTTAATTGATGGGTTGGTGTTGCAGCGAGCGCTGCTGCTTCAACCTCTCTAATAATTTTTTCGCGATTTGGTCCTAGCTTGCTCTCACCAATTTGATCATGTAACTTCAAAATTGCATCCATCAACATCTCAGGACGTGGTGGGCAACCAGGTAGGTAAATATCAACTGGAACTATGTGATCAACACCTTGCACAATCGCATAATTGTTAAACATTCCACCAGATGATGCACATGCACCCATCGCTAATACCCATTTTGGTCCAGCCATTTGATCATAGATTTGTCTAACAACTGGCGCCATCTTGTTGCTTACTCTTCCAGCTACGATCATTAAATCTGCTTGGCGAGGGGATGCGCGGAAAACTTCCATTCCAAATCTAGCTAAGTCATAACGACCAGCACCGGCTGCCATCATCTCAATAGCACAACAAGCCAAACCAAAGGTTGCTGGCCATAATGAGTTCTTTCGCATGTAACCAGCTAATTTTTCAACTGTGGTTAATAAAAAACCACTTGGTAACTTCTCTTCTAAACCCATTTTTAATCCCACTCCAATCCACCGCGGCGCCACACATAAGCGAAGGCCACAAAAACAGTTCCAATAAATAAGGCCATCTCGACTAAACCAAAGATTCCTAATTGATCAAATGCAACCGCCCATGGATATAAAAAGACAATTTCAATATCAAAGATGATAAATAGCATCGCAGTCAAAAAGTACTTGACCGGAAATCTGCCACCGCCGGTAGCTTGTGGTGATGGTTCGATGCCACACTCATAAGCATCTGCCTTTGCTCGGTTGTATCTTTTCGGACCAGTGACCGCTGCGGCAATGATTGAGAAGAGTCCAAAACCTAGGCCAATTGCGCCAATCGCAAGAATTGGAACGTATGGATTCATATCTCAAATCTTAGGCGTAGCCAGTGAGGGCTTATGCCACTTGCCCTTTATAGCCAATGTGAACTGCGACAATTCCAAAGGTTAAATCCTGCCAACTGACCGATTCCCAGCCTGACTGTCTCATTACTTGGGCCAGAGCGCTCTGGTTGGGCCAGGCCTGTATCGACTCTGCCAAATAAATATATGCAGCCGGATTTTTAGAGATGCGCTTAGCAATCACCGGTAATGCCCGCATTAAATACTTCAAATAAATAACTCGGAAAATTTTATTTGTCGGATGGGAGAATTCACAAATTACAATTCGGCCACTCTCTTTTGTAACTCGCAGCGCCTCTTTCAATGCCAATGTTGTGTCATTGGTATTGCGAAGACCAAATGAAATAGTTGTAACATCAAATGTATTTTCTTCAAATGGTAATTTCAAAGCATCACCATGTTGAAACTTAATGCCGCTATATCGTTTACGTCCGGCAGCTAACATTCCTTCTGAAAAATCTAGCGCGATAACATCTGCACCCTTTTTCACCAAGGGTTCACTGGATGAGCCGGTTCCTGCGGCGATATCTAGAATCTTCATTCCAGCCTTAGGTGCAATGATCGCCGTCACAACCTTGCGCCACGCCTTGGTTCGACCAAGACTTAGGAGATCATTTAAAAAATCATATCGATTAGCCACACCATCAAACATCTTGGAGACATCATCTGGATCTTTATTTAAATTGGCTCTGACCACGGGCTTATTCTCTAAGGAGTAGGCTTTACAGACAAATCCAAACTTGATGGGCAGCATAAAGACATGTCGCAACTAATCACCACCGAATTGCTGGGTGAGCATCCACTGCTCTCCTCGATTAGTACTGCCGAAAATTTATCTACTGCGTGGATTAGAAGTGGTGATGGCTTAATTGGATTTGGCGTTTATAAAGAGTTAGAGATTACTGGGCCAGAGCGGTTTAAATTGGCTCGAAATTGGTGGGATCAAGAGGTTGCTAATTTCACAATTAAAAACAATGTGCATGGTGGTGGAACAGGTCCAATTCTTTTTACATCCTTTGCATTTGATGAGAGCACACCATCTAAATTAATAATTCCACAAATTGTTATTGGCCAGAAAAATGGTAAATCTTGGATTACTTGGATTGGCGATATCGCCCAACCTGAAATATCCCAATTAAAAAACTCAGTTGTTAGCGGTGAAATTAAATGGGGCGATGGTTCCATTACTGAGGATAAATGGCGTAATCAAGTAGCGGTTGCAATTAAATCAATTAATGCTGGTGAGCTAGAGAAGGTGGTATTGGCCCGAGATTTAACCGCCACATCCACTGCCGCAATTGATGCTCGTCAATTGTTAAAGAGATTAGAAATTGAGTACCCCTCAACCTGGTTGTTTTTAGTTGATGGGTTAGTCGGCGCAACTCCTGAGTTATTAGTTCGCCTTAGTAAATCATTAGTCACCTCTCGAGTTTTAGCAGGCACCATCAGAAAAACTGGAGATGAAGATAGGGATTTAACACTTGCCGCATCCCTTGCAAAGTCATCTAAGGATCTGGAAGAGCACGAGTATGCAGTGCGTTCAGTTGCAGATGCACTTGCACCATTTTGTTCATCAACAAATGTGCCAGATTCACCATTTGTATTACACCTTTCAAATGTTATGCACCTAGCAACTGATGTGACCGGAGTTTTAAATGACAGTGCAAAACCAACAGATATCTTTACCTTGATCTCTGAGCTTCACCCATCTGCAGCAGTTTGTGGCACACCAACAAAAAAAGCTAGTGATTTAATTGCTGAGTTAGAGCAGATGAATCGTGGACGTTACGCCGGACCAGTTGGTTGGATTGATATTCATGGCGATGGTGAAATAGCGATTGCACTTAGATGTGGCCAAATAAGTCAGGATAAATTACAGATTCAAATTTATGCTGGTTGTGGCATTGTTGCTGGTTCAGATCCAGAGAAAGAGTTTGCCGAAAGTCAAGCTAAGTTAATGCCGATGCGAACCGCTTTAGAAACTTTGTGAGTTAACTCCTTTAACAGTAATGCATTCTGTGCACGATCTGGTGTTTTTATAATTACAACATCTAATCCATTGATCGGTTTGCTGATGGCGTCATGAAGATCTACTAGATTTGTCACCAAACTACTTTCTACGCCAAATCCTTGAGTTAACTTAACTAGATCTAAATTATGTGGTGTGCCAAATAATTGCTCAAAACCTTCAACATTTGCCTGCGATAAGGTAGAGAATATTCCGCCACCATTGTTATCAATTACAAAGAGGCGAACTCTTCTCGTAGATTTATTGATAAGCGCGGAAATATCATGTAGGTAGGTGAGATCACCAAGAATGGCAAAGGTGGTTTCAAAGTTTTCGGCAACTCCAAATACAGTTGAAATATTTCCATCAATTCCAGCTAATCCACGATTAGCAAATACTGATACGCCACTTCGTGGGTGAGCAAAGGCCTCAATATCTCTGACCGGCCGAGACGACCCAATATAAATTGCTGATTGATCTGGAATTAAATCAATGAGCTCAGTTATTACTCGTTGCTCTGACCAAGGAATCTCTTCTAACTCTGCTGCAGCAGCCGTCGCTGCGCTCTCCCAAATTGAGTTGTGGCTACTTGTGCTAGATACCTCAACTGGAAGTGCGGTAAGTATTTGATCTGCGGTTCGAGAGGTATCAACAGAAGCTGCACGTGGATCAATCACAATTACTTTTTTCGCAGTAGCTACAAATGAATTAATGCTTCTAGATAATGTGGTTCGACCAATCACAATTACCGTATCTGGCGCCAATTTACTTCGAATTGCCTCATCGGTGAGAAACAAGCTGGCATGTGCAACTGCATTTGGAAAGGAGATTGGATCTTCAGCAATTATTGGCCAATTTAGTTTTTGGGCAAAGCTCATAATTTGGACGACAGAGAAGCCACCGCGATCATGTCCAATAATCAAAATACCATCAGTTAAATTTAATTTTGAAGCATGCTCAACCTGATCGACGATGGCATTTATCTTTAATCCATCTAACCAATTTTCACTTTCAGTCGAAAGCAGTGGTTCATCAAATTGGGGATTTAAATGAATTGGTCCATTTGTTAGTAATGGTCTAATTGCGATACTTGTTGCAAAATCATGGGTTGAAATTGATTGGTACATACCAACTTGATCAGTGGTTTGATTGGCGCCGGTCTTACGTAATCGCGCCGGTCGATCGGCGGTAATGATTAGCAATTTAGATTGTGAATGAAATGCCTCAAGTGCTGCTGGCTGAAAGTTAGCTGCCGCGGTTCCGCTGGTACAAATAACCGCTACATAATTGTTGGCAGCTTTTGCCATACCGAGTGCAAAAAAGGCAGCCCCACGTTCATCAATTTTTACATGTAGATCAATTAAATTTTTACTCGCCGCTTCATGCAAAGCGATAGCAAGAGGTGCATTTCTTGAACCTGGCGACAATACAAATTGATTTACCCCACACTCAATTAACTCTCGGATAATTGAATTAGCTAATTTAGTTGAGGAGATCATCTGCTTTTCTCGATTGTTTGAAGGAGTCGATTCTTCCACCACTGGTGCCGCTCTGGCGATACTTCAAAGGCTTCATATTGTGGCTTAACATCAACCACTGTTATCGCTCCATCAATTATTGGCAGATTGGCAACATCTTGGCTTAACAATGAGCCGGTTCCAAGACCACAATCAAAGGTTAATTCCTTAAATGATGCAGCAAGTTTTAAACCGTATGAGATTCCGACCGCACTTTCTAATGCACTAGAAATCACGATCGGTAATTGGAAATGATCTGCGATTTGATGAGCTCGTTCAATTCCGCCAAGTGGTGCCACCTTTAAAACTAAAATATCAACCGCTCCTTGCAAATTTACTGCAAAAGGATCATAAGCTTTTCGAATAACCTCATCAGCAGCGATTAAAAGTGGAGTTTTGATCATCTCTTTTAACTTATATAACTCATCTATTGTGGCGCAGGGTTGCTCAACATATTCAAGGGGGCCAACCTCATCATAAATCGCAGTTAAATTCTCTACTGCACTGGCTACCGACCAAGCGCCATTTACATCAATTCTTAATTTAGCGTCAGGTGCCAACCTTCGAATAACTTTAAGACGAGTGATATCTGCGGTGAGTTCTGCGCCAACCTTTACTTTAAAGGTTGATACACCGGGAAATGATTTAACAATCTCTTCAATTTCTGCTGCATCATCTAACTCTGGAATAGTTCCATTTACTTTAATCTCTTCCCGATACATCTTGGGTGGAGCTTGGGTTGCTGCAGTAATCATCGATTGCAGCCAAGGTACACACTCCTCCGGTGAGTACTCTAAAAATGGTGAGAACTCAGCCCAACCAGTTGCTCCTCTAAATAAGGCGATCTCTCTGTTGGTGACACCACGAAAATTTGTTTTGGTTGGTAGCGCAATAACACGCATACTCTCCAGCAACTCTGGCAACATTTAATTAAGGTCGTTTTGGGAATTTATTAAAATTAGGTTCGCGCTTTTCTTGGTAAGCGTTACGACCCTCCTGACCCTCTTCTGTTAAATAGAAAAGGAGTGTGGCATCTCCGGCTAATTGTTGTACGCCAGCTAATCCATCATCAGCTGCATTAAGTCCTGCTTTTAATAATCGAAGTGCCATAGGTGAATGACGTAACATCTCTCTGGCCCAAGAAACTGTCTCGGCCTCTAGTTCGGCAACTGGAACAACGGCATTTACCAATCCCATATCTAACGCTTCGGCTGCATCATATTGACGACATAAAAACCAAATCTCACGTGCCTTCTTCTGTCCGACATGTGCTGCTAATAAACCTGCACCATATCCACCATCAAAGGATCCAACCATTGGTCCGGTCTGGCCAAACTTTGCATTTTCTGCCGCAATTGTTAAATCACAAACAACATGTAATACATGACCGCCGCCGATGGCCCATCCGGCAACCATCGCTACTACTGGTTTTGGTGTTCTGCGAATTTGTACCTGTAAATCTAAAACATTTAATCGGCCAATACCTTTTTTACCAAGTGCATCACTGCCTAGATATCCATCATCGCCGCGAACATTAATATCTCCGCCAGAACAAAATGCTTCGGTACCAGAACCGGTAAAGATAATTACGCCAACTTGATCATTATCTCGAGCTAAATTAAAGGCCTCTGCTAACTCAAAGAGGGTTTGTGGACGAAATGCATTTCTAACTTCAGGTCGATTGATTGTAATTTTTGCCATGCCATCAGCAACCTCATAAATCACATCGGTAAATTTCTCACCGCCGGCGGCCAACTTCCAGTCAGGAATAGTGCGATCACCTGGCTCACGCTTTATTGGCTTGCTCAAAATTACACTCCCTGGGTTGGGCTAGAGATTTATATAAGAGATAGCCTACGCAGATTATGGAAGAAAATGAAAAGCGGGATTTAATCTCGATCACTCCTGAGTGGTCAATCCCACAGCTTCAAGAAAAAATCGCAGATGCAATAACTGGCGATGGGCCAGCACTTTCAACCACCCCAACGCACTACAAAAATCTATCTACCGATACCTGTTTAGTTGTTAACACTTCCGGCTCTACTGGTGAACCAAACTCAGTTGCAATTTCAACCACCGCACTTATTGCATCAACAAATGCAGCACATAAATACTTAGGTGCGGTTCCTGGTGATTCCTGGTCATTACTTCTTCCAACTAATCACATCGCTGGCTTAAATGTGATCGCTCGCGCTACTGCGCTGGGCACAAAGGTTATTGATAATCGAAATGTTGCTGAGTATGTTGATGCTGATTTTATTTCAATTGTGCCAACCCAACTACACCGAGCACTGACAAGTGATCCAAAGTTACTTGAACACCTAACTGCAGCGGAGGCGGTTTTAGTTGGCGGTGGATCAATTACTGAATCATTAAGAAAAGCTGCTGCTGATAAACATGTAAAGGTGGTAACTACCTACGGCATGACGGAGATGTGTGGTGGTTGTGTTTATAATCAAAAACCATTGGATGGTGTTGAGGTTGATATTGACGCAACCGGTTTGATTAAGTTGAAGGCGCCGATGATGGCAAGTAATTACCTTAACAATCCAGCGCTGTGGCAATCATTAACTGCTGATGGTTGGTTTCAAACAAGTGATATCGGCGAGTTGACTGATGGAAAGTTAAAGGTACTTGGCCGGGCAGATGATGTAATTAATTCTGGGGGTGAGAAAATCTCACTTATCAATATTGAAAGATTGTTTAACTCTCACTTTCCAAATCAAGAGGTGATCGCCTTTGGTTTGCCAGATGCAGAGTGGGGTGAGCGATTATGTCTTGGCGTTACCACCAATATCTCTCTTGCCGATGCTCAACAAAAATTAACTGGCATTAACTCACCAAAGGAAATTTACATCTTTAAAGAGATACCTAAGAGTGTATTAGGTAAGGTTGATCGCAAGGCAGCGATCAGGTTAGCGTTAGGAAAGTAAATGAATAAATGGATAATGGGTGCTCGCCCTAAAACTTTACCTGCTGCAATTTCACCTGTGCTTGTTGGAACCGCACTAGCTACGGAAATTAATTGGCTCAAAGCCGCACTTGCCCTAACCGTCTCACTCTCACTTCAAATTGCGGTTAATTACGCAAATGATTACAGCGATGGTGTTCGAGGTACAGATAAAAATAGAGTTGGTCCAACCAGATTAGTTGGTAGCGAGCTAGCTACTGCTAAAACGGTAAAGATTGCAGCTTTAATTTGTTTAGCTATCGCAGCGGTTGCTGGTTTGGTGCTGGCTTTACTCACAACTCTTTGGCTGATTCCAATTGGTGCAATATCAATTTTGGCCGCTTGGGGTTACACAGGTGGTGCTAAACCATACGGCTACTTTGGCTTTGGTGAATTATCTGTCTTTATTTTCTTTGGCGTTATTGCAACTGTTGGCAGTAATTATGTGCAAAGTGGTGAGATAAATACCCAAGCCATCTTGTTATCCATACCAATTGGTGCTTTAGCTTGTGCGATATTGGTGATGAATAATCTACGTGATTTACCTCTAGATAAATTAGCCAACAAGCGCACCATGGCGGTTCGAATCGGGGATAGAAAGACCAGATACTTTTATGTGGGATTACTGGTAATCGCGCAGGTAATCTGCGCATACGCCTACACCTTTAACTCATTCGCACTCTTAACTCTGATTTGGTTGCCACTGACCATAAGTAATATCCGCCGAGTCCTGCAGGGCCTGACCGGGCTTGATCTGATTCCGATGCTAATTCGTACCGCCCGCCTGCAACTTCTGCTCTCCTTCACACTTGGTCTGGCGCTTTTTCTTTAACAAGTTAGAATTAAGCCATGCTCCGGTTTTTATTAATTGCAGTAATTATCTTTGTGATCTACGCCTTTATTGATTGTGCAGTAACGCCACAAGAGAAAATTCGAAAAGGTCCAAAGTGGGCATACTTATTAGGAATGTTTTTTGTTCCGATCCCACCGATTGCAGCAATCCTTTGGTTTGTTATCGGTAGGCCAAGGAGATCTGGAAATGGCAGAAGGCCACCACGTCGGATAATTCCGCCAGATGATGATCCAGATTTCTTGCGCAAACTTTAATTAAAGTCCGCTATAGGTGTGTTTACCCGTTCCCCAAATATTTATATAAACATAATTAAATAAAAAGGTTGATCCAGCAAACAAACATAACCAAGCTGCTTTTCGACCGCGCCAACCAACTGTTACGCGAGCATGGAGATATGCGGCGTAAGCAACCCATGTAATAAATGCCCATGTCTCTTTTGGATCCCAACCCCAGTATCTACCCCAGGCTGCTTCTGCCCAGATTGCTCCTGCGATTACAGAGAAGGTCCAAAGTGGGAAAACTAGGGCAACTAACCGGTACGACAAAGTATCTAAAACTTCAAGTGTTGGTAATTTAATTGCCCACTGTGGTCGCCCAGTACTTTTTTCATACTTCTCAATAATTAAATATGCTGCGGCAATACAGTTTGAAAGGAGAAAAACTCCGCCAGAAATAATCGCAGTTGATACATGGATTGTTAACCAAACAGATTTCAATGCCGGTAATAATGGTGCGCTGGGAACATATAAAATTGTGACTGCGGTTCCGAGTGTTAATAAGATTGAGATTGAGACTGGAAGTCCAAGCCATCTTAACTCGTACTTCTTTAGTACAAATAAGTATGCAGCGGTAAATGCCAGCGCTCCGGTAATTGAGAACTCATACATATTTCCCCACGGCACGCGATCTGCAGAGATTCCTCGAAGTACTACGCCAACAAATAATAAGAGAAAAGCTAAAATCATCATCGCGGTACCAATGCGCCCGGCTCGTGCCGTAAGGTTGAAATCTAATTTAGTTTTATTACTTCCCTTAACTGGCGCCTTAACCGACCAGGCAACCTCAATTGCATGAGCAAAAAAGGCGAGTGCAAATATCGCCATGGAGGCATAAACAAAATCATTTGATAGTAGAGCTGCTGTCCTACTTGTCATTACTTACTCCCTTAATAAGCGCTGCTATCTCTTCTTCTAACCCTGGTATTCCATTTTTTGCTAATCCCGCTACCTGTGTTTTTCTTCCTTGTTTAATCCAAACTCGACGTTGTCTAGTAAACAAAGAGATTAGCAATCCAAGTATCGCAAGTATCGCACCAAGTAATGCAAAACCCTTTCCAGGATCATCTACGATTTGAAGATTAACCCAGGATTTCCAACCAGTAAATGTGATGCTGCCCTCACCAAAATCATATGTTTCATTAAGAACTAACGCCTTCAATCCAATTCGCTCCATCTTGCTTGTATCAATTCGATAAACCGATTGTGGAACTCCGGTGTTTAAACCTAAATCCCCCTTCCAAACTGCAAAGAGCAATCTGGGATCTAATACCTCAGGGTATGAAGAGAACCCACCGCGAATCTCATCTCGATCAGCTGTTGGTAAGAATGAGGAGACAAAACCTATTTGCGGTGACATATCTGGCACCTTAATTGAACCAATCGAGGTTAAATTTCCATCCTGCGGTAAAAATGTAGTTGGTCCATCAAAGACAACCTTGCCACTCTTGTCTCTCACAATTACCGTTGGTGAATAACCATTAGCTTGTAGATAAACATTTGTGCTGCCAAAGGAGAGTGGTTGGTTCACCTTAATAATCTCACTTCGCTCTGGAGTTCCATATGGGTAGGCAACATTTACCGTTAACTCGTAATCAATTGGTGCATTTGTAGCTGGATCATAGGTTGCCACAAATTTGGTAGCTGTTATCGAAAAGGGTTTTAAAGTTTTCTCTGATTGATACTTGCCAAATCCAACTGAATCGTAAGAGGTTGGGGTATTAACAAATCGCTCACCAACATTAATTATTGAATCCCCTCTCATGCCAAAGAGTGAACCCACACCAACTGCAATTAAAATAAGGACTAAAGATAGGTGGAATAAGAGATTTCCACTCTCGCGCAGGTACCCCTTTTCCGCAGATATTGAGTTGCTATCTCGCCTAATTCGATAATGTTTTTTCCGTAAATATGCCTCAACTAAATCTAAATCGACCTTTTTAATCTCAGTAAAGTGCTCCATCCGATCTAAATACTTTGGCGTAAGTGGTGGTTTCGCAAAGATATTCTTAGCATGATCAATACTTCTTGGTAAAACACAACCGATGAGTGAGATAAACAGCAGTAGGTAAATTGCGCTAAACCAAGGGGAGCTAAATACCTCAAACAACTTTAATCGATCTAGCCATGGTGCAAGCTCTGGATTATCAATAAAGTATTGACGCACCTGCATTGGGTTTTGTGTTCGTTGCGGAAATAATGAACCAGGAATTGCGGCCACACCCAGCAGCAGTAACAAGATTAACGCAGTACGCATGCTGGTTAACTGACGCCAGCCCCAGCGCAAAAATGATTTGTTATCTAAGTAGGTGCTCATTTATAACACCGGAATAAAGCCATCGATTAAACCTCTAATTAAACTCATTAAATAATCCCAAGCATCACTAACCTGCAGCACACCAATTAAAATCAATAGACCGCCACCAATTTTAGTAATTACATTTCCACGCTTAGCAATAAATCTTCTAAATGGTTCTGCTCTATCCATAAACCAACCTAATAGGATAAATGGAGCGCCTAAGCCAACACAGTAAGCGGCAGATAAAATCGCACCACGTTGAGCGGTCGCACTCTGAAATGCTAGAACTTGTACTGCGCCAAGTGTTGGCCCAATACATGGCGTCCACCCAAGTCCAAAAGCTAATCCAAGTAATGGTGCACTTAGCAGCCCGGTGCGGGTTTTAAAGTTTGGTTTAAATGATCGGTAGAACCTCTCGGTAAATAAAAAGACAATACCTAGACCGATTGTGAAGATACCTAGAAAGATCGTTAAGAACCTACTGTTTTGCGCAATCTGTGAACCAAGCCCACCAAATAAAACACCATAGGAGATAAATAAGATCGTAAAGCCGGAGACAAAGAGAATTGAACCAAGTAAGACCCGGCTGCGTGATTTAGTTGCACTCATGCCTGATGCATAGGAAAGATATCCAGGAACTAGTGGGATTACGCATGGTGAGAAGAAGGAGATAACGCCAGCAATCATTGAGACCAACATGGCGCTCAATAAATTTCCCTGAAAGACCTGCGTAATAAAGAAGTCGCGCATTACTTCTCTGCCAATATTTTATTGAGTAACTCACGGAAGGCAGCGACTGTAACCTCACCGCTAATTCTTACCGCAACTAGATTATTCTTATCAATAATCAAAGTTGTTGGTATTGCATTAGGAATTAAGGAGCCTCTAAAACCAATTAATAAAGCATCATCAATAAAGGTTGGATAGGTTAGACCAAAATTCTCATAAAAAACCCGAGCTGATGAGAGATTATCTCGAGTTAAGATTCCGGCAAATTGCACCTCTGGGTATTGAATTGAAAACTCTTGAAGCAGTGGTGCTTCTGCTCGACATGGTGCACACCATGATGCCCATACATTTATTACCTTTACTTGATTCTTAACCAATGTTTTATTTGTGCCATCTAACAACTCACCTGAAATTACTGGTGCTTCTTGTCGATCATCAACTTCAATAAAGGTTGAGTTACCACTTCCACCAACAAATGAGATCTCATCTGGTGCGGCAATACCACCTGTACTGCAACCAGCTAATAAAACGGTTGTGAGTAGTAAGGAAATAAATCTCATTTTTTTGCCGGAAGTAAATGTCTGGCCGGCTCGGAGTATGAGACAGATTCAATCATGCCCTCTTTATCTAAATGAAAGGAGGTTACCGAGGCCAATGTGCACTCACGCTTTCTTGGATCATGCAGTAAGCGCCGACCTTCAACCGCAGATCTTAAAATCCAAATTGGCAATTGATGCGAGACGCAAATTGCATCCTTATCCCCGGCATTATCTCTGGCGAAAAATAAAGCCTTCAACATTCGGGAGATCAACTCTTCATAAGGTTCTCCCCAAGATGGTCGCCATGGGTTCCATAAGTAGCGCCACATTTGTGGATGTTTGAGTAGACCATTTCCTAATTCAAATTTCTTACCCTCAAAAATATTTCCAGCTTCAATCAAATTATCATCTATTGCTAACGGCAAATTATGTTTAGCAACAATCGGCGCCACAGTCTCTTTTGCTCTTTGCATTGGTGAGGAGTGAATTGCACCAAGTGATAATGCGGCGGACCAATCTCCTATTACCTGCGCCATCTCTTGACCACGTTCACTTAAGCGCCAACCAGGCTGACGGCCATAAAGTATTTTCTCTGGATTAAATACTTCACCATGCCTGACAAAGTGAATTGTTTGTGCCATTGCACAAGTATAAAGCGGGTTAATTAAGCTCTTATCGCTAGGGTAGTGATATGGCGCTCACTAAAAAAGGTGTTGCCTTCTTTGATGTCGATAACACCTTGTTAAAAGGATCTACCCTCTTTTTCTTAGGTCGAGGCATGTATCAACGAGGCTTCTTCTCCAAGCGAGATGTTTCTGCCTTTGTACTGGCAAATTTAAGGTACCGCCTGACTGGAAAAGAGAATAAAGCAGAGATTGAAAGATTTCAGAATGCTGCCTGTGAATTTATTAAAGGCCATGATGTTAAAAAGATCGAAGTAATCGGAAATGAAATCTATGAGGAGTATGTCTCACCTGCAATTTGGCAAGGCACAGTTGAAATAGCACGACGCCATCTTGCGCAAGGTGAAGAGGTTTGGTTAGTAACCGCCACCCCACTTGATATGGCTAACTTAATTGCAAAGCGATTGGGATTTACCGGCGCCCTGGGGACTAAAGCCGAAATAAAAAATGGAAAGTACACTGGAAAAATTATTGGCTCACTATTGCATGGAAAAGCTAAAGCAACCGCTATTAAAGAGTTAGCCAAAGATCGAAATATCGATTTAAAAAACTCCTTCGCCTACTCTGACTCCCACCATGATTTTCCATTACTAGAAAGTGTTGGAAATCCATGTGCAATAAATCCCGATACCTTGTTAGAGATCCGGGCGTATCGCGATAATTGGCCAGTTTATGATTTTCGCAAGGCCCGTAAAATCAAGAAATTTTTTGGACCAATCGCAGGCCGAATCGCCGCCAGCGCAATGTTGCTCTCTCCGCGAAAGCGCTCTGGCAAGTAAAGCAGTAATTGAACATCTAAAACCCGAGTAAAGTAAGCCAGTTATGTTAACTATCATCCCCTCTTTTGCTGATGAGTTACGTTCTCGTTCAGAAGAGGATCTGGCTGCATTATTTAGATTGCGCCCAGATTTATTAACTCCAGTTCCAAATGATTTTTCAGCACTGGCAGCAAGAGCAAATTCAACACCCTCATTGGTACGCGCCTTAGACTCCTTAAATCTTTGGCAGTATCAAATTGTTGAGGCGATCTGCGCCATCTCTGATCCATTTAAGAAATCTGAATTAGTAGCAGTGACTAGCGCTGAGACCACCTTTGCACTTGAGCATCTTTGGCAGTTGGGATTGATTTACAAAGATGGTGAAAAGTATCGCGCCCCGACAAATCTAAAGTTATTGATTGGTGATGAACCAGCTGGGCTTGGTCCAATCTTTCCAGGTAAAGCTGATTTAAGTATGTTGACTGCGGTACCAAAAAGCTCAGAACCGGTTCTTGCAAAATTAACTTGGGGTCCTCCGCGTGGGCAGATAACCGATATTAAAAAACCAGGTGCAGCAATTGGTTGGTTGTTAGAAAATAATATTTTAATTCCAATGGATTCACACACCGTTGCTCTACCGCGAGAGTTTGGAATTAAGTTGCGTGGTGGCAAAGTGCATAAAGAGTTAAGCGTCAGCCCACCAAAATTAACTGGTAAAAAAATCTCTCAGAAGCAGATTGATCTAGCAGCGATCGCAAATATCTCAACTATTTTGCGATGGTGTGAGGAGTTGCTGCATAACCTCTCCGATGAGCCACCAACTGCGCTGCGAACTGGTGGTATTGGTGTTAGAGATTTAAAGAGAATTGCAGAGCACATTGGTGTTGATGAGAGTTGTGCTGGCTTCATCGCAGAGCTTTGCTATCTAGGCGGTTTATTAGTTATCGATCCAGATGATCAAATCCTGCCAACATCTGCCTTTGATTTATGGTTAACCAAAGATCCAGAGGAGCGTTGGTACTCCTTAACTGTTCTTTGGCTAGAGAGTTCAAGAGTTGCTGGCTTAATCGGTAAAAACTCAGATAAGAGTATTGCACCGCTAGGTCCCGAGCTTGATCGAGCTGGAGTTGGATTGGTTAAACAAAGCACCTTAAAAGTTCTTTTAGAAAATCCAGAGATCGCACCAGAGATTCCCTCCTTACAATCAATTGTTAAATGGCTAAATCCACAACGAGCTAACAATGATTTTATTGAGTGGAATATCCGTGAAGCGGAGTGGTTAGGAATTACTGGCCAAGGTGGAATTTCAACTTATGGCAAAAATCTAATTACCAATCAAGAGGTGCTAGAGATTGAAAGTGCACTTCCAAAACCGGTTGATCACATTTTGATTCAGGCGGATAACAGTGCTGTTGCCCCAGGTCCATTAACCGCTGAGTTAGCTGCGGAGATGGGAACCCTGGCCGATATTGAAAGTCGTGGTGGTGCCACTGTTTATCGCTTTAGTGAAGCATCAATTAGACGTGGCTTAGATCATGGTAAGACTGGTGATCAGATAAAAACATTTTTAACCAAGATTTCAAAGACACCAATGCCACAACCACTTGATTATCTAATTGCAGATATCGCAAAACGTCATGGTCGATTGCGAATTGGACAAGCCCACTCTTACATCCGATGCGAGGATGAATCTATCGTCTCTCAAATTTTGCATGATAAAAAATGTGAGCATTTAAGATTTAGAAAAATCGCGCCAACAGTTTTAATCTCTGAGTTTGAATTAACAGAGGTTATCGGTGAGCTGCGAGAGTTTGGTTACCTGCCAGCGGCGGAGAATGCAGGCGGTGTTCTGCTTTCACAGCCAAATCTACGTAGAGCCAAATCAAGACCTAAGCCACCAAGAATTATTAGTGATTTCACTACTCCTAAGGATTCAATTGTTTTATCTGCTGTTAAAACAGTTAAAACTGGAGATAGATCAAAAAAAATAACACCAATCGTGCCGGGCACAACCGCTAATGAAACTTTAGCTTTGATTAATCAATACATTGAAGAGCAAAGTTCTTTAATGATCTCTTATGCAGATACAAATGGTGGGGTTACAAACCGGATAATTGCACCAATCTCAATTTCACTTGGCACTTTAACCGCTCGAGATCATGTAACTGGTGAGTTAACCCAATTTAGTATTCCACGTATCAACGGCGTAGCACCAGCTCCGGCAGAGTAAGCGCCAATTATGAAAATAAGGCAGAATTAACCCATGAGCGCAACTGCACTAAAGGATATCCAGCGCTTAGTTGAGTGCCAATCGCCAACTGAAGATTTAGCTGCGTGTGTAAAGGTTGTCGAGCTTGCAGTTGAAATATCTGCACAAGTTTTAGAAGTACCTGCCAAATTGGTAACTAAAAATGGCCGGCCCGTATTTTGGTGGGGCGCTGAAAAGCCAAAGATAGTTTTACTTTGTCATTTAGATACGGTTTGGCCACATAACTCATTTACACCAACCTGGCAGATCGATGGCGATAGCGCTAAAGGTCCTGGCATCCTCGATATGAAGGCTGGATTTATTCAAGCGATGTATGCATTAAAAGGTATTGAGGATGCGCAAAGTAAGGTTGCCTTAATTGCAACAACAGATGAGGAAACTGGAAGTGATACTTCAAAAGAGTTAGTTGAACAGCTAGCAAAGGGTGCAGATGCTGTTTTGGTCTTTGAATCAGCGATTGATGGCATGGTTAAAACTGGTCGTAAGGGCACCGCTATGTACCAAATAGCTGTTACCGGTAAGGCAGCGCACGCTGGCCTCGAACCTGAAAAAGGTATTAACGCAACTACTGAACTATCAAAATTGGTATTACAAGTTACCGAACTAGCAAATCCAACTCTTGGCACAACTGTTGTCCCAACTGTTATGCAAGCCGGTACTACTACAAACACTGTGCCAGCAGAAGCAAAATTAGATATTGATATCAGATCATTTACGATGGCTGAACTGCAACGTGTTGATACTGCAATTAAGGCGTTAAGTAGCACGGTTGCAAAGGTTGATGTAACTGGTGGCATTAGGCGTTCACCACTTGAGATTGCCAGTACCAAAGAGTTATATGAAAAATTAGAGGTTGTAGCCAAACAATTAGGTATGCCAGAGATTGGTCACGCCAGTGTTGGTGGCGCTAGCGATGGAAACTTTGCGGCTGCTGTTGGTGCCAAGGTATTAGATGGACTTGGCGCAGTTGGTGTTGGTGCACATGCGCCAACTGAATCAATAATAATTTCTACAATCGAACCAAGAATCAAACTGGTCTCTGCCTTTATTACCGAGCTTCTAAAATGAGTGATGGCCCATTAATTGTTCAAAGTGATAAGACACTTTTATTAGATATTGACCATATTCTTTCAGATGAGTGCCGCAGAGCAATTGCTGCCTTCGCTGAATTAGAAAAGTCACCAGAACATATTCATACCTACCGGCTGACGCCACTGGGGTTATGGAATGCACGCGCAGCTGGTCATGATGCTGAACAAGTTATTGATGTATTACTTAAGTACTCTCGCTTCGCTGTTCCACACTCATTATTAGTTGATATTGCCGAGACAATGTCGCGCTACGGTCGATTACGACTAGAAGCACACCCTGTTCATGGCTTGATTTTGGTTTCCAATGATCCAGCTGTTTTAAAAGAGGTAACACGTGGCAAGAAGGTCGCGCCGATGCTGGGCTTGCAATTAGATGCTGAAACAATTGTTGTACATCCTGGACAACGTGGTTTTTTAAAGCAGGCATTGTTGAAGTTAGGTTGGCCAGCTGAGGATTTTGCTGGTTATGTTGATGGTGAGCACCATGAGATTGCACTGCGCCAAGATGGTTGGCAGATTCGTAAGTACCAAGAGTTAGCTGCTGAAGGTTTTTGGCATGGTGGCTCAGGTGTAGTTGTACTTCCATGTGGTGCTGGAAAAACAATTGTTGGCGCAGCGGCCATGGCACATGCAAAGGCGACCACTTTGATTTTAGTAACCAACACAGTTGCTGCCAGACAATGGCGAGAAGAGCTGCTGCGCAGAACTGATTTAAATGAGGATGATATTGGCGAGTACAGCGGCGCTAAGAAAGAGATTCGGCCCGTAACAATCGCGACCTATCAAGTTATGACAACAAAAAAGCAGGGTTTATATGCCCACCTTGATCTATTTGATGCGATTGATTGGGGCTTAATTATTTATGATGAGGTGCACTTGTTACCGGCACCAATCTTTAGATTTACTGCAGATATTCAATCACGTCGCCGGCTTGGATTAACCGCCACATTAGTACGTGAAGATGGCATGGAGGGAGAGGTCTTCTCCTTAATTGGACCAAAGCGATTTGATGTTCCATGGAAAGAGATTGAGGCGCAGGGATACATTGCACCAGCTGATTGTGTTGAGGTTCGCGTAACTCTGACCGATGCGGAACGATTAAATTATGCAACCGCTGAACAGGAGGATCGATACAAATTTTGTGCCACCACGCAAACAAAAAAAGCTGTTGCAATCGCACTTGCAAAACAACATGCAGATGATCAAGTATTGGTAATTGGACAGTATCTCGAGCAGTTAGATGAGTTAAGTGAGGCTTTAGGTGTGCCAGTTATTAAGGGTGCCACTCCGATCAAGGAACGAGAGATATTGTTTGCAAAATTTAGAAGCGGTGAGATTAAATGTTTAGTTGTATCAAAGGTTGCTAACTTCTCAATTGATCTACCTGAAGCATCTATCGCCATTCAAGTTTCTGGAACATTTGGTTCACGTCAAGAGGAGGCACAACGTTTGGGTCGAATCCTTCGTCCTAAGGCAGATGGCCGCGGTGCCCGCTTTTACTCATTAGTTGCACGCGACACCATTGATCAAGATTTTGCCCAAAACCGACAACGCTTTCTTGCCGAACAAGGTTATGCCTACCGCATCATCGATGCTGATGAGGTGCTAAATAAAAATTAAGCTTTAATTGCTGCAGTAAATCTACTTAGATCTACCCGCCAATAATCATGTGGTTGCTGATCAATCAAAATTACCGGTACCTGCTCGCCATACATTTTCTCTAGCTGCGGGTCATTATCAATTAACTTTATCTCTAACTTAAAATTTAAATTGGTTTTTACCGATTCAATCTGCTCAATTGCGCTCTCGCATAGATGACAACCGGTTCGAGAGTAAATTGTTACCGTTTTCATTCGCGACGTAATTTACCTGTTGAAAATATTCGATCACTGAACTCTTGAACTACCAAAGTAATATCGCCCTTAGCGCGGGTCAAATTACTCTCAAATTGTTGCAATGTTGCAATTGTTGTTGTCTCTGCAATGGTGCCAATTAAAGGACCATACCTTTTCGCCAAAAATTGATCTGCGATTTTTCCCACCGCTTTTGCTAGATCAGCTCGGGCCTCATCAAGTGTTGGTTCCGGTGCCTTGGTATTTACAATTGATGCACTTGGTTGCTCGCGACGAGCGCGAAGATAATTTTCCTGAATTCTTCCTGATAAATTCTCTTCTTCCATTGTCGAATCATCTCAGACTGTTAACCTTGCCGCTATGCGAAGAAAGTCGATACTGCTAACGATCGGCTTATTTCTATCCCTGCTTGTAATCCCAGCACCGGCAGCCTCTGCCGTAACAGTTATCTCAGTTCCGGCGCCTTGGGTTTCAATCTACGCTGGTACAAATTCAAAGCACGTAAAACAGCAACCAAGAACTCCTTCGGCAAATCTAGAAAAGAAATCAAATTTTATTGTTGATTTCAACACCGTTCCTGAAAGTGCTAAGCCAGCAATTCAAGCGGCAGTAGATACTTGGTCAGAGAACTTCTCATCAAAGGTTGATGTCAGAGTAAATATAACCTGGGCGCGTTCATCTAATTACGGTGTATTAGCGGCAGCGAGTTCAGTAAGTAATTTTGTCTTTCCAGAAGCACCTGATCGCACCCTGTATTACCCATCTGCATTAGCAAACTCAATCGCTGGCCGTGATCTAGATAGAAGTAAACCCGAGATGGAGATAACAATTACATCTACCGCTCCTTGGTACTTGGGTACAGATGGCAACTGCCCAAGTAATCTTTATGATCTGCAATCTGTAATTCTGCATGAGATGGCACATGGTTTGGGATTTATCAGCGGGAGTTATTACGACACCTTTAGCGGCGCAGCGCGAGTAGACCAACCAACTCCATTTGATGCCTTTGCCCAATTACCTGATGGTCGTCGATTAGCAGATATGCCATCGCCATCACTAGAGACTGGTAGAGCTTTAACTAGCCCACTTTTCTGGTCTGGTGAAAATGCAATTAAAGCCAATAACAATGTAAAACCAAAACTTTATACACCCGCAGTTTATGAACCTGGTTCATCAGTTAGTCATATTGATGAAGTTACCTTTAAAGATTCACCACAAGATGCTGTTATGACACCAAATTTAGAATCTGGTGAGGTCTTTCATTTACCCGGTCCATTACTGCTCGCAATGTTTGAGGATATGCGATCAAAACCGCCTGCAGGTGTTTCCTTTGCACTTCCGCAGGTAGTACAAAATCAAAAAGCATTAGTCTCTGATCAAGCAGCAATAATTCAATTTTCGCCACCGATCAATGCTCGGGCTGCGCAAATTACCGATTATGAGATTAAAAATATAAGCACTGGTGATTCAATAACTGTGACTGAAAGTCCAGTAATAATTCGTAATTTAAGAAATGGTACTAAATACACATTTGCAATTACCGCTCGAAACTCATTGGGCAGCTCTACTGCGGTAAACACCAATGTGGTAACCCCACAAGCTGCATGGAGAGCCACCATTATTGACCCAACTGCTGATGCAAAGCATCTAGCAACAGCAACTTATGGCGGAAAACCAGTAATCGCTTATACCGATAGCAAGAGAGGCGATTTAAAGCTGGCAACCCAAACCGCTGGTAAATGGCGAATTACAACTGTTGATGGAAACTCAACAACAAATGGCAGAACCCTTAATGATGTGAGTGGTTACATCTCAATGTGCACCTCTACAGCTGCCAGAGTAAATTATTTACATCTGTTCTATACCGATCTTAAGAATTTAGATCTTCGCTATGCAGTATTTAACGGTAAAAACTGGCGCTATGAAGTTGTCGATGGTGACGGTCCAAAAATTCAGGATTACAAAGAGACAGATCGAGTTAGAACCGCATCTGATGTCTCTGTATCAAATGCTTGTGCAGTAAATGCCGCTGGAGTGCAGGTTTTCTACCGTGATGAGAGTCAAGGAATTGTTTTAGGTGCGGTAAAGAGTGGATCTGCCTGGCGTTATGAAATTGTTGATGGCGATAAGGACACAGAGGGCAGAACAACTGGTGATGTTGGCTTTCACATGAAATCTATAACTGTTGGCAATCGAATTCACTTAATTTACGACAGTGTAAATGGTTTTGATCTGGACAAAAATGTAACCCGAGGAGAGGTTAGATATGCCAGCAGAAGTAGTGGTTTAGTTGAGGATTGGATCTTTCAAACCCTTGATACACCTGGTGATGGTGTCTCTGTCGCTGGTTATGATGTAAGTATCTTCAATAGCGTTCGTGGAGTTGTTGCAGCTTGGTACACCGGAAGTGGCCTTACCTACCCAAACCCAAATCAACTTAGAAGCAAGGTTGTCACTGCAAGCTCTAGCACCACATTTACATCAGGCAATTTTGGTATTCCAAACTCATCAATGGCCATTGATGACAGATCAATTTTAATTGGCTGCGAACTTAGATTATGTGAAGTAAACCGAACCAATAAATCAATCTCATTGATTTCGAGAAATCAATTAGCTAGAGATGCCGCTAGCTCTTGGATCACGTTGAATAAGATCAGATACGCACTTGCCGGCGTATCTGGAAAGTTAACTTTATTTAGACCTTAATTGGACCTTAATTGGACCTTA
>CAZVNE010000003.1:13314-16908 GCA_964628535.1 uncultured Candidatus Nanopelagicus sp. | reverse complement strand
GACCTTAATTGGACCTTAATTGGACCTTAGGTAAAGCTAATTACTTCGCGTTACGACGTTGAATTCTGGTTTTCTTAAGAAGTTTTTTATGCTTTTTCTTCGCCATACGTTTACGGCGCTTCTTAATTACTGAACCCATTTTGCTCCTTTAGTTTTGCTAACAATTGTCAAAGATTACTAGTTAACCTGAAGTAATCCAAAACTTGTGCCCGAATCGGTGATTACCACCGTTCCCATTTCATTATTTCTAGCGATTGCTACTGGGGTACCAGTAAATGATGCGGCTGAAATAAGTTCGCCCCTCTTACCCAATTGCAATAAAACTGGAGCTGCAGCTTTAGGTTTCCAGGTACGCAGACCAGGAATAGCACCAGCTGAAACAAATGTCACCCAAGAGTTTGTACCAGTTGCTACCAAAGCAGTTGATCTAGAAAGATACCTCGTATTCCAACTTGGTTTATTTAATGCTGAAAATTTAGTTACGGCAGCCTCAATCTTATTTGAGTATCTGACAATTCCACCTTGCAGTAATCCTGCACCAATTGAACTCCAGCCTCGTGATGTATTTCTTAACACCGCACGTGCTACCACTTGTAATGAACCTGTAGCAGAAATTTTTAAAGTTATCGCATCGCTTTTAGTTACTGTCCTGGATCTTAAAAGTAGATCATTACTTCTTCCAACCACTGTAAAGCTGCCATCAGAGTTTGGTATTGCCTCAGTAAGTTGAGTTGATTTGTTTCCATATCGAATAATTGGTGTGAAGAGGGTTGCTTTGTTAAAAGATGTATAAAAACCTCTGACATTTGCACCCTCATAAATATCACCAAAGATTACTAAGCCAGTTTTTGTCATCACTAGATCCTGTGGTGAGATCACAGCTGCAGTCTGGGTTTCATATGAATTGATCAATTGACCAACGCTGCTGATTTGCCACAGATTTAACTTTGTTAACGCAGAGCTAATTGGAACACTTGGAGTCAACGGGACATTGTCTGGATTAAGTAATTTAGTAGGTGTTGGTGCTGGCGTAGTCGCACTTACAACAGTTGATGCACCAACAATCCAAATATTGCCATCAGCATCAAGTGCGGCCGCAGTGGCAATCTCATTGGCCGCACCGCCCAATCTGGTGCTAGATACTAAACTTCCACTCTTTGTATAAATTGAGATAAATCCATCACTTGCGCCACCTAGATTTCCTGGAATTGGATTAGATGTTGCCGCCTCGGTAGTACCAATTAATGCGATTGAGTTTGTTGTAAGTAATAAATCACTGACCTGTTCATTGCCAGTGTAAGGGATTTCAACAATTGGCTTTATTGGGATCATGGTCGCAGCATTTACCGGCGATATTGCTGCAAAACTCATCGCGAAAATCAGGGAGAAAATTGTTAGCGACTTTAACTTCAAGCTAACTCCTGCGCTCTTTTATTCGCTGCCATCATTGCATTGTTAACAATTTTTGCAAGATCTGCTTTTTCAAACTCATTCAATGCAGCAGCGGTTGTTCCATTTGGGCTAGTTACATTTTCGCGCAAGGTAGCTGCATCTAATCCACTCTCTTGCAACATCGCAGCTGATCCAGCAATTGTTCCAACCGCTAGCTTTGTTGCAATTTCTTCAGACAAACCAAGTGCAACACCACTTTTAATCATCTCCTCCACAAATTTAAAGAAGTAGGCCGGGCCTGATCCACTTAGCGCTGTAACCGCATCCTGTTGGGACTCTGCAATTTCAACTACTAAACCACTGGCAGAGAGCAGTTGGGTTGCAATAGCTAAATCAGCTGCAGTAGCAAATTTGCCAGCTGAGATCGCCGATACTCCCTTACCTACCTGTGCAGGTGTATTTGGCATTACTCGAATTACTGGATTATCACTTCCAATTTGTTGCTCAATAAATGAGGTGGTTTTGCCTGCGGCAATCGAGATTAAAAGTGTTTTTGCTGGCAATGTTTTTGATAGCTCAATTAGTGAATCTGCCAGATCTTGTGGCTTTACCGCTAGAAAGATCAAATCACACTCATTAGCAATCTCGGCAATGCTCTTCTCATTAACACCTAAGCTGCTACTTAACTGCTTAGATTTTTCTCTTATTTTTTCCGAGATACAGATCTGTTTGCTACTAATACCAATGCTAATGAAGCTTTTAATTAAGGCTGTACCCATAACGCCTGCGCCAATAAAGCCGATACATCCATCAAATTTATTATTGGCTGCATCTATACCCATTTACCTAGCCTACCCAATTACTCTTAAACCATCCTGAGGGCTTATCCTTACGGGCTATGGCTACCAAGGAAATTAAATCTAAATTATCAAAAAATGAAGTAGCCCCGGGCTTTGCCCGTGATTGGTTGGAGTTTGAAGATCCAGCTGATGCAGAAAATATCTATAAATGTGACCTAACTTGGCTGACCTCATACTGGCAATGTATTTATGGAAATGGCTGCTGTGGAATTGATGAGGGAAAGCCCGATGCTGGCTGTTGCTCCGACGGTGCTTATTACTCCGATGAAAATGATGAAGCACGAACTCTTAAGGCAGCTAAGCGATTAACCAAAGATATGTGGCAATTTTATGATGAGGCTCGACCAACTAAAAAAGGTGGCAAGTTAAGAATTTCTGAGATTGGTTTAGATAAGGATCGCAAAACCAGAAAGGTAAAGGATTCTTGTATCTTTTTAAATCGTAAAGATTTTGCAGCAGGTCCCGGTTGCGCACTCCATGGCCTAGCACTTAAAGAGGGTGTTCACTTTGTAGAAACAAAACCTGATGTTTGTTGGCAACTTCCACTTCGTCGCACCTTTGAAAAGCGCGAGATGGGTGATCTCGAAGTTTCAGTGACTGTGATTGGTGAGTATGAACGTCTGGCATGGGGCGAAGGCGGAAATGATTTCAATTGGTACTGCACAAGTAACACCGAAGCACACACTGGTCGAGATCCAGTTTATGTATCTAGCAAAAATGAATTGATTGCGATGATGGGCAATGAGGGTTACGCCGAACTTGCTAAGCACTGCGATGCACGTATGCAGGCCATTGCATTAACCGCAAAACAACAAAAAAAGCGGGAATTACCATTATTTGTTATCCACCCAGCCAGTAAGGCTGTTCAAAAACAGCGATAGTCAGCCACAAGCATTAGATTTCCCTCATGGCTAAAGCACCTGCAAAAGATCCATTCCGTTGTGTCGAGTGTGGTTGGATTGCAACAAAATGGGTTGGTCGTTGTGGTGAGTGCCAAGCATGGGGCACTGTTGAAGAGATGGCCGCACCTAAAAAACTTTCATTAGTTGCTGGACATGTAACAACAGCTGCAAAACCAATTGGAGATGTTGATTTAGCAAGTGCAAAGGCGCGCACAAGTGGTGTCAGCGAATTAGATCGGGTACTCGGTGGCGGTTTAGTACCAGGGGCGGCAATTTTGCTAGCTGGTGAACCAGGTGTTGGTAAATCCACCTTACTTTTAACTGTTGCCGCCGAGACCGCTAAACAAGGAATGCTCTCACTTTATATCTCTGGCGAAGAGTCCGCCTCTCAAGTTCGCTTGCGGGCAGAGCGGTTAAATGCAATTGATAAAAATTTATGG
>CAZVNE010000003.1:7316-13214 GCA_964628535.1 uncultured Candidatus Nanopelagicus sp. | reverse complement strand
GCAATTAAAAATCGCTTTGGTGCCTCTGATGAGGTTGGTTGTTTTGATTTAAATGACTCCGGAATTGTTGGACTTCCCGATCCAACTGGTTTATTTACCTCTCGTCACACCGATCCAGTCCCGGGTACATGTGTAACTGTTGCACTTGAAGGACGGCGTGCATTACTTGCAGAGGTGCAATCACTTGTAAGCGCCGGTAACGCCGATGGTCGCGATTGGGGAAATGCCCGTCGTGTAACCAGCGGTTTAGATAATGCCCGTACCTCAATGACACTCGCGGTCCTCGAACTTCGCGCTGGCATAAAGATCTCTGGCCGCGATGTATATGTCGCAACTGTTGGCGGAATGAAAATCACTGAACCATCAGCAGATCTTGCAGTTGCCTTATCTGTGGCATCAGCTGCAAAAGGTTTGGCATTACCCGCCGACCTAGTTGCAATTGGTGAGGTTGGGTTAGCTGGTGAAATTCGTAAGGTAACTGGTGTTACGCAACGAGTTCAGGAGGCTGCTCGTCTTGGATTTAAACGCGCAATTGTGCCAATGGGAAGTGAATTAAAGATTGCCGGGATGGAGATATTAGAAGCAGCTCGGTTAGAACAAGCAATTACTAAATTAAAAATTAATTAGTAGCCTCTGCTAAATCACCAGGTGTATCAGGCAAGGCAGCTTTAACAGCACCCTTGAAGGTAAAGGTGGCATCAGCAGTGTCATCTGAGACATCTACCAAAACAATCTCGCCCGCCTTTAACTCACCAAATAACATCTTCTCAGATAGCGCATCCTCTAGCTCGCGTTGAATGGTTCGGCGAAGTGGGCGTGCACCAAGAACTGGATCGTAACCACGCTTTGCAAGAAGTATCTTTGCAGCAGGAGTTAATTCGATTCCCATATCTTTAGCACGTAGACGCTCATCTAAGTTAGCGATCATCAAATCAACAATTTGAATAATCTCATTTTCAGTTAATTGATGGAAGACAACGATGTCATCAATACGGTTTAAGAACTCAGGGCGGAAGTGGGTCTTTAGCTCATCGCCAACCTTTGCCTTCATGCGCTCGTAATTACCCATTGCATCCTCGACATTGGCAAAGCCAAGTGAGAGTGATTTAGAGATATCTCGAGTACCAAGGTTGGTAGTCATGATGATGATGGTGTTTTTGAAATCTACAACTCGACCTTGTGAGTCGGTTAAGCGACCATCTTCAAGTACCTGTAATAGTGAGTTAAAGATATCTGGGTGAGCTTTTTCAACCTCATCAAATAGAACAACAGAGAATGGACGACGACGCACCTTCTCAGTTAATTGACCACCCTCGTCATAACCAACATAACCAGGAGGTGCACCAAATAAACGAGAGGCGGTGTGCTTCTCGGAGTACTCAGACATATCTAATTGAATTAATGCATCTGCATCACCAAATAGGAATTGTGCAAGGGTGCGAGATAGCTCGGTCTTTCCAACACCGGAAGGTCCTGCAAAGATAAATGATCCGCCCGGACGCTTTGGATCTTTTAAGCCAGCACGTGTACGACGAATTGCTTGTGATAAAGCTTTGATCGCTTGATCTTGTCCGATCACACGTTTATGAAGCTCTTCCTCCATGCGAAGTAAACGAGCGGTCTCGGCCTCAGTTAATTTAAATACTGGAATACCAGTTGCGATTGAGAGAACTTCGGCAATTAACTCTTCATCAACCTCGGCGACAACATCTAGATCGCCAGCCTTCCAGCTCTTCTCTTTTTCAGATTTTTCAGTGATTAAAGATTTCTCTTTGTCACGAAGTGAAGCAGCCTTCTCAAAATCCTGTCCATCGATTGCAGACTCTTTCTCTTTACGAGCATCAGCAATCTTCTCGTCATACTCGCGAATTTCAGGTGGCACAGTCATGCGACGGATGCGCAGGCGAGAGCCGGCCTCATCAATTAAATCAATCGCCTTATCTGGCAATTGGCGATCTGAAACATAACGATCTGCCAGGGTTGCAGCAGAAACTAATGCGCCATCAGAGATGGAAACTTTGTGGTGGGTCTCGTAGCGATCACGCAATCCCTTAAGAATCTCGATGGTGTGCGCAACAGTTGGCGCAGCAACCTGAATTGGTTGAAAGCGACGCTCGAGTGCTGCATCTTTTTCTAGATGCTTGCGGTACTCATCAAGTGTGGTTGCACCAATTGTCTGTAACTCACCGCGAGCTAACATCGGCTTTAAGATTGAGGCGGCATCAATTGCACCTTCAGCAGCGCCCGCACCAACCAAGGTGTGAATCTCATCGATAAACAAAACAATATCGCCACGTGTGCGGATCTCTTTTAATACCTTCTTTAACCGCTCCTCAAAATCACCACGGTAACGAGAGCCAGCAACTAGTGCGCCAAGATCAAGTGAGTAAAGTTGTTTATCCTTTAATGTTTCAGGAACATCACCCTTCACAATCGCTTGTGCTAAACCTTCAACAACCGCTGTCTTTCCAACACCTGGCTCGCCAATTAATACTGGATTATTTTTTGTACGACGAGAGAGCACCTGCATAACGCGCTCGATCTCTTTCTCGCGGCCAATTACTGGATCTAATCTTCCCTCGCGTGCTGCTTGAGTTAGATTGCGACCAAATTGATCCAAAATTAAAGAGGTAGAAGCTTGTCCTTCAGCTGGTCCACCAGCTGCAACCGCCTCTTTGCCTTGATAGCCTGAAAGTAATTGAATTACTTGTTGGCGAACACGAGATAGATCTGCACCAAGCTTTACTAGAACCTGTGCAGCAACTCCTTCACCTTCGCGAATTAAACCTAAAAGAATATGTTCAGTGCCGATGTAGTTGTGGCCTAATTGCAACGCTTCACGTAGTGAGAGCTCGAGAACTTTTTTAGCACGTGGTGTAAATGGAATATGTCCAGATGGTGCTTGTTGTCCTTGACCAATAATCTCTTCAACCTGTGCGCGAACTGCTTCAAGTGAGATACCAAGGGATTCAAGACCCTTTGCGGCAACACCCTCGCCCTCATGAATTAAACCAAGCAGAATGTGTTCAGTTCCGATGTAATTGTGATTGAGCATGCGTGCTTCCTCTTGTGCAAGCACAACAACACGTCGAGCACGATCGGTAAACCGTTCAAACATCGAATCTGCCTTTCCCTATGGGAACTTATGTACTTAGCCTATAACTTCAGTACGACTTAACGCACATCGGTTTTTCGCGTGTAAACGGATCTAGATATAGAGCGGTTACACACCCTATAACCCCAAATGTCGGGGATTTATGCCCTAATTACTTAGAGAATCTTGAGCATGCGGGTATTGCCCAAGGTGTTGGGCTTAGCTGATTCTAAATCTAGGAACTCTGCGACACCGGCATCGTAGGAGCGAATCATCTCCTGATAAACCTCGGGAGTAACAGGTGTGCCCTCAATCTCATAGAAACCATGTGCGCCAAAAAACTTAGTTTCAAAGGTTAAACAAAAAACCTTTTTAACTCCGATCTCCTTTGCATTCTCCAAAATCTTAACCATTATTTGATGGCCAATTCCCTTGCCATGCATTTCTTCCAGCACTGCAACAGTTCGTACCTCAGCTAGATCCTCCCAGAGCACATGAAGAGCGCCACAGCCAACAATCTCACCATCTAATTCAGCAACCACAAACTCTTGTACCGCTTCAAATAAGGTAACAGTCGCTTTGAAAAGTAGGCGACGCTCATCGGTGTAACCATCAACAATCTTGCGAATCTTCTTTACATCACCAGTTTTAGCAGCTCTGACAACTAACGCCATTACTCATCTCCGGCAGTTGGCTTAACAAGTGGAAATAAAATTGTCTCTCTAATTCCCAATCCGGTAAGTGCCATTAACAATCGATCAACACCCATTCCCATTCCACCCATTGGTGGCATGCCATGTTCCATTGCACGTAAGAAATCCTCATCTAATCCCATCGCCTCTAAATCACCTTTAGCACCCAACTTTGCTTGTTCGACTAACCGCTCACGTTGAATTACTGGATCAACCAATTCAGAGTAGCCAGTTGCTAATTCAAAGCCCTCAACATATAAATCCCATTTCTCAGCGATGCCAGCAATATCGCGATGAGCACGAACAAGTGGTGATGTATCAATTGGGTAACCCTTAACAAAGATTGGACCGCTTAATTTATCTACTGCAACATGTTCAAAGATCTCTTCTGCTAATTTTCCAGTAATCCATTTGGGATCAATCTTCATGCCTAGCTTTGTAGCAATCTTCTTTAAATCTTCCAGTGTGCTTTGCGGTGTCACCTGTTCGCCAACACCATCTGAGATCGCATCAAATAAGGAGATCTCTGACCACTTGCCACCAAGATCTAATTCACGACCATCATGGTGTTTTACGACGTGTGAACCAAATACCGCTTTGGCAGAATCTTGAATAAGGGTGCGAGTTAAATCTGCCATGGTGTTCCAATCACCATAAGCCTCATATGTTTCAATCATGGCAAACTCAGGTGAGTGGCTGGAATCAGCGCCCTCGTTGCGGAAATTACGATTGATCTCAAATACCTTTTCAAGACCACCAACAACACATCTCTTTAAAAATAATTCAGGTGCGATTCGTAAAAATAGATCCATGTCATAAGCATTGCTAAAAGTTTTAAATGGCCGCGCTGCAGCACCACCATGCATAACCTGCAACATTGGAGTTTCTACCTCAATAAATTGGCGACTGTTAAATGTTTCGCGAAGTGAGCGCATCACAGTCGGGCGCATCCGTGCATTAAAGCGAGCCTCTGGCCGAACAATTAAATCCACATATCGCATGCGGACGCGAGTCTCCTCCGATAAAGGTTTGTGATCTACCGGAAGTGGTCGCAACGCTTTAGCTGCTAATTCAAAGGAGTTAGCCAAGATTGATAATTCACCACGCTTTGAGGTAATTACCTCACCAGTTACGGAAACTAAATCACCAAGATCGATCTCTGATTTCCAGATCTCAAGTTGTGCCTCGCCAATTTTATCTAGTGAGAACATCGCTTGTAACTCAGTACCATCACCCTCGCGCAAATTGGCAAAACATAATTTGCCGGTATCACGCTTAAAAATTACTCGGCCTGTTACCGATTCAATCTTTCCAGTTGCAACATCAATTGCTAAATCTTTATAGGTATCGCGAACATCTTTTAATGAGGAGGTGCGAGCAACCGATACTGGATAAGCCTGGGCGCCTCGACTTAATATCGCCTCGCGCTTTTCCCGACGAATCCGCAGTTGTTCGGGTAGATCATCCTCATCAGCCATAATGAGTTAAATCCTATCGTTAGCCGTTGCGCTCATGTACTAAGCGAAGGCCAATTAAAGTCAGATCTGGTTCATGAAACT
This sequence comes from uncultured Candidatus Nanopelagicus sp., assembly GCA_964628535.1. Classification (GTDB taxonomy): domain Bacteria; phylum Actinomycetota; class Actinomycetes; order Nanopelagicales; family Nanopelagicaceae; genus Nanopelagicus. The sequence continues at coordinate 7,869 of CAZVNE010000003.1, read as the reverse complement.
CAATACTCTCGCTAATTCCAAGTACTAATGGCGCTAAGCCACCTGTTGCGATTACTGAAACTTCACCAGCATCTGGATACTGCTCTTCAAGTTCATCGATGATTCGATTTACTAAACCATCTACCTGTCCGGCAAAACCATAGATTGTTCCTGATTGCAGCGCCTCGACCGTATTTTTTCCAATTACATTTTTAGGTTTTACTAGCTCAACCTTACGAAGCTGTGCAGCACGAGCCGCTAATGCTTCAACAGATATTTCAATTCCGGGAGCAAGTGCACCGCCAAGAAACTCTCCCTTTGGTGAAACAACATCAAGATTGGTAGAGGTACCAAAATCAACGACAATCGCTGGGCCATCCTCGCCATACAAGGTTGTTGCAGCTAGGGTGTTAACAATTCGATCTGCACCAATCTCCTTTGGATTATCAACTAACAATGGCACACCAGTCTTCGTGCCAGGTTCAATAATTGTTGTGCGGATATCAGTGAAGTGGCGAGAAATTAAGGTTCTAATCTCACGCAGAACCGCGGGCACTGTTGAACAGACCGCTAA
>CAZVNE010000003.1:2239-7216 GCA_964628535.1 uncultured Candidatus Nanopelagicus sp. | reverse complement strand
GCTTTAGCATTTTCTAAGGTAATGCCGCCAGAGGCCTCTAACTTAGCTTTGCCGCCAACTTGAGCAACCGCTGCTTTACACATATCTGGGCTCATGTTGTCTAGCAAAATTAATTGTGCACCAGCTGCTACCGCCTGGCTTAATTGTTCAAGTGAGTCAACCTCAACCTCAATTGGTTTACCTGGAAACTTATCTTTCAGCGCTTTAAATGCTGCTGCAATGCCACCGCTAGCAACAATGTGATTATCTTTAATCAATCCCTCTGCTGATAAAGATATGCGATGGTTTGTTCCGCCACCCATTCGCACTGCAAATTTTTCAAGAGAGCGAAGCCCAGGTGTGGTCTTGCGAGAATCTCTGATTACACACCTTGTGCCAGCAACTGCTGCTACCCATTTACTGGTAGCAGTTGAAATACCACTTAAATGAGTTAGGTAATTAAGTGCTGTGCGCTCTGCTAGCAGTAACTTTCTAGTGTTTCCCTGCGCAGTAATTAATACCTTTCCCGCTTCAACCTTTGCACCCTCATCAACTAAAACCTCGTAATGATTAATGCCGCAGTACTCGAGAACCGCTGCTGCAACATGTAAGCCAGAGACAACACCAGCTTTACGAGCAATAAAATCTGCGGTTGAAACTTGAGATTCAGTGATGGTGGCAACTGAGGTTATATCTTCACCACCCATTAAATCCTCGGCAACTGCATCCTTAACCTGTTGAAAGATATGGTTTGGTGAAAGACCAAGTGTTTTGATGTTATCTCTTAACGAGTTCATTTGATCTGCTCCACTCTCTTATGCCAATTACCATCTGCATCAAACATCTCAATGACTCTGACCTGCCATTTGTCGGAAAGATCTGGGAAATCACTTCGCCAATGTGAGCCTCTAGTTTCAGTGCGTTCTAATGCAGATCTAACAATCGCAGTTGCTAGTAAATGTAGATTTGATGCCTCCCACGCCTCAATTCGAGGTTGGTTACTAGTTAATTTAGATAACTCCTGCAAAGTTTGCATGGTCTTTCGCAATGATGATTCAGAGCGCATCACACCAGCACCTTCGCTCATCGCAATTTGCAGCGGAATTACTATCTTCGGATCTAATAGGGTTGTTTTACTATCCTCAATTGGTTGCTCTTGCGCAGGTAGATCTTTAGCTAGTGAATCTGCAATTCTGGCACCAAAGACCAAACCTTCTAGTAATGAGTTTGAGGCTAGCCGATTAGCACCATGCGCGCCGGTGCAAGCTGATTCACCACAAATGTAGAGGCCAGCAATTGATGATTGACCATTTAAATCTACTCGAACACCACCAGATGCGTAATGAGATGCCGGAGCAACTGGAATCTTTTCTACTGTTGGATCAATTCCATTTGCCACACAAGATGCATAAATTGTTGGGAATCGTTTAGCAAAATCATTTATCTTTCGGGCATCCAACCAAACATGTGGTTGTCCGCTGATGCGCATCTGATTGAAGATCTCCTTTGCCACCACATCTCGAGGTGCTAAATCTGCCTGCGGATGTTGGCCAACCATAAACTGCTCATCCTTATGATTTAACAAGATTGCACCCTCACCGCGTACTGCTTCACTAATTAATGGTTGTTGTCCACGATTAGCTAAATCTCGCCATAAAACTGTTGGGTGGAATTGAATAAACTCAACATCTGCAACATCGGCTCCTGCACGAAGTGCCAGCGCAACACCATCACCAGTAGAAACAGCTGGGTTTGTAGTTTGTGAGTAAACCTGACCTAAGCCACCAGTTGCAACTACAACTGCACGAGATAAGGCTCGTCCAACCCCATCTAAACTTCCTTGACCAATTACATGCAAGGTAACTCCACACGCGCGCCCAGTTGCACTTTTCAATGCATCAATTGCCAGTGCATGTTCAATAATTTCAATACCCGCATCCTCTTGCACCGCTGCTAACAAGGCTCGTGAAACCTCGGCACCTGTTGCATCGCCACCAGCATGCAAAATACGGTTTCGTAAATGTCCACCCTCACGGGTTAATGCAATCTCACCAGTTTCAGATTTATCAAAGACTGCGCCGCGTGCAATTAATTTTCTAACCGCTTCGGGTCCTTCAGAAACTAAAACATCTACCGCTGCTAAATCACATAAGCCAGCACCAGCTGCCAAGGTATCTTTTTTATGTTGATCTGGTGTGTCACCAGGACCGAGCGCTGCTGCGATTCCACCCTGTGCCCATTTAGTTGAGCCCTCATCAATTCTGGCTTTAGTAACTAATAAAACAGATAAATCATGTGAGCGAAGATTTAATGCAGTAGTTAATCCAGCAACACCAGAGCCAATCACAATTACATCAGCGGTTGTTGTCCAGCCAGGTGCGCCACTTAATAACTTCATGCATCACTTCCCATGCGCTTATTGTCGAGCAACCGCACCCCATTTACCCAACCGGCGATAATCGCCCGTCTGTATCGGGTATCACTGCCTACTGGACCAAAACTTTGCTCATCAATTTCAGCTAGATAATCCAATTTAAATCCTGGCTCGATTGCCAACACCTTATGCATCTCTTCTAAATTAGATTGTTGCAACGCCTTTGAAATAATTAAGGCAGATTTTCGATCAGCATCTGTGAGCCGAACATTTCTAGATGACATCGCAAGGCCATCTGGTTCGCGAATAATTGGTGCTGCAATAATCTCAATTGGCAACGCTAATCGTTGCACCATCTCTTTTATTAAGAAAAGTTGCTGAAAATCCTTTTCACCAAAGATGGCGTACTTTGGTTTAGTCAGATCAAATAATCGCTTTACAACTGTTAATACACCGGCGAAGTGTCCGGCACGGGATGCACCTTCATATAAATCACCAACTGCACCAGCTGAAATCTTGGTAATCTGCGTTGGATAAACCACCTCAACAGTTGGTGCAAAGACCGCCGTTGCTCCTGCCTGCTCTGCCAACTTCAAATCATGATCTAATGTTTTTGGGTACTTAGCTAAATCATCCTTACTGTCAAATTGCAGGGGATTAACAAAAATTGTGGTTAATACTGAATCACTTAAAGTTTTACCTAATTTAATTAAAGATTGATGTCCTGCATGTAAGGCGCCCATAGTTGGTACAAGAACCTCAAATTTTTGGCGCGCTAAATCTTGCTCAGAATTAATTAGCTCAATCATGGCTCCAGTCCTTTCCGGGTACCGGGCTAGATCAGAAGTTTAACTGGCAGATTGAATACTTGCCAATAAAGATTTAATTGAACCCTTTCCAGGTATTTCACCCGTTGGATCAATAGCAAGCCATGGCTCTAAAACAAACTCACGTGATGCAGCTAGTGGATGTGGCAGCTTTAGAAAAACAGTATCGATTACCTGCTCTCCTAGCAGGATTAGATCTAAATCAATTATTCGTGGCCCCCAGCGCACATCGCGCACTCGTCCCATCTGATCCTCAATTGCAAGCAACTCCTTCAACAATTGCTCAGCTGGCAATGTTGATTGAGCGATTACAACCGCATTTATAAAATCATCTTGCGCCGGACCACCCACTGGTTTAGTTTCAAAGTAGGGCGAAACTTTTAATTCCCCCAGCATCGCCTCTAACTTAGTAATTGCAATATCTAAATTTAATCTGCGATTTTCCAGGTTAGAACCCAGCGCAATTACCGCCTTCATCGTTTCCGCTTTACCGTGACAATAACATCATCGAATTCAATTCCTAATGGCGCCTGTGGCTTATGAACCTTCACCTTAACCTTTTCAACCAATGGAAATTCCTTTAACACCTCTGCTGCAATTGATTCAGCAACTGTTTCAATCAAATTCACCGGTTCAGCTTTAATATGCCGAACAACCAAGGTTGCTACATCTGCGTAATTAACTGTCTTACTTAAATCATCCTTAACCTTCTCTAGATTTAAGGAGAGCTTTACATCAACTACAAACTTTTGTCCGGTGGCTCGCTCCTCGGTGTAAACACCATGAAAGCCAGTTGCGGTAATTCCGGTAATCGCTATTGAATCGCTCATTTACGAAGCCTATCGATAACTGCGATCGCATCACGGTGTGGTTTTACTGAGTGAGTACGCACTCCCCAGATATTTAATCGGGCTAGCTCTGCCGTTAATGCGATGCTAGCTGACTCGCGATCATCAGCATTTTTTGCATTTACTAGCTCACCTAAAAATCGTTTACGGGAAGCGCCGATTAAAATTGGATAACCGAGTAATTGAAATCTCTCAATATTTTGCAGGATCTGCCAATTATGTTCTGGCTCCTTCGCAAATCCAATTCCTGGATCTAAAATAATTTGTTCTGCCTGAACTCCTGCTTTAATTAACTCGGTAACTCGATCATCTAGTTCATCCTTAACCTCTTTAACCACATCTTTATAGATCGCCTTGCTTTGCATATCCTTTGACTCACCACGCCAGTGCATCACTATGTACTGCACCTTTGGATTTGCAGCAATTAATTGCGCCATCTTCTCATCAGCTAAACCACCACTAACATCATTAACATAAGTAGCACCCGCTGCAATCGCCTGCCGGGCAACCTCTGCCCTTGTTGTATCAACACTAATTACTGCGCCATCCTTTATTAACTCAGTGATAACTGGAATTACCCGCTTTAACTCCTCAGCCTCTGTAACTCGATCCGCACCTGGCCTAGTTGATTCACCACCAACATCAATAATGTCTGCACCTTCGGCAATTAATCGGCGCCCCTGCGTTATCGCATCCTTTGGATCTAAAAACTTTCCACCATCGGCAAATGAGTCTGGCGTTACATTTAATACGCCAAGAACTAAGGTGCGTTCCATAACCTTTTACCTAGATTGATTAATTAATGAGATTGCTTCAGCACGGGTGGCTGGATTCATTAATTGACCTCGAACAGCAGAGGTTGTTGTTCTTGCCTGTGATTTTCTAACACCACGCATTGACATACATAGATGTTCACAATCAATAATCACAATCACACCACCTGGTTGCA
>CAZVNE010000003.1:0-2139 GCA_964628535.1 uncultured Candidatus Nanopelagicus sp. | reverse complement strand
CCATGAAAGGGGGTTAGGTGATGTTCGCAATGAGAGAAGACCTCAATCTCGCGCACAATTACTAACTCTTGATGACCAATATCAAAGGTAGTTGTTAAAACATCAGATGGTTTTTGCCACAAGCCAGCAAAATTCTCTTTAAATGCTTTGGCTACTCGCTTTGGCGTATCCTTTAAACCATCTCGATTTGGATCCTCGCCAAGTGCTAAAAGTAATTCAGTAATAGCTTTTTCAGCACGCGCCTGATCAAACTCATTCTTAGCACCACCATCATGTGGCCCCATTGAAAGTGAGTTGATATCACTCATCAGTTGCAGGCTTTTTTGCTGCAGCTTTCTTTGCCGGTTTTTCTACCGCTCTATCAGCTGGCTTCTCAACAACCTTCTCTTTAATCTTTGCTGGCTTTAACGCAACTGGTGGCAAGGTAGATGGCACACGTAACTTTGAACCGGTCCAAGCTGCACGCTTCTTAACCTTCTTTACCTTTTTAAATACCGCTTCAATCTCCTCTTTATTTAATGTCTCTTTCTCAAGCAGCTCATTAACTAGATCATCTAAAATATCTCGGTTAGCAACCAAAATATCAAAGGCCTCTTGATGCGCATTCTCAATCATTAATCTAATTTCAGTATCAACAATCGCAGCTACATTTTCAGAGTAATCACGTTGATGTCCATAATCTCGACCTAAGAATGGTTGTGAATCAGAGATACCTAATTTAATTGCACCAAGAGTTTCAGTCATTCCATACTGAGTAACCATTGCGCGAGCTAGATTTGTCGCCTTCTCAATATCATTTGATGCACCTGTAGTTGGATCGTGGAAGATTAACTCTTCAGCAGCTCGTCCTCCCATTGTGTAAGCAAGTTGATCTAACATCTGATTTCTAGTTACTGCGTAACGATCCTCATCAGGTAAAACCATTGTGTAACCAAGCGCCCGGCCGCGCGGCATGATGGTGACTTTATGAACTGGATCGGTATGAGGCAATGCATGTGCAACTAATGCATGGCCACCCTCGTGGTAAGCGGTAATTCTGCGCTCTTCCTCTGTCATTAACCGTGATTGTTTTTGTGGTCCAGCCATTACTCGATCAATCGCTTCATCTAAATCATTGTTACCAATTACTTTGCTTCCTTGGCGAGCTGCAAGAAGTGCTGCCTCATTTAATACATTTGCTAAATCAGCACCGGTAAATCCAGGGGTGCGCTTTGCATATGATGCAAGATCAATATTTTTTGCAATTGGTTTATTTTTTGCATGGACTGCCAAAATTGCTGCTCGACCCTTTAGATCGGGACGATCAACTGGAATCTGTCGATCAAACCTGCCTGGTCTTAACAATGCTGGATCTAAAACATCTGGTCGGTTAGTTGCCGCAATTAAAATAACTGCACCATTTGCCTCGAAGCCATCCATCTCAACTAATAATTGATTTAATGTTTGTTCGCGCTCATCATTTCCGCCACCTAAACCAGCACCACGTTGGCGACCAACTGCATCAATCTCATCGATAAAGACAATTGCTGGTGAATTAGCTTTTGCTTGAGTAAATAAATCACGAACCCGGGAGGCGCCAACACCAACAAACATCTCTACAAACTCAGAGCCTGAGATTGAATAGAAAGGAACCTTTGCCTCGCCCGCAACTGCGCGAGCAAGTAATGTCTTTCCAGTTCCTGGTGGGCCATAAAGTAAAACTCCCTTTGGAATCTTTGCGCCAATTGCTTGGTACTTAGCTGGTTCAGCTAGAAAATCTTTAATCTCACGAAGTTCGGCCACCGCTTCATCAGAGCCTGCAACATCGGCAAAGGTATTAGTTGGCGTCTCTTTAGTTTTTAATTTGGCGCGAGAGCGACCAAATGAGAAGACCTTGCCACCTTGACCGCCACCCATAAACAAGAGAAGTAAAAAGATAATTAACAAAATAGGCAGGATGCTTAAAATTAAAGTGACAAAAAATGATTGTCTTGGAACTTCGACATTCCAATTTCCTGGCGGTGGATTACTGGTTAATAACTCAATAATTAATTGCTCTTGGCCAACTACATATGAGGCCTCAAGGCGTTGTGAACCTTCAACAAACTCGCCGCCCTTTAAAACAACCTTAATTTTTTGATCACGGTCAATAACAATCGC
>CAZVNE010000002.1:12547-66286 GCA_964628535.1 uncultured Candidatus Nanopelagicus sp. | reverse complement strand
GTAGAAGACTTGGATGATAGCTAGAGGACCCGGGTTCAATTCCCGGCACCTCCACAACGAGCGAAGCATGGCGAATATTTATATTCGCAAATGCTGAGCGAGGCGTGGCAGGTTGAGCGATTTGGCACGAAACCTCCACAACGAGCGAAGCATGGCGAATATTTATATTCGCAAATGCTGAGCGAGGCGTGGCAGGTTGAGCGATTTGGTACGAAACCTCCACAAAACTTTTATTTCTTAAATACTCGATAAATGGCCGCTGCCGCGGTCGTAACTCCAACTGCACCAAGCACTCTGCCACCGATTGAATCCACCTGAGTAAGTATCTGTAGGCCAATCAACAAGGAGATTGTGGCCAAGATTAATGTGATAACTCTTTGTAAGGGTTTTGCCGTTACATTTGAAATGGCTCTTGATTTGCGAAAAGTTAATAGGAGAGCAAGTACTCCTGAAAGTAGCATCACCATGATGATCACTGAAACAAGTAAAGCCAGTGATTCCATACCTTAAGTGTAATTACATTTTGAAGTAATTTCCCATTAGCTTGATTTCCCGGACTGATCAGTGCTGCCGTTATAAAACTCCGGCGCTCTAAGCAACCTCATTGACAGAACGAGATGGGACACCATACCTCTTACCTAGTGGTGATATCCATTCGCAGGAGCCATCAGGGTTACTAGTTAATCGCCAGCCACCATGAGTTTTTAATCTGTGATGGCGTCGACATAAGAGTCCTAAATTATCGGCGGAAGTTTTTCCGCCATCCTCCCAGGATTGCGCATGATCAATATCTGATCTTCGCCCACTTTGCCGACATCCGGGAAATCTACAAGTTTGATCTCGAGCAATTAAAAAATCCCTTAACTCTTGGGGAGGCTCATAACTTGACCGTCCGTAATCAATTAGATTTCCAGAGATTGGATCAGTAATAAATCTCCGCCACTTACCATCTGCAGCTAGCTCTCTTGCAACACTTGCCGGAATGGCTCCATATCCAGCGAGTTGTCCTGGATTTTCAGCTAAACCCATCAAAGTTGGTAAATCAATTGTTAAATTCACAGTAACTGGTCTGCGGTGATTCAAATTTTGATCTATCGAGTTTGAGAGATAAGCCGAAGCGAGTTGAGTTAATGCATCTGCACGCTTCATATCTATAGATCTGCCATCTAATTGTGATAAATCATCAGCGGCGTTAGCAGAAAAGTTCGAAGAGGAGTTAGCAGAGGAGTTGGCAAGATCAACTCTGGCTAATTTATCTATGGCAAGCATTATGGTTTGAGCATCCTGGGCTGGAAGTAATGCAACTAGAGTGCACATTCCATCAGCCTCTGGGTAGATTGAAACTTTACGGGCATCCTTTGCGATTGTTGCCGCCTCTTCAAACTCGTGAGTTGCTAACTTCGCAATAGTGGCCCGAACCTTGTTAGCTACTTGAGATGGAGTATGAAATTCTGCATGAGTTATCGCCTTCTTCTCTATCTCTTGAATTACTGATTCTGGCGCTCCTCTGCTAATTATTTCTGCACTCTCTTTTGCGATAACTGTCGCATGAGCTGGTGAAATTTCACCGGTCGCAAGTGCTGAGCAAGTAGATGGCAGGTGATTAGTTAATGTTCGAGCAACATCAATTCGAATCTGCGCAGTATTTGGTGAAAGTCGTAGCGCGCTGGCAACCTCTTCACGTTCAGCATCATCTACACCTGACCAGATAGATTCGGCCTCACTTGGTTGATCGCCAGCGACCGCAACAATTGCATTTTGCATCAATGCTTGCAACCAACCAGTTTGTTTCTCGAGCGCTGCTAGGTAATCAATTCGACGAGGCTTAGATAGTGTAAATGGATCTATCTTGACTAGCTGAGTTAACACTTCAATACCTGCAGCTGAGCGTAGGTACTCGAGAACATAATCCTCGGAATCATGGGCGGTTAAATCGGGATTGAATTTGCGAGGTTTTGAGTCGGCGGGTAACTGTTTAACAGTAGAGATAGGAACAGCGCGCTGATTGTGATTTAAGTCGGCGCCGATATCTGTGCTCATAACGAGAATCTTGTGACAAGCTACTGACAATTGATTGATCAAAAAATACTTTATTTTGGAATATGTGGATAAGAGTGAAAATTACTTGCGGCAATCTTCTTTAGGTCTAATCCTCACTCTTTACATCAAATCTTCATTTCTTAACTTAAACCAAACTTCCCAAAACCTATTCTTCCCTCTGCCCACTCACATTTAACTCATCAGGAGTGTTATGCACCCCTTTAATATCACCAGCAGGACGAACACCACTCAACTTATGTCCAGCACCATCTCGTTGCAATGGGCGAACCGCTTTGCTCCAATCAGGTGGAACCACACCAAGCACTCCCTTTTGGAAATCATCAAATGCTTTTAGTACTTCAGCCTTTGTATTCATCACAAAGGGACCCATCCAAGCAACACTCTCTTTAATTGGTTGTCCACCTAAAATTAAAATATCCATCTGTGGAGCACGAGACTCTTGAACGGTATTAGCGGAAATAACAATTACATCGCCATCGCGGTAGGTCACTAACTGTCCAGTTTTAATTGGATGCTTCTCATCACCAACGGTGCCATGACCATGCAGAACATAGGCAAGTGCGTTGTAATTTGGATTCCAAGGAAGACGAAGCTGCGCACCTGGTTGCAATGTTGCATGCACAATTGTGATTGGAGTTTGGGTTGAGCCTGGACCCTTATGGCCAGCAACCTCTCCGGCAATTACTCGAAGTAATGCGCCGCCATCTTCTGAAGACAACAATGCAACATCTGAAGCACGTAAATCTTGATAAGCCGGCGGTGACCATTTCTTCTCAGCTGGCAGATTTACCCAAAGTTGGAAACCATGGAATAAACCACCACTCATAACTAAATGCTCTGGTGGAGTTTCAATATGCAAAATTCCAGCGCCCGCAGTCATCCACTGGGTATCGCCATCTGAAATTGTTCCGCCGCCACCATGATTGTCATAGTGATCAAAGATTCCATCAATAATGTAGGTAACGGTTTCAAAGCCACGATGTGGATGCCATGGTGTGCCCTTTGGTTCACCAGGAGCGTACTCAACCTCACCCATTTGATCTAAGTGAATAAATGGATCTAAATCTGCTAAATCAACTCCGGCAAATGCGCGACGAACTGGAAAGCCTTCACCCTCATGTCCTTGAGGTGCGGTGGTAACAGATTTAACTCTGCGAGAGGTAGCAATTGGATCAGCAACAACGCGAGGCAATACGGTGATATCGGCAACGGTTACTGCTGGCATCTGTTAACTCCTCAAGATTCCTGGATAATTGAAGATGTTGAACTTTCAATTACTTCAGAGTGTATAACAAAATCTATGTTATGGATATTCCAACCTTTATTTTTATTGGAATCCAGATTGTGAATTACAGCGCTTTAAGAGCGCTAACTACCTTCGTTAGCGAATCCTTTGCATCTCCAAATAAAAGAGTGGTCTTGGCATCATATAAAAGCTCATTCTCAATACCGGCAAAGCCTGGGCGCATCGACCGCTTCAGGAAAATTACATTGCCCGCCTTATCAACATCAAGAATTGGCATGCCATAAATTGGACATCCTGGAGTTGTCTTAGCTGCTGGGTTAACCACATCATTTGCACCAACTACTAGAACAACATCGGTTTGCGGGAAGGTTGGATTTATCTCTTCCATTTCCACTAATTGTTCATACGGCACATTTGCCTCAGCTAGCAATACATTCATATGTCCAGGCATACGACCGGCAACTGGATGAATTCCATAAGCCACATCAACACCCTTGCTTGATAAGAGATCTGCTAATTCACGAACTGTGTGTTGGGCTTGTGCAACCGCTAAACCGAAACCTGGAACGATAACAACACGTTGGGCGTAGTTAAGCAAAATTGCAACATCATCGGGTGAACCAGATTTAACTGGCCGCGCTTGCGCTGAATCAGAGCCAGCTGATGCCTTTGCGGTGAATGCACCAAATAAGGTGCCAAACAATGATCTGCCCATAGCTTGTGCCATTAAGCGAGTTAAAATCGTGCCGGAAGCACCAACTAAGGTACCGGCGATAATCAACATTGTATTTTCAAGTACATAACCACTTGCTGCAACGGTTAAACCGGTAAATGCATTTAATAGCGAGATAACAATCGGAACATCTGCGCCACCTACTGGCAGTACAAATAATATTCCAAATACTAAGGATAAAAGCGCATTAATCAACAGCGGAGATGTACCGCCAGATGCAATTACCCAGCCACCAGTTGCTAGAACTGAGATGGCAGAGAGAGCGATTAATTGACGACCAAATGGAAAGATTACGGGGCGAGTAGTCATTAACTCTTGTAACTTTAAGAAGGTAACAATTGATCCAGAGAAAGATACCGATCCAACAATTACGGTAAAGACAGTTGCGACAACCTGTGCCACGGTTGCATCTGTGCCTAGCTTTAGATACTCAACAATTGCTACAAGTGCGGCAGCGCCACCACCAACACCATTAAACAGAGCAACTAATTGCGGCATCTGTGTCATCTGCACCTTACGCGCAGCTGGTACACCAACTAATACACCAAAGGCGATAGCACCCAAGATTAATGGCTGGTTATTTAATGCCTTGCCGTCATTGGCGTAGAAGAAAACAATAATCGTTGCAATAGTGGCACCTAGTGCACCCAGTAAATTTCCGCGCCTAGCTGATTTTGGTGAGGATAAACCTTTTAGCGCCAAGATAAAACAGATACCAGCAATTAAGCCAATTAGATCATACATATCGCGGCTCATTAATTTTGACCGCCCGCTTCATCACTTTGCTGCTTCTTCTCTTTTGGCTTGCCCTTAAACATTTGCAACATTCGATCAGTTACTACAAAGCCACCAACCATATTTATCGTGGCCAACACAATTGCAATAGTAGATAGCGTTAACTCTAAGGTTGTCTTTGAATGATCGGCGACAATAATTGCACCGACTAAAATAACGCCGTGAATCGCATTAGCACCGCTCATAAGTGGGGTATGTAGGGTGGTTGAAACCTTTGATACAACCTCAAAGCCAACAAAGATAGATAGTAAAAATATTGCTAGTAAGGCTAATTCAGTGCTCATAATCTCAGTACTCATTACTTACTCCGCTCTCTCTTTGCACCAGCATGAGTTAGCGCAGCTGAATCAATAATCTCATCGGCAAAATCAGGAGAGATCTCACCAGTTGGCTTGCCATCAACTGTTTTACTCATTAACAAGAGCAGATTTACAACGTTGCGCGAGAACAACATTGATGCGTGATACGGCAGTTGGCTTGGTACATCTTTACCGCCCCACATAGTCACACCAGCACTTGTTGTAATTACCTGACCGGCAACACTGCCTTCAACATTTCCACCACTTTCAGATGCCAAATCAACAATTACTGATCCAGGTTTCATCTGGGCTGCCATTTGTGCAGTTACTAATTGTGGTGCAGTACGACCTGGAACAGCTGCAGTGGTAATTAAAACATCAGCTGCTGCAATATAAGGTGTTAGTAATTCACGTTGTTTAGCTGCGCGCTCCTCAGTCATCTCTCGGGCGTACCCACCTGCACCTTCAAGTGCTTCTAACTCAAGTGTGATGAACTTTGCGCCCATAGATTTAACCTCATCAGCAGAGGCGGGGCGAACATCATATGCACTGACAACTGCACCCAAACGTTTTGCAGTTGCAATCGCTTGCAAACCAGCAACACCTGCGCCTAACACAACTACCTTTGCCGGTGTAACTGTGCCGGCGGCTGTCATAAGTAATGGAAAAAACTTTGGTGATAATTCAGCAGCGACTAACGCCGCACGATAACCGGCACATAATGCTTGTGAGGTAAGTGCATCCATTGATTGAGCACGTGAAATACGTGGAACTGACTCCAGTGAAAAAGCGGTAACACCAGCGCTAGCAGCGGCGGTAATTGAATCAGCAGATCCAGTTGGAGATAAAAAGGAGATTGTGATTGCGCCCTTTTTAAGTGAGCTCATTTGTGCTGGAGTTAATGGCTGAACAGATAAAACTACATCTGCATCCTTTAATACATCCCCTGATTTAATAACCGCACCAGCTGCTTCAAAATCTTTATCAGAGGCTTGGGCAGTTAAGCCAGCGCCAGATTCAATAACTACTTCAAGTCCAGCCTTGCTTAACTTTGAAATAATATCTGGAACTAGGGCAACCCGCTTTTCGCCATCTTTGATTTCTTTAGGAACGGCTACTCGCATTGGGTAAATCTACCCTCAATTTAATTCTTACTTAACTTATTGTGGCGCTAGAGCGTTAATTTCCGCTCAGATCACCACGTGTTAGGTGAAATAGCAGGGCTTGAATCGTGGTTCGTCGGTGAAATGCTTGTCGCCAGACTACCGATTTACTGCCATCAATTACATCAGCACTTACCTCTTCACCTCTGTGTGCTGGCAAACAGTGCATAAATATTGAATCTTTAGCGGTTAGTTTCATTAGCTTATCGGTAACTGCAAATGGTGAAAGTGCTTCAAACTTTTCACTGCGATCAGATTCTGAATCACCCATTGACATCCAAACATCGGTGTATAAAACACTGGCATCGGTTGCTGCTGCAACTGGATCATTACTAATCTCAATTGTGCCACCAGTATTTTTAGCAAGTGCTTGCGCCTGCTTTACTACCTCTGGGTTTGGCGACCATTTACCTGTTGGTGTTGCAACAACAATATTTGCACCCATGGTTGCACCCATAATCAGCCACGCATTAGCCATATTGTTACCATCACCTAAGTAAACAAATTTTCGGCCGGCAATATTTTTACCAAAGTTTTCTCGAATAGTTATCCAATCTGCGAGTAATTGAGTTGGATGATCATTATCAGTTAATGCATTAATCACTGGAATAGATGCAAACCTTCCCAGCTCATCAACATCAGATTGGGCAAAGGTGCGAACAATTAAGGCATCACAAAAGCCAGAGATAATCCTTGCGGTGTCAGCAATGGTTTCACCACGACCGATTTGAAGATCATCTCCACGCAAGAAAATTGGTGAGCCACCTAGGTGGGCAACCGCGCTCTCCGAGGCTAATCTGGTTCGAGTTGATGATTTAGTCATATAAATTGCAACTGTTTTTTTTGCCAGATGTTTCTTGGCCGAAAGTGGCTTCTCAGCAAACTTTGCAGCAGATTTGAGCAGCAACTCAATATCAGCCCTGGATAGATCGCTGGTGCGAAGTAGATCTTTCATGAGCAGAGCCTAATCGCAAGCCCCTTGATCAGGATAATATTTATACATGGGCTTTCTCTCTGATCTACTCGAAAAAACCAAGCCAGCACAGACGCCTTTAAGTATTGATGAGGGCGATCACGAGCGATTTTCGCATTATGTCGATAAGAACAAAATTACCGAATCTGCAGTTTCCGGCAGACCGGTGCGAGCTTTATGTGGCAAGAAGTGGATTCCTAACCGAGACCCACAAAAATTTCCAGTGTGTCCAACATGTAAAGAGATCCACGCTTCCTTGAAGTAATTTTTAAGTTTCACCCGTTAACCTTTCTCGATATGAGGAAATTCAGTATTTGCCTTCTTGCATTTGTTTTTGCAATATCTGGAAGTATTTTCACCCCCGCAAATGCCAACAATCCGCCAAGACGAATTTTGACTGGTTGGATGGATGGTTCACCTACTGTTTATCTTCGCTCAGTAGATACCAATTTTAAGTATGAGGTAATTAAGGATGTCTCACCATTTTGGTATGGCTTGTTAAGTGAATCCAATATTCGCGATAAGTACACCTTAGGCAGATACACCAAACCGATTACCGCAGCAATTGCCGACTTAAGACAACGTGGCTTTGTTATCCTGCCATCAATTACAGATGATCAACCCGTACGAGTCTTAGCTGGAATTTTAGCTGATGAAGCACGTCGAGCAGTATTAGTAAAAAGTATTAGAGATTTAGTTGCAAAGTATGATTATGATGGAATTGATTTAGATTTTGAAAAGTTTTATGCCAAGGGTGAAACCCGAGCAAATTGGGTAGCAATGAAACCCAATTGGGTCTCATTTATCAAAGAGCTTTCTGCTGCACTTCGTGCAGATGGAAAATTGTTATCAGTGACAACACCACCGGATTTTGACCGTGCCACTAAGCGGGCCGGAAATTGGGTTTATGCCTGGGCTGAAATAGGACCACACATTGATCGGTTAAGAATCATGGCTTATGACTTCTCAACGGTGACACCTGGACCAATTGGTCCACTTGAGTGGACCGAGGATGCTGTTAAGTATGCAGTAACTCAGATGCCCGCCTCAAAAGTTTATGTTGGTATTCCTGCTTATGGCAGAGATTGGATTACTAAAGTAGATGGTGTTTGTCCAAAAGCTTTTGCAACATCAATAGTTGTGGGTGGCAGAGCTGCACTCACCATGAGAGATGCGGTTAATTTGCCAAGTATTTATGGTGGCGCCGCTGTTTATAACGCAACCATTGGTGAAAACAGATTTAATTATCAGAAGGCTTATACCGATCCGACAAATAGTGCAATTACTTGTACAGCAACTAGAACTGCGTGGTATCCAGATGAGAGATCCTTTGCAGCACGAGCCCTGTTAGTCGGAAAGTACCGCTTAGGTGGAATTGCAATTTGGAGCTTTGGTAAAGAGTCACCCGCGGCTGCACAAGCCATCATCAATGCAGCTCAAGCAATTGCGCCAGATGTAGTTGTCAGCGAGATATCAACTGATCTCCAACAGGTTGGTTATGGAAATATATTTAATTTAACCGGCAAATTTTCACTGCCTGATAAAACTCCAGTTACCGGAGTCAATGTGCGGTTTGAGGTGAAAGGCCCGGCGGATACAAATTGGCGAAGTGTTGCCGCTGGCACTACAGATGCAAATGGCGTAATTACATCATCGGCAATTTTGGGCCAAAAGAGTCAGATCAGATTAGTAAGTGAGGCAAGTTGGGAGCGATCAGAGGGCAAAAGCGTCGAGAAGGTAATTACCGTGGCCCCAACTGTTAATTTAAATCTGCCCGCCTCTGTAAAAGCAAACGCGAGCTATCAAGTAATTGGCCAGATTCTGCCAGCGGCAGCGGAAGTTAATGTCACCGTTCGACGAAATGGATTGACCTTTGGCAGTTTTGTAACTGATCAACGTGGTGAGTTTAGATTTACATTGCTAGAGAAAGAGGCTGGATTAGCGAGCTATCAAGCGGTAATGGCCACAACCGCACAGGCAAATGCTGGAAGCAGCCAGGCTTACTCACTATTAGTTCGGTAGTTTTCATAAGATAATAAGCGTGTGAGTACCCAAACCGAAGAGCTCTCCGAGTTAGATTTATCAAAGTTTTTTGATCGACCATGGGTATGCATTGTTTGGGATGATCCAGTGAATTTACAAAGTTATGTAACCTATGTATTTATAAAATTATTTGGCTTTAGCAAAGAAAAAGCACATGAGCTAATGATGAAGGTTCATACCGAAGGTAAAGCGGTGGTTGCAGCTGGCTCTCGGGAAGCAATGGAGAATGATGTTCAGCGGTTACATGAACATGGTTTATGGGCAACGCTACAAAGAGATGATCATGGGGGAGTTTAAAGGAACGCCGGCAACTGGTGATTTAACAGTTGCACTTAGCAATGATGAATTGCATATTTTAATTAATCTCGTTGAACAATTACTTGAGTTATTAGGTGAGCGTAACTTCGCCCATCACTATCAATCAGATGATCCCTTTGCACAATTGATGGCGGCGCAGTTGATGAACATGGAGCCACTATCAGCACCTGAGGATCCAGTTTTAAATCGTTTGCTGCCAAATGCATATGCCGATCCCGATGCTGCCGATGAGTTTCGTAAATTTACCGAACCCAGGCTGCGCCAGATTAAACAACAACATCTAATGTATCTGCGAGAGCAGTTAGTTTTCCCAGTAGATCATGAGCTACCCAAGGCGGATATTTTAATTAGTGATGCTCAACAATGGTTGCTTGCATTGAATGATCTTCGATTGGCATTAGCGGTTCGGTTAGAGGTTGAGCCAGATACATTTGAAGAGTATGAATTAATGCCAGACAGCGAGCCTAAGAAATCTTTATTAGCGGTTTATTTCTGGCTAGGTGGAATTCAAGAGAAGTTATTAGATCACCTATAAAAAAATCTGCGGTTCCTAACCTTCAGGAACCGCAGATTTTCTAGAGTTAAAAGAAGGCTTACGCGTCTTCCTTCATTCCCTCTGCTACTGACTTCATCTTTGCAATCTTGTAGATTGTTAGACCAAATACGCACTTTGCTGCAACATCTGCAAGTGTGTATCCAATTTGACGATTTACAAACGCTTCCGCTGAGGCTGCACCTGCTGCATCGATAATTGGTAGTAAGTAAGCGATTGGGTATACGCCCCATGTTGCGATCAACAGCATACGCAAGCGGCCAACAGTTGCGGCTACTCCAGCTGGTTGACGATCTAGAGACTTTGAAAGCTCTACGAATAGAACATAAAGGATGTATAGGAATGGAAGTGTTGACAGCACACCCCAAATAATCTTGGTGTTTGTGTCAGCTGAAAGCTCGCCTGGGTAACCCAGTGCGATCATTGCTACTGCTGCTGGAACTAGGCGGTTGATCAATGAAGATGCAGCAGCCTTAGCTAGAGCAAGTACAGCAATTACCTCTACTAGAAGTAGTGGCACAGTAAGGATCCAGTCAACATAACGGTAACCCTCGTTGAATGTTCCCTTAGCGGTTCCAACCATGATCTTTCCATCAACAAATGACTCGTTGAATGAGTTGAAGATTCGCCAGTAGTGGTAACCAGCGATAAAGGTAACCATTGAGGACATGATCAACGCTGTACGGTATTTAGGTAGTACACGTGATTGAACAACTAGCGTAAAGACGGTAGTAGCAAGCATAGATATAAGTCCAAATGAAAGGATGTTATAAATTACGCTGTACTGACCATCGGTTAATGCGATTGATGTCATTTAAATAGCCTCCATAGGCATTTAATTTGCTCATACCCTTTTGGGCGTAAGCCAGTGGGCTTTGCTAACTTCATATGATCGCTAGCACCGTCCACCTGCCATAAGGATGGTGGTTACTCACAGGTTGGGCAAGGCTAGACGCAGTGATTTCTCAGAATTTCTTGAAATTTTTGCCCTACTTGAGCGTGAAATCCTGAGAAATGGGGAAAGAAATACCGCCCCGCTTACACTTAACCAAATGAGTTCAGAGAAGGCGCCAACCGCCACAACACCAACCGCCACCGCACCAATTGGGATCTTTGATTCCGGGGTGGGCGGTTTAACTGTTGCTCGGGCGGTAATTGATCAATTGCCAGGTGAGTCAATTCTTTATGTGGGCGATACCGCCCGTGGACCTTATGGACCAAAATCCTTAGCGCAGGTTAGAGGTTACGCCTTAGAGATTATGGATCAACTAGTCGATGCTGGCGTTAAAGCAATTGTGATTGCTTGTAACACCGCAAGTGCTGCTGTCCTACGTGATGCAAGAGAGCGGTACTCAATTCCAGTAATTGAGGTAATTGCGCCAGCTGTTCGCCGCGCAGTTTCTGCAACCAGAAGTGGCAAGGTTGGAGTTATCGGCACTACGGCAACTATTGAGTCAAAGGCTTATCTAGATGCATTTGCGGCAGCACCTCAATTAGAGATTACATCGATCGCCTGCCCATTATTTGTTGAGTATGTCGAGCGCGGTGAAACTGCAGGAGCTGGCATAACAAAGGTGGCGCAGGATTATCTGGCACCGCTTACTGCAGCCAAGATCGACACCTTAGTTTTAGGTTGCACTCACTACCCATTATTAACTGGTGTTATCTCATATGTAATGGGAAATGAGGTCACGTTAGTCTCAAGCGCAGAGGAAACTGCAAAGGATCTATACCGAATCTTGGTAGAACAGGATTTAGTAAACAAGTCAGGCGGTCCAGCTACCCATAATTTTGTTGCTACGGGAGCAGCCGATAAGTTCAGCGCATTAGCTCGTAGATTTTTGGGACCTGAGGTAGTAAGCGTCTCGCAAAAGATCTAATTTTTTCAAAACTTAACCCAACCGCAGACCGGAGCAGAAAATGGCACGTATTGATGGAAGAGAGCCAGATCAATTACGCAAAATCTCATTTACTAGAAATTGGTTAAATAATGCAGAGGGCTCAGTATTAGTTGAGTTTGGTAACACCAGAGTTTTGTGTGTTGCCTCATTTACTCCTGGTGTTCCACGTTGGCTTGTTGGCAAAGGCGCAGGTTGGATTACAAGTGAGTATGCGATGTTGCCACGAGCAACTCATACCCGTTCTGATCGTGAAAGTGTTAAAGGAAAATTAGGTGGCAGAACACAGGAGATTTCAAGATTAGTTGGTCGATCACTGCGCGGTGTAGTTGATATGAAGGGGCTAGGCGAAAACACAATTGTGATTGATTGCGATGTTTTACAGGCAGATGGTGGCACCCGCACCGCTGCAATAACTGGTGCATATGTTGCGCTGCAAGATGCAATTACCTGGGCGAAGAGCAAGGGACATGTAGCAGAAGGTGCAAATCCAATTGCGCAATCAGTAGCTGCGGTTTCAGTTGGAATTATTAATGGTGTACCGATGCTAGATCTTTGTTATGAAGAGGATGTAACTGCCGAGACTGATATGAATATTGTTTGCACTAGCGATGGTAATTTTATCGAGGTACAAGGAACAGCCGAAGGTAAACCCTTTGATCGCAACTTATTAAATAGCTTATTGGATTTGGGTTCAGCTGGTTGTTTGCAATTGAGTAAGTTGCAAGCCCAAGCTTTGTTATAAGTTAGCAATTAAAAAATTGCGTAAATTAGTTTTAGCAACTCATAATCAAGGCAAAATTGATGAGTTTAAAAGATTGCTCGCCGAGTATGCTGGTGATGTAATTGTTCTAGGGTTAAGTGATTTTCCAGATATGCCAAATGTTGCTGAAACTGGAAAAACTTTAATTGAAAATGCCTTTTTAAAATCACGAGCGATCGCTAAATTCACCAATCTGCCAGCGCTAGCTGATGACAGCGGATTATTTGTTGATTACTTAAATGGCGCACCTGGCATCTATTCCGCCAGATTTGCCGGATATCAAGGTCAGATCGCTACTGAACGAGATCGTTTAAATAATGAGCGATTATTAAAGGAGCTTGGCAATGTTGCTCGCCCAGATCGCAAAGCACAATTTAACTGTGCAGTGGTTTTTACCAATCTAAATTTAGATTTTGAGGCGCAGGAGTTGGGTAAATTGTCAGGTGAGATCGCCGAAGCTGCCATCGGTGAGGCTGGCTTTGGCTATGACAGCCTCTTTATCCCGGAGGGTTTTGACCAAACACTTGCGCAACTTGGTGCGGGGGTGAAGGACAGGATTAGCCATCGCGGGGTAGCAATGCGTGCGATTGTGCCAACCTTGAGCATGCATCTGTAATCGCTCATGTATCCTTAAGGCTAAGAAATTTTTAAAACCTCATCTGTACAAAATGTCGGTGAAATGTTTCAACTAAGTAAGGGAGTAATTAAGTGGCTGCAAAGAAAAGTGCACGCAAGACGCCAAAGAAGGCTGTTAAGAAAGCTGCAAAGCGTTCAACAGCTAAGGCTGCAACAGCGAAACGTTCAACAGCAAAACGTTCAACTGCGAAAAAGAGCACCGCTCGTAAAGCTGTAAAGAAAACTGCAAAGCGTAAGTCAAGTAAGAAGTCGACAACATATAAAGTTCCACCAGTTCCACTAGGTGGATCTTCTCGCTCTTCCGTATCAACTATCTCTACAACACCAAAACCAGCAGTCAGTTCTTACTCACCAAGCAAGAGCAGCAAATCCTCAAGTAACTCATCAAACAAGGTTTTGATTGCAGTTGTTCTTGGAATTGTAATTTTAGCGATCGCTGTAATTGCTAGTGGATCATCAGATGATGAATCAACAACGGTCACGCCAACTCCGATTGCATCTGAGTCTGCGGTACCTACGCCAACTGAGTCTGCATCAGAAACACCAACTGCACCTCTTTCCGCACATGAAGCACCAACCAAAATTGTTGCTCAATACAACGCTACTGGAGCAACTGTTTTCTGGAAATCCCCAGAAACCGCAATCGAGGGAATTACTGGCTACAACCTAGAACTTCGCAAAGGTGGATCAACTGAGTGGAACTTGGTAGCAACTGTTCCAGCAACTCAATTCTCACAAGACATTACAAAAACCGGAACAGACGGCTGGGCCCAGGTAAAGGTTTCAACTGTTTACTCAGATGGAGTCGTAGTTGATGGCAAGATATTCGGATTACCAGGTAGCTGGGAGTAAATAAAAAAATTAATAATCCTCATCGAGTAATTGGTGAGGATTATTTTTTTACAGATTTACTTTGTTGGAATTACTAATACATCCAAGATTGCAGCCACATAAGCATCAGAGCCAATTGGACTTAGGTGAACACCATCTGGCGCAAAGAGTTCTGGCTTACCTTCTGAGATCTTATCCCAATCAACTAACTTTACATTTGCATAATTAGCAGCAACTGTGGCAATTATTTTATTATTCTCATCCCGCCAGGATCTTGGTACTGCAGTATTTACAACAATAATTTGTGGCTGATTTTTAATTGTTTCAAAGATGTCGGTGACTGTTTCTAAGGATAATTTATTGTTATTGCCTAAGTTAAAGACAATAGGTGATTCCGGAACCGCTATCTGATCTACTCCCATCGCAGCCAGTAACTCGGGGGCTTGCCGCCCTACTCTGGCGTTAATTAATGAGATGTGGACCTGTCTTTCTAACTTTGCGCGAACTCCTAAAATTACGGAATCACCTGTAACCCAAACACCAGTAGTACTTCCGAGATCTCCAGTATTGGCTGCCTGATCCTCATCAATCATGTTTTCATTTAATAATTGCTTAGCTGCTAAATCAGATTTACTTATTGCTTGGGCAGAGATAGAGGCAGAAACGGCAAGTAAAGAGATGATCGATAAAACAATGTAAGCCTTGTGGCGCAGCTGCACTCTCGGTGCACGGTATTTAATTCCGCGAACCCAGTTTTGAATATTTCCCTGGCGGAATGGAATTTCAACCCATCGTAGTGAGATATCAGCTAGCGCTAAAACCAGCAGAACTCTGGCTAGATAAAGCGCCCAGGTATCTCCAGTTAAATCTACAGATGGCCGAGTAACTTGAAATACCACCCAGTGCCAGATGTAAATTCCATAGCTTCGTTGGCCCACCCAGGTGAAAGGTGCACTACTTATTAATGGCGCAAATCGAGAAGCGGGATGAACTAGGGAGATAATCACTAGACAGCCGAAGATTGCAGCTAGTGGAAATGCAATTTGATACAAGGTGGCATTATTTGCATCAATAAATAAAAAGGTTGCGATTAATCCCAGCAAACCAAATACTCCAATGCCATCAATAACATCTTGCGCACGTTTTGCGATGTTGGCACTTAAATTTTGTGGGATCCAACTTACTGCCAGAGCTGAACCTAGAAATAAACCAAGGCTATGAGTATCGGTGCCAAAGTAGATATGGCTTACTTGCTGTGCGTTCGCTGCATCTAGTTGAAGAGAGACAAAAAACAATGCAGCGCCTGAAAACATTGCAATTATCAATGCCGCCTTGGCAACATTTGCTTTACCAAAGTACTTTAAGACTGTCAGCAAAATTATCGGCCAAATTAAGTAAAACTGAAGTTCAACTGCAAGTGACCAGGTGTGCTGAAGTAATGGGGGCCGGCCAACAGTTTCGAAGTAATCTTGCTGACGTGCAACTAAAGCCCAATTCATCATGCCAATTAGTGCGTACGGTAGATCGGTTAGAAATCTCTTGATTGCCTCTGGTGCCCAAACACCAATAAAAATTATGGTACTAAAGACCATAAATAAGAATCCAGGATAGATTCGACGCAATCTGGCCCAGTAAAATCCACGTAGATCTAATGCGCCAGATTTATTAATTGAATCAAGGATTAATCTGGTAATCACATAACCTGAGATCACAAAAAAGAGATCAACACCTAAAAATCCACCAGGTAGCCAAGAAATTCCTAGGTGATACAAAACTACTGCGGCAACAGCAATTGCTCGCAATCCATCAATGGATGCAATATGGCGAACAGGCTTTTCAGAGCTCATACTCATGATGCAATCAGTAACTTCTTTTTCTTACCAACTACTTCTTTTTCTTTGCAGAAGCCTTCTTCTTCTCAGCAACTTCTTTCCGTGCAGTGGTCGCAGCAACCTGCTTGCCTTTTCCAGAAACAAATGTCTTTCCAGATGGCTTGTTAGCAGAGTCCAAGTTGGCATTAATATCCATTTGAAGTTCAGCTAAGCGATCAAAAGCATGTTGTAATTTCTGACGAGTTTGCGCAATCGCTTGCTCAGCTGCATTTAGTGAAGCGTTTTGACTGCGGTGTAAGCGCTCTGCCTCAGAGATTGCAGTTGATAACCAGCTGCGGTAATCAATAATTTGAGTTGCTGCACTTTCAATCATCTTTTGTGACTCTCTACGAGCTGCAGATGTTAATTGGGCAGCCTCGCGAGCGGATTCATTTAAAGTCTCTTCAGCCTCTGCCTCTGCATTACTACGAAGTTCGTCCGCATCCTCTTCAGCAGCTTGTAGGTATTTACGGCCACGTGTTTCAGCGGCGGTTAAAATCGCCTTTGCTTTAGATTCGGCTGACTCTAATTTTTCCTTAACCTCACGGGTTGATTCATTAATAATCTTTTGCGCAGCGCTATTTGCCTTTGCTTCTCGCGCTTGGGCGGATTTAATAATGCTCATGGCGGTCTCAGTCGCCAAAATTTCAAACTCTTCTTTAGATAATGTGGTGATATCGCGGCGTGCGCGCATGTCACTTAATTGAGATTCAAGTTGGCGAATTCGCTCGAGTGCGTTTGCAGAAGGGGCAGGGGCATCAGAGCCTTCGCCCTTAAAGCCAACCCAGGATAAAAAGTTCTTCTCCGCCATGATCTAATCCTTTCGTGCAATTTGCGTTAAAACAAGGGTGATTTAAATGGAGCTAATCTGCTTACAATCTAAACTGAGGCGACATTTTTTGATGCAACCTTAGTTTCAACCACAGTTTCAACCTTAGTTTGAAGCTTGTTGTAAACATTGTGCGGAAGGTGGGACTTGAACCCACACGCCGAAGCACAGGTTCCTAAGACCTGCGTGTCTGCCATTTCACCACTCCCGCAATTTCACCCACCAAAAAAGAGTGGGCAAGGGGGCAAGATTACGGTGCATTGGGCACCAGCGCCAAACCCTCACCCTTGTTAAAGGTAGCAACGGGTAACCTTGCTCAAATGAGTGAATCTTCAGCACAAACGCTGGTTCAAAGCGCAATCGCTGATGCCCTAAAACGAGTGATTGCTGCGGGTGAGATCAACGCCCAGCTGCCAGATGAGATTAATTTAGATAGACCTAAAAACCGCGAGCATGGTGATTACGCAACCTCAATTGCACTAGCGCTCGCTAAATCATCTGGCCTAACACCGAGAGCAGTTGCAGAGTTAATTGTTAAATCATTAATTGATAATGATTTATTAAGTAGCGCTGGAATTAGCAAGGTTGAGATTGCAGGGCCTGGATTTATAAATATAACTTTAAATAATGTCTCACAGGCAGCGGTCGTCATTGAAATTTTAAGTAAGGCAAAAAAATTTGGACATGGCAATTGGTTAAATAGTAAGAAAGTAAATTTAGAGTTTGTAAGTGCAAACCCAACTGGCCCACTGCATTTAGGACACACTCGCTGGGCTGCAGTTGGCGATGCATTAGGACGGGTGCTTTCCGCCGCTGGCGCTGAAGTATCTCGTGAGTTTTACATAAATGATCGTGGAAATCAGATGGATCTATTTGGTGCCTCAATCAGAGCTGTTGCATTAGGCCAGGAGCGCCCAACAGATGGTTATCACGGCGAGTACATAATTGATTTAGCAAATGAGATTGTAAAAAGTAATCCAGAGTTTTTAAAGTTGTCTGAAGTAGATGGAGTCAATGCATTTCGTGACACCGGCTATAAGTTGCAGTTAAAGCAACAACAATCAGTACTAGATAATTTTGGTACTCATTTTGACACCTGGTTCTCTGAGAAATCCTTATATGAAAATGATTTCTTCACGCATTCGCTTGAGAAATTAAAGAGCCAGGGCCATGTCTATGAAGCGGATGGCGCAGTATGGCTGCGCACCTCTGATTTTGGCGATGATAAAGATCGGGTGATGATTAAATCAGATGGCTCATTTGCTTACTTCGCATCTGACTCTGCTTATTATGTAAGTAAACGAGAGCGTGGATTTAATCTTTGCATTTATATGCTCGGCGCCGATCACCATGGATATGTTGGCAGAATTAAAGCGATCGCAGCGTGTGCAGGTGATGATCCAAAGTTAAATATTGAGATTTTAATTGGGCAAATGGTAAAAATTATGGAGGGCGGAGAAGAGTTAAAACTCTCTAAGCGAGCTGGCACCATAATTACATTGGAGGAGTTGGTTGAAAAGGTTGGTGTAGATGCTGCGCGATATACCTTAATCAGATATCCAACGGATACACCAATGGTGATGGATGTGGATTTACTTCGCAAAAATACCAATGAGAATCCAGTTTATTATGTGCAGTATGCACATGCTCGAATTTGTGCAGTTCTTCGAAATGCAAAAGATTTAGGAATTGGTTACGGAGTAAATCAATTTAAACCAGAGCTACTTATCCATGATCGTGAGCGAGAGTTAATTGGATTATTAGCAGAGTTTCCTCGAGTAGTTCAGGGGGCTGCACAAATACGGGAGCCGCATCGAGTTGCAAGATACGCCGAGGAGTTAGCTGGTGTTTATCACCGTTTTTACAATGATTGCCGAGTCCTTCCAATGGGGGATGAAAAAAGCTCTGAGTTAAACAGCGCCCGAGCAACCCTCTCGCTGGCAACTGCACAAGTGATCAGCAATGCTTTAGATTTGCTGGGTGTTAGCGCTCCGGAGAAGATGTAAGAAAATATGAAATATCCAACCTCACCATTTTCGAGCAATTTAAAATTCAACAATTCGCCAGTTGATTTAAGTAAAAATGATATTAGTGGTGAGTTATCAATCGCTGGGTGCAGTGCTTTGGCTCTAGTAAAAGAGTTCGGTTCTCCCTTATTTGTAATTGATGAGGCGGATTTCTTCCTAAGAGCCAATGCCTGGAAGAGTGCATTACAAGAGAGTTTTTCAGATGGCAAGCTTTACTATGCAGCAAAATCCTTTATCTCAATTGAGGTTGCGAAATGGCTCAAAGCGCTAGATCTTAATTTAGATGTTTGTACAGGTGGTGAGTTAGCGGTTGCCTTGGCAGCGGATTTTCCAACTGATCGGATCGAGTTCCACGGCAATAACAAATCGGTAGCAGAGCTCGAGATGGCAGTTAGTGCTGGTGTTGGCACAATTGTGATTGATTCATTTATTGAAATTGAGCGAATTGCCCAAATCGCAAAATCTGCCGGCAAGATTCAAAATGTTTACATCAGATTAACACCGGGTATTCAAGCCCATACCCATGAGTTTATTTCGACCGCTCATGAGGATGTGAAATTTGGTTTTTCAATCGCTAGTGGTGCAGCAGTAGCTGCAGTTGAAAAAACCCTTACTCATAAATCCTTAAATTTAATTGGCGTGCATTGCCATATCGGTTCACAAATATTTGAGGTTAATGGCTTCACTATGGCTGCCCAACGGTTGGTAGCTACCCTGGCTGAGATCAAAGAAAAATTTGGCACCGAGTTACCTGAGTTAAATATCGGTGGTGGTTATGGAATCGCCTACACAACGCAGGAGAGCGCTATCTCACCCCAAGATGTATTGCCCGCCTTAGCTAAGGTAATTAAAGAGGAGTGCGCAAGATTTAAGTTAGCGTTGCCAATAATCTCTATCGAGCCAGGTCGAGCAATTGTTGGGCCAACGACAACAACTATTTATGAGGTTGGAACTACAAAATCAGTCACCCTAGAAGATGGCACAAATCGAAATTACATCTCAGTTGATGGTGGAATGAGTGACAATATTAGGCCCGCTCTTTACGGCGCAAAGTTCTCTGCATTTTTAGCCAATCGTGCATCAACCTCCGAAAAAATAAGCTCTCGAATAGTTGGTAAGCATTGCGAGACTGGTGATATTTTGATTTTAAATATTGATCTTGCTGCAGATATTGCACCCGGTGACTTATTGGCATTTCCAGCAACTGGCGCTTATGGCCGCAGTATGGCGAGTAATTACAACCATATTCCTAGGCCAGCTGTAGTCGCTGTAAAGGATGGTGCTGCTCGAACAATTTTGCGCAGAGAAAACCAGGCAGATTTGCTCGCGTTAGAGGTAACTCAAGCGCCACGGCGACTGTCATAAGTTTGAGATACTTCTCCAATGATGTCGAGTAAAACTCTGAAAATCGGAGTATTGGGTTGCGGTGTTGTCGGCTCTCAAGTTGTCCGTTTATTGCTCGCCAACAAAGCTGATCTTTCAACTCGTGCTGGCGCAAATCTGCAATTGGTGAAGGTGGCTGTTCGAAATCCAAAATCAAAAAATTATGGCGTACCGGATGAACTTTTAACATCAGATTTGAAATCTGTTGTAACTGATCCACAAGTAGATTTAATTATTGAGTTGCTTGGTGGAATTGAGCCGGCTCGTGAATTGATTTTAACGGCATTAAAAAATGGAAAATCTGTAGTTACTGCAAACAAGGCACTTTTAGCCAAACATGGCGCAGAGCTTTATGCAGCTGCTGATAATGCCAATGTTGACCTTTACTATGAAGCGGCGGTTGCTGGTGCAATTCCAATTTTGCGCCCACTGCGCGAATCTTTAGTTGGCGATCAAGTATTAAAGGTTATGGGAATTGTTAATGGCACGACAAATTATATTTTAACTAAGATGGATGAAAATGGTGCAGCCTTTGAAGATGCACTGCGTGAAGCACAAAAACTTGGTTTTGCCGAAGCTGATCCAACTGCAGATGTAGAGGGTGGCGATGCTGCTGCCAAAGCTGCAATTTTGGCAGGTCTAGCTTTTCATTCGCGTGTAACTGATTTAGATGTTTACAAAGAGGGAATTAGCAAGATCACTGCAACTGATGTGAAGGTAGCAAAGGCGATGGATCTGGTAATTAAATTACTAGCGATCGCTGATGTCACCGATGATGGTGCAATTGCGGTAAGAGTCCACCCAGCATTGATTTCTAGAGCTCATCCACTTGCATCTGTAAGAGATTCATACAATGCAGTATTTGTTGAGTCAGCATCTGCTGGACAAATGATGTTTTACGGACGTGGCGCTGGTGGCGAGCCAACCGCCTCTGCAATTTTAGGAGATTTAGTAGCTGTTGCTAGAAATAAATTATCTGGTGGCCTTGGACCTCGCGAGAGTGATTACGCAGATCTTAAAATCGCAAAGATTGGTGATACGCAAACTCGTTACTTGATTAGATTAAATGTGGCAGATAAGCCAGGCGTGCTTGAGAGTGTGGCTCACGTTTTTGCCGCAAATCAAGTTTCGATTCAAACTGTAAGGCAATCTGGTGCCGGCGATAAGGCTGAGCTAATTGTGATGACTCACATATCTAGTGAATCAGCGTTGAGTTCAACTGTGAAAGATCTTTCTAAGTTAGATTCAGTTACTGATGTCGCGAGCGTACTTCGCGTTGAAGGTGAGATTTAAAGGTAAATGGGAATTTTTAAGAAAAAATCTGGCGCTCATCAATGGCGTGGTGTAATTGAGGAGTACCGCGATCGCCTTCCGGTAAGTGAGAAAACTCCAATTGTTTCCTTGCGCGAAGGTGGCACTCCACTTGTTTTTGCCTGCGTTTTATCGGAGATGTTAAATAATGAGGTTTGGCTAAAGGTTGAAGGTACAAACCCAACTGGATCCTTTAAAGATCGTGGCATGACAATGGCAATTTCAAAGGCTGCCGAAGATGGTGCCAAAGCGGTTATCTGTGCATCGACTGGAAACACCAGTGCCAGCGCTGCTGCATATGCAACAAAGGCTGGCATGAATCCAGTGGTCTTAGTGCCACAAGGAAAAATTGCAATGGGCAAGTTAGCGCAAGCGATCGCACATGGTGCAACCCTGCTGCAGGTAAAAGGAAATTTTGATGATTGTTTAGATTTAGCTCGCGAGCTCTCTGAAAATTACCCAGTTGCATTAGTTAATTCAG
Source organism: uncultured Candidatus Nanopelagicus sp. (assembly GCA_964628535.1). GTDB lineage: Bacteria > Actinomycetota > Actinomycetes > Nanopelagicales > Nanopelagicaceae > Nanopelagicus. Next base: position 44,072 of record CAZVNE010000002.1, on the reverse strand, counting down.
TAAATCCATATCGAATTGAGGGACAAAAAACCGGTGCATTTGAGGTTGTTGATTTGCTAGGAGATGCGCCTGATATTCATGCGCTACCAGTTGGCAATGCTGGAAATATCACCGCTTATTGGAAGGGTTATGAGGAGTACTACCAAGATGGGTTGGCTAGCAAGAAGCCGATGATGTGGGGATTTCAAGCTGCTGGTGCGGCACCTATTGTGAAAAATAAGGTAATTAAAAAACCTGAAACAATTGCAACTGCAATTCGAATTGGAAATCCAGCATCATGGCAACAAGCAGTTGCCGCAAAATTAGCATCAAAGGGTTTGATTGATTCAGTAACTGATAAAGAGATTTTAAGCGCCTACAAGTTGGTGGCAGCAAAGGAGGGTATATTTGTTGAACCCTCTAGCGCAGCTGGAATTGCCGGCTTAATTAAATTGAAATTGTTGAAGAAATTACCAACTGGCAAAAAAATTGTAATTACCGTAACTGGTAATGGCTTAAAGGATCCGCAGTGGATTTTAAACTCCGCCCCGAAGCCAATCATTGTTCCAGTAGATGCTAAAAAAGCAGCCAAAATTATTGGTTTAAAGTAGTTAATAAAGAGAAATAGGATTAGCAGATGTCAGCGAAGAAGATAAACTCTGGTGTAACTTTTAAGGCGACTATGTCGCAAATCAGTGTGCCAGCAACTAGTGCAAATATTGGCCCGGGCTTTGATTGCCTTGGCATCGCCCTAGAAATGAGGGATCGCTACGCTGCTCAAATTTTAGATGATGCGACATTTGATGTAGATGTCAGTGGTGAAGGTGCAGATGAGGTTAAGAAGGATTCAAAAAATTTAGTAATTCGTGCCATGATGGCGGGCTTTGAGTTTATGGGTAACAAGCCAAAGGGAATCGCACTTCGCTCATTAAATGTTATTCCACATGGACGAGGCCTTGGTTCATCAGCCAGTGCAATTGTTGGTGGATTAGCACTTGCTCGCTCCTTAGTTTTAACCGGGGATGAGTACATGAGCGATGAGGAGTTAATAACTCTGGCAACTGAACTTGAAGGTCATCCAGATAATGTTGCAGCAGCTTTCTATGGTGGTGCCACTATCGCCTGGAGTGAAAACGGGATCGGACGTGCTGTTAATTTAAAGGTGGATTCCAGAATAAAGGCACTTTTGCTAATTCCAGATAATCAGGTACCAACTGCAAAAGCTCGTAAATTAATTCCCGAATCGATCTCACATCAAGATGCGACCTTAAACTCAACCCGCACAGCATTATTGGTTCACGCATTAGCGCAGCGTCCAGATTTATTATTTACCGCTACTGCAGATCTCTTGCATCAAAGTTATCGCGAATCGGCGATGCCTAAATCTATTGCTCTGATAAACAAGTTACGTGGTGCTGGGATTGCCGCTGTTTTGTCAGGTGCCGGACCCTCAGTAATGATTCTTTACGCCGGCGATGAGAGTGAGATTGATCAGATACCTGCATTGGCGCCAGGCTTTAACGCAATGAAGCTAGCCATCGCACAAAGCGGAGTTCAATAAAAAGCAGATAAAAAGCAGATAAAAAGCAAATAAAGAGCAGAGGTTGCGCTGGTTTTGCCTTGATTTTGGCGCCCTATCTGGCTGTGCTACATTTAGCCTCGTCGGAAAGTGCGACAGATAAATAAAAAATCCTAAGAAATTAAAAGAGATTTCTATAGGTAAATTTAAATCCAAAGCCACAATCCTTTACCAGATGGTGGAAAAATCAAATCAAAGGAAAAAAATAAGAGTATGGCAGTTAAGAAAGCAGCCGCAAGCAAAGGCGCAGTTGAATTAGTTGATATGGCAGTAAGTGATCTGAAAAAGACAGCGGTTCAACTTGGAATTGAAGATGCCACAAATTTAAAGAAAGCAGAGCTGGTCCAAGCAATCGGCGATCTGCAGGCCGCAAATCGTGAGGCCGCAAAAAATGAACGAGAGGCTCGTCGTATGGAACGACAAAACAACCGTAATAATAGAAATAACAGTAACTCTGAGAATTCAAATAACAATTCAGCAGATGATGATGACAATGAATCATCAGGTAACTCTGGAAATAATTCCAACAATAACTCCGGAAACAACTCCGGAAACAACTCCGACAGAAATGACTCCGATCGCGATAACAACCGTCGATTTAATCGTGATGGTGGTCGAGATAATCACAGAGGCCGCGATCGTGGCAACCGTGATCGCAATCGCAACCGTGATCGAGGCTTTCGTGAAGAACGCGAGGTTGTTATCTCCGAGGATGATGTACTGCTGCCAGTAGGTGGCTTACTTGATATTTTAGATAGCTTTGCATTTATTCGTACGGGTGGATATCTACCAACTCCTAATGATGTTTATGTATCGCTTCAACAGGTTCGCAAGTACGGTTTGCGTAAAGGCGATGTCATCACCGGATCAGTACGTGAGCCGCGTGAAGGTGAGCGTCGTGAAAAATTCAATGCATTAGTTCGAGTTGAAACAGTCAATGGTGTTGAGCCAGAGAAATCACGTGATCGTGTTGAGTTCTCTAAATTAGTTCCACTTTATCCGCAGGAGCGATTACGCCTTGAGACTGAACCAAATGTTTTAACAACTCGAATCATTGATTTAATCTCACCAATTGGTAAGGGTCAACGTGGCTTAATTGTTTCCCCACCAAAAGCGGGTAAGACAATGGTTTTGCAATCTATTGCAAATGCGATTACAACCAACAATCCAGAGTGTCATTTAATGGTGGTTCTAGTTGATGAGCGTCCTGAAGAGGTTACCGATATGCAACGCTCTGTAAAGGGCGAGGTTATTGCTTCAACCTTTGATCGTCCGGCAGATGATCACACCACAGTTGCAGAGTTAGCAATTGAGCGAGCAAAGCGATTAGTAGAGCTAGGCCATGATGTAGTTGTACTACTTGATTCAATCACCCGGTTAGGTCGTGCATACAACATCGCAGCGCCAGCATCAGGCCGAATTCTTTCTGGTGGTGTTGACTCCGCAGCTTTGTATCCACCTAAAAAGTTCTTTGGTGCCGCACGTAATATTGAAAATGGCGGATCATTAACAATTTTGGCAACAGCCTTAATTGATACTGGTTCAAAGATGGATGAGGTTATCTTTGAAGAGTTCAAGGGAACTGGAAATATGGAGTTGATTCTTAACCGTAAATTTGCGGACAAGCGAATCTTCCCAGCTGTTGATGTAGTTGCATCCGGAACTCGTAAAGAGGAGATCTTGATGGGAACTGAGGAGCTTGGAATTGTTTGGCGACTTCGTCGAGTACTGCATGCACTTGAACCACAACAAGCACTTGAGCTGTTGCTAGAAAAAATGAAGGGCACTAAGTCCAACGTTGAGTTCTTGCTACAGATTCAAAAGACTGTTGCGGGTGGGGATATGCCAACCTCCTCATCTTCAAGTGGTGGATCAAATAAGGAGAGCGCTGACGCTTAATCACTGATCACTCTTAACTTTTTTACGATCGGTTTTGCTCAGTACTACCCTCACAAGTTATTCTTTATACCCCCCGGTAAGCGCCGGATCTACTGGTTCACAGAGTGAAAAAACTCTGACCCAGTAATAAACGAGAGAAGAAAAAATGAAGCCAGAGATCCACCCAGCATATGTGGAGACAAAAGTTACTTGTGGTTGCGGTGAGGTTTTCACGACCCGCAGCACAAAGGAAACTGGATCGATCTACGTTGAAGTTTGTTCCGTATGTCATCCGTTCTACACAGGTAAGCAGAGAATTCTTGATACCGGTGGCCGCGTAGCCAAGTTCCAAGAGCGTTTCGGAAAGAGCGAGAAGCCAGGCACTAAGTAGTTTTTTTAAAGAGAGCGCACCTCACATCAATTGATGTGGTGCGCTCTCTTTTTTATTATTATTTTCAAAAATAAAGAAAGGAGTGAGTAAATGGAACGGTTTGCCAAAGCTAATGAGTTACTTGTTGAGTATGACCAACTTGAAAAACAGATGGCTGATCCATCGATTCACTCTGATCAAAATAAAGCTAGATCACTTGGAAAACGGTACGCCCAACTTGGTCCAGTAATTGCTGGTTACCGTGCCTGGAAGTTAGCCGAAGAGGATTTAGCTGCCGGTAAAGAGCTAGCGCAAGCAGATGAGAGCTTTGCAAGTGAGATCGCCGCTCTTGAAGCTACCAGGGATGAGGCGGCAGAAAAATTAGAGGAGTTGTTACTTCCGCGGGATCCAAATGATGATCGCGATGTAATTATGGAGATTAAAGCTGGTGCTGGTGGTGATGAATCTGCAATCTTTGCCGGTGACTTACTTCGTATGTACACCCGATACGCTGAAAAACAGGGCTGGAAGGTTGAAACAATTGAGACTACCGATAGCGATATGGGCGGATATAAAGATGTATCAATTGCTATTAAATCTAAAGGAGTTCAAGAGCCAGGAAAGACTCCATACGCTAAATTAAAATTTGAAGGCGGAGTGCATCGTGTTCAACGTGTGCCAGAAACTGAGTCACAAGGTCGCATCCACACATCAGCAGCTGGTGTACTAATTTTGCCAGAGGCAGAAGAGGTAGATGTTGATTTAAATATGAATGATCTGCGGATTGATGTTTATCGATCCAGTGGACCTGGTGGACAATCGGTAAATACAACTGACTCAGCGGTTCGAATTACTCATATTCCAACTGGAATTGTTGTCTCCTGCCAAAATGAGAAGAGTCAATTACAAAATAAAGAGTCAGCACTTCGTATCTTGCGTGCTCGAATGTTGGCAGCTGCACAAGAAGAGGCAGAGCGAATTGCAGCAATTGAACGTAAATCCCAGGTTCGTACGGTAGATCGCAGTGAGCGAATTCGTACATATAACTTTCCAGAGAATCGCTTAAGTGATCACCGGGTAAATTACAAAGCAAATAATTTAGATTCAGTTATGAATGGTGATCTAGAAGCGGTAATCCAAGCACTTCTAGATAGTGATCGAGCTTCAAAGCTTGCTGGCGAAAATTAATTAGCGGTAAGTATGCGTAATCTTTTAAGAGATGCGGTTGCCTTATTTGAGAAGAACCAGATCTCTGCCGTAGATGCTGAGATTTTATTGGCACATGTTATTGGCGTATCCCGTAAACAATTAATTACCTCTACTTTTGAATTACCTAACGAAGAGATCGCCCGGATAAGTGAAGAGTTTCAAGGTTTAGTTGAACAACGAGTTTTAGGAAAACCAGTTCAGTACATAACTGGCAGCGCACCATTTAGATATTTAGAGTTATCGGTAGGCGAAGGGGTGTTAATTCCCCGCCCAGAAACTGAAATTTTAGTTGATCGCGCAATTGGTTTTTTGCAAATTAAAAAAGTGGATGATTCCAATACTTCAGAGATTAAGAGTGTGGTTGATCTAGGTGCTGGCAGCGGCGCAATCTCAATCGCGATTGCAACGGAGGCGGCGATTAAGGGATTAGATGTCACAGTTGTTGCCGTTGAAAAATCACCAGAAGCAGCTCATTGGTTAAATTTAAATATTAGTAAGTATGAATTGACGACTCGGGTTGTAGTTGAAGATGTTGCAACAGCATTAGAAGGTGTGAAGGCAGATGTTGTAGTGGCTAATCCACCTTATATTCCAAACCAACAACCGCTGCCGCATGAGGTAATTGGATTTGAACCAGAGTTAGCACTGCGTGGTGGTGATGGTGATGGGATGGCGGTACCTGTGCAATTTATTGCAGCAGCAGCTCGGCTATTAAAAAGTGGTGGTTACTTCATAATTGAGCACCACGAGAGTCAGGGCCAGTTAATTAAGCGAGCTATGGTCGATCAATTTACCAACCTGCAAGGCATCTCAGACTTAACTGGTCGAGATAGATTTACATCTGGCATCAGAGTTTAAGGCAAGGATCAGGAGTATTAATGGCCCAGCGAATTGAACTGACAGATCAGGGATTTGAAATTGCTGTTGAAACAGCGCTTCGCAATATAAGTGCCGGTGAAGTAATTGTTGCCCCCTCTGAGTTTGGTTATATCTACTTGTGTGATGCCTTTAAAAAGGATGCGGTTAAAGCAGTTCATATTTTGCGCGGTGATGCAGAGGGCGTGGTCTCACAAGTTTTCATTAGAGATGCCTCTGTATTGACCGGCTTAGTTACATCTGTTTCAAGTGAAATTAAATTATTAACTGAGAAGTTTTGGCCAGGTCCTTTATCAATTACCTTTAATGTGCAACCTGGCTTAAGTTGGAACTTAGGGGATAATGGTCGATTAGGTAAGGTAAATCTTCGTGTTCCAAACCATAAATTTTTATTACAAATTTTAAAAAATACTGGCCCACTTGCTGTTGCCGCCGCTGCAGTAAGTGGAAAAGCTGCCACCTTAGATTTAGCAACACTGCCAATTAATGAGAGTGATATAGGAGTGATCTTTGCCGATGGTGTTATTACCTCTCCTGGTAAGAGCACAATTATTGATGCAACTGGCACCGTCCTTAAGATCAAGCGCAGTGGTGTGATCAATAACAATCAATTATCCGAGGTTATTCCAGATATTTTCACCTAATTTATTAGCCAATACCTAGCATTTTTCATCGAAACCTTTAGGCTTGCGACATGTCTGATAGCCACTTAAAACACCCAATCACCCAAGAGTATTACGGGCCAGATTTCACAGCGCTACAAAACCAAGATCCAGAGATTGCTGCGGTCGTTATCTCTGAATTAGAGAGACAACGTCATGGTTTGCAATTAATTGCTAGTGAAAACTTTACATCTCCTGCAGTTTTAGCAGCCATGGGTTCAACACTTTCAAATAAATACGCTGAAGGCTATCCAGGAAAGCGATATTACGGTGGCTGCGAAGAGGTTGATAAGGTTGAAGAGATTGGAAATGAGCGAGCCAAACAATTATTTGGCGCCGAGCATGCAAATTTACAACCACACTCTGGTGCAAGCGCAAATGTCGCGGTGTACCAAGCATTTACAAAACCTGGTGACACAGTACTTGCGATGTCACTACCTCACGGCGGTCACTTAACTCATGGTTCAAAGGTAAATTTCTCTGGCAAGTGGTTTAACGTAGTTTCTTACGGTGTTCGTCAAGATAATGAGTTGATTGATTACGATCAACTGCGGGATTTAGCAATTGAACATAAACCAAAGATGATTTGCTCCGGTGCTACTGCATACCCTTCATTGATTGATTTTGAAAAGGTACGCCAAATTTGTGATGAGGTTGGCGCAATTATGTGGGTAGATGCTGCGCACTTCATCGGTTTAGTTGCTGGAAAAGCTATTCCATCCCCAGTTCCATATGCAGATGTTGTCTCCTTTACAACCCATAAGGTTTTACGTGGCCCTCGCGGCGGCATGATCTTGGCTAAAGCTGCGCACGCAGCAGCGATTGATAAAGCGGTATTTCCAGGCATGCAGGGTGGGCCAATCATGAGCGCAGTTGCTGGCAAAGCGATTGCACTTAAAGAGTGCGCAACACCTGGTTATCAGGCATACGCTAAAAAAGTAGTTGAGAACTGTCAGGCACTGGCTAATGATTTAGTTGATGAGGGAATGCGCGCTGTTTCAGGTGGTACGCAAACCCACTTAGCACTGCTTGATATTAGATCAACGGGTGTAACTGGCAAGGTTGCTGATGAGAGATGCGGTAAATCTGGAATCACTTTAAATAAAAATGCAATTCCATATGATCCAGAGACGCCTGCAATTACATCTGGAATCCGCGTTGGAACCGCCGCCACAACAACTCAAGGTATGGGCGCGCCCGAGATGAAAAAAATTGCCTCTTTAATTGCTCGCGCAATTAAAGATGGAGATGATGAAAGCAAGGCAAAGGCAATAAAGGCTGAGGTCAATCAATTGTGCAGTGCATTCCCGGTCTACCCAGCTCCTACAAAATAAGTAAAAAAGTTTAAGAAGATATGCGCGAATATCTAGTAACTGTCTTAATCGCCGCAATTATCTGTTACCTAATTACCCCATTTGTTCGGGATTTAGCAATTAAATCTGGCGCGGTGATGAAGATTAGATCCCGTGATGTCCATGTTAAACCAACTCCACGATGGGGTGGTTTAGCAATGTGGTTATCGATGGCGCTGACTTTGGTAATTGTTAACCACTTACCATTAGTTGCAAAATCATTTAGTCGGGAAGCAACCGGAATCTTTCTTGCCGGTACCTTTATTTTATTTCTTGGCTTAATTGATGATCGCTTTGAACTTGATCCAATTACAAAATTTGCCGGTCAAGCACTTGCTGGGGGAATTTTGTTAATTTATGGAGTACAAATCTTGTGGCTTCCAATCAATGGAATTACGACAGTTCCAGCAAACATTGGGCAGTTACTTACAATTATTTTTGTCATGGTAGTAATTAATGCAATTAACTTTGTCGATGGTTTAGATGGTTTAGCGACTGGAATCGTGGCAATCTGCGCCGTATCCTTCTTCGCCTTTTCCTACCTACTGGCAGTGATCAATGGGTTTAGTCGCGCAGGTGCACCATCATTAATTACCGCAATTGTGATTGGCTTATGTCTAGGATTTTTACCCCACAATTTCTATCCAGCACAGATCTTTATGGGAGATTCTGGCGCAATGTTTTTAGGGTTAATGATTAGCGCTTCAGCTATTACATTAACGGGCCAGGTAGATGCATCTGCCATCACCGCTGAAAACTCAGGCAATGCGCTTCTGCCACTGCTCTTGCCATTTACTGTTTTAGCTATTCCATTGTTGGATTTTGCGATGGCAATAATTCGTCGTCTGCGAGCTGGGCGATCTCCCTTTTCGGCAGATAGAGAACATATCCACCATCGCATAATGAGAATGGGATTAACACAACAACGCACAACCGTGGTTCTTTACCTTTGGACTGCGATGTTTGCGGTACCGACTGCAATAGCTGCCTTTATTCCAATTTGGTTCGCCCTGTTATCGGGCGTTCTCATCTTTGTCGGATCTGTATTAGTAATTAGGCAGAGCAAGAGTATTAAGGTGGTTGAGAAGAAGCATGTCCGCACAAAATAGATCTTGGAGTAATTTGAGAGTTTGGCTGAGCATTAATGGGTGAGGAAAAACTTTGGCGGGGAGGAATTCTGCCAGCAACCATAGTGGCGCTTTTATCATTGATTGTCGTGACATTTTTTAATGGCAAAGCTGGTTTTTTTGGCGGCTTACTTGCATCGATCACAGTTTTAATCTTCTTTAGTGTTCACCTACTTGTAGCGCGAGTTTCACGAGATCTAGATCCCACATTAACGATGGTGTTGGCGATGCTCTCCTACTTTGCAAAGGTAATATTAATGGGAGTCTTCCTGGTGTTAATTGGCAGATTTACCGATCGCAGCACAGTTGACCGCACAAGTTTTGCGATATCTGCTCTTGTGATTACGATGGCGTGGTTGGTAGCTGAAATGAGAAGCTTTACGAAGATTCGATTTCAAATGCCACTTCCAAAGATAAATTCCGATAATAAGGAGTAAGCAATGAACCGCGATAATTTAAACCACCCTAGAAATGAAGAGGGTGCGCTTTGGTCAATTGTTGGTTACCTAATATCTGGTTTATTGATTTGGGGCGGTATCGGATACGGGCTTGATCAGTGGCTTGGCACCTCATACTTTCTCTTACTTGGGATGTTGCTGGGAGCCGGCGCCGCTATTTATTTGGTCTGGCTTCGCTTTGGTCGCGAGTAAGGTAAAACTCTCAACGTAGCCTTGAACTCCTCCGCTTGAAAGCCCCGATACGGGGCATAAATCACACGCTGATAAATTTCACACAACTAACACCTAACCCATAAGGTTTGACCCGTCGGGATTGCGGTTATCCCCTTAATTCTCAGGAGAATAAGTTGATTTTGCTGGCAGCAGAGGATGAAGGTTTTCAACCACCTGGTGTTGCTGACTTTAATTTACCTCCAATTTTTGGCGACAACCCATACACAACAAAACCAATCTTCTTAGCTTTTCTATCAGTAATTTTAATTAGCGTATTTTTTATTGCCGCCTCTCGAAAAGCATTAATCATGCCGAGCAAGCTTCAATTTGCAGGTGAATCTGTTTATGGTTTTGTTAGAAACAATCTTGGCCAGGAGATCATCGGCCATCAATTTATGCGCTTTGTTCCTTATCTATTTACCCTATTTACCTTTATTTTGACTAACAATATTTTCGGCATTGTTCCATTCCTTCAATTTCCAACAATGTCTAGAGTCTCATTCCCCTATGTTTTGGCAATGATCACCTTCGTGGTCTTTCACTACGTTGGAATTAGACACAAAGGTTTACTGCCGTACATCAAAGAGATTATGTTCCCACCCGGAGTTCCAAAACCAATTTATGTAATTTTGACTCCAATTGAGATCTCTACCTATTTATTGGTTAGACCGCTTACTCTCTCACTTCGTTTGTTCGCAAATATGTTCGCTGGCCACCTACTTCTACTCGTCTTCTTCCTTGGTGGCGACCATCTGCTGCAAGGTGTGATCGGTCTTAAATTAGTTGCACCATTTGCCTTTGCCTTTGGAATTGCACTTACCTTCTTTGAATTTATGGTGCAATGCCTGCAGGCTTATATTTTTACACTTTTAACTGCCATGTTTATTGCCGGAGCACTTGCGGATGAACATTAGTTAAAGAATGTAGGAAGCAGTAAAAGCACCAAAGCAAACACACCCCAAAACAATAGAAAGAGGAAAAGAAAATGACAGGATCACTTAACGTAATTGGTTACGGTTTAGCTGCCGTCGGACCTGCGCTAGCTGTTGGAATGATCTTCGCTGCATACATAAGCGGAGTAGCTCGTCAGCCTGAGTCCCGTAGCGTGCTACAGCCAATTGCATTCCTTGGCTTCGCCTTAGCAGAAGCTTTGGCGCTCTTTGGTCTAGTACTAGCCTTCGTTCTCTAATAAGTAATCATTATTAGCTATGTTAAATCCAAAGTTGGGTAACTTCGCAGCAGGTGGTGAGCTCAATCCATTAGTTCCGCACACCGCTGAATTAATTGCTGGAATTGTTGCCTTCATCCTTCTCTTCCTTGTCTTGCGAGCAAAGGTTGTGCCAATGTTTGAAAAAGCATTTGCAGAGCGAACCGATGCAATCGCTGGTGGAATTGAACGTGCGGAAAAGGCGCAACGAGATGCTGAGATTGCACTTTCAAAGTACACCTCTCAACTCTCTGATGCCCAAGGCGAGGCACAAAAGATTCGTGAGGATGCCAGAGTGCAGGGGGCGGCGATTATTGAAGAGTTGCGTACTAAGGCACAGGAAGAGGCGGCGCGAATTACCGCAGCAGCATCTGCCAGCATCGAAGCGGAGCGTCAACAAGCTATTACCTCATTACGGAATGAGGTTGGCACACTTGCAACAGAGCTGGCGTCAAAGATTGTTGGCGAAGCATTGGATGATCAGGTTCGTCAATCTCGGATAGTAGATCGCTTTATTGCAGATCTGGAGAAGAGTAAGTAATTATGAAAATTTTGGGCGGCACCAGCAGAGTCTCAGTACTCTCGCTACGGGGTGTGTTAGATGAAAAGGTAAAACCTCTTTCATCTGATGATGCTGCCCAATTTTCCAATGATCTATTTACCATTCTTACAGTTTTAAGTACCTCAGTCGGAGTACGTCGTGCACTAACTGATAATGCAAGAGATGCTGCAGCTAAGGCTGAGTTAATTTCAAATCTATTTGCCGGAAAAGTTGCGCCTGCTGCCCAATCCCTGTTGGCTAGCGCTGCCGGAATGCGCTGGTCTTCACCATCAGAATTAGCTGATGCGATAGAGCAGTTTGCAGTTGAGGCACAAGCGGTCGTAGCTGATAAAAACAATGAGATTACAAAGCTTGAGGATCAATTATTTGATTTCGCTCGAGTTTTAATTGCTAACCCTGAATTACGCCAAGCATTAAATACATCGGCAGATTCAGATGAGGGCAAGGTTGCACTTCTTGAATCAGTCGTAAAAGGGAAGTACGCAAACTCAACCATCAATTTACTGCGCCGAATTGTTGTGCTGCGCAGAGGAAGAAATATTGACGCTACCTTGGCTGCGTACTCACATTATGTATCAGTTCGCAAAGATCGTATGGTGGCGCATATCCGTACAGCGGTTGAATTAACCTCTGCTCAACAGGAGAAGTTAAGTGCTGCTCTTGCTAAAGAGGTTGGAAAAGCGGTCCAGATAAATATTGAGGTCGATCCTAAGGTTTTAGGTGGCATTTCGATTCGCTATGGCGATGAGATTATTGATGGCACTGTAATTAATCGTTTAACAGAGGCGAGCAGAGCGCTCGTAAGCTAAACCAAAGAATTAACTAGAAAGAAAAGTTCTAGTTAAATAAAGAGAGAGAAGAGAAGAAGATGGCTGAAGTTACTATCCGTCCGGATGAGATCCGCGATGCACTGGCAAAGCATGTGGCTGCCTATAAACCAGGGGCTGCAGTTAAAGATGAGATTGGAACAGTAACTCAGGCAGGTGATGGCATCGCTCGAATCGAAGGTCTGCCATCAACTATGACCAATGAATTATTAAAGTTTGAAAATGGCACATTAGGACTTGCGCTGAACTTAGATGTTCGCGAAATTGGTGTGGTTATTTTAGGTGAGTTCACCGGCATTGAAGAGGGAACAACTGTTCGTCGTACTGGAGAAATTCTCTCTGTTCCAGTTGGCGATGGTTTCCTTGGTCGAGTTGTTGATGCTCTAGGTCGACCAATTGATGGCAAGGGCGAGATTAAAGCTGAAACAACTCGTGCTCTTGAACTTCAAGCGCCATCTGTTGTGCAACGTCAACCAGTTAAAGAGCCAATGCAAACTGGAATTAAAGCGATTGACTCGATGACTGCGATTGGTCGCGGACAGCGCCAGTTGATCATTGGTGATCGCCAAACTGGAAAAACTGCAATTGCCATTGACACCATCATTAACCAGTTGGATAACTGGAAAACTGGTGATCCAAAGAAGCAGGTTAAATGTATTTATGTTGCAATTGGTCAAAAGGGTTCAACAATTGCATCTGTTAAGGGAGCACTAGAAGCTGCTGGTGCAATGGAGTACACAACTATTGTGGCCGCTCCGGCATCTGATCCAGCTGGTTTCAAGTACCTAGCCCCTTACACCGGCTCTGCGATTGGTCAGCACTGGATGTATAACGGACAACATGTATTAATTGTCTTTGATGATCTCTCAAAGCAGGCTGAGGCTTATCGTTCAGTATCGCTATTGCTAAGGCGCCCACCGGGCCGCGAGGCTTACCCAGGCGATGTCTTTTACTTACACTCCCGTTTGCTAGAGCGTTGTGCCAAGTTATCTGATGAGTTAGGTGGCGGTTCAATGACTGGCCTACCAATCATTGAAACAAAGGGTAATGATGTATCTGCATTTATTCCGACCAACGTAATTTCCATTACCGATGGTCAGTGTTTCTTAGAGACAGATCTATTTAACGCAGGTGTTCGTCCAGCGATTAACGTAGGTATTTCCGTATCTCGTGTTGGTGGATCTGCTCAAACTAAGGCGATGAAAAAGATTGCTGGCCGTTTGCGTCTTGATCTTGCACAGTTCCGTGAGCTAGAAGCATTCGCAGCTTTTGGTTCCGATCTAGATGCAGCTTCAAAGGCACAACTAGAGCGTGGTGCACGAATGGTTGAGTTGTTGAAGCAAGGTCAGTACTCACCATTCTCAGTAGAGCGCCAAGTAGCCTCAATCTGGGCAGGAACAACTGGCAAGATGGATTCAATTCCAGTTCCAGATATCCGCCGCTTCGAATCTGAGTTCTTAGATTTCATTGCACGTGAGCGCAAGGCAATCAATGATGCAATCTCAGCAACTCGAGAGCTAAGTGATGACACTGTTGCAGCTCTTGAAGAGGCGATCACTACCTTTAAAACACAGTTCAAACCATCGGTTGCACCAGTTGTAAATGAGAAAAAGGCTGATGCATTAACTGATTTGGATAATGAACAAATTACCCGTCAAGTTCCATCGGTTAAAAGATAAATAGAGAGATAAGAGAGTAAGCAAATGGGTGCCCAACTTCGTATTTATCGCCGCCGTATGCGGTCGGTAAAGGCGACTAAGAAGATAACCAAAGCGATGGAGCTAATCTCTGCTTCACGCATTGTTAAGGCGCAACAAAAGGTTGCCGCCTCATCTCCTTACGCCAATGAGTTGACCCGTGCTGTCTCTGCTGTTGCATCCTTCTCAAATACCAATCATCCACTAACCACTGAATCTGAAAATCCAAAGCGAGCAGCGGTTTTAATTATTACCGCTGATCGAGGTATGGCTGGTGCCTACTCAAATGCTGCTATTAAAGAGGGCGACCAATTACTTACCCTGCTTGAATCACGTGGCCTTGAGGTAAATCCATATCTGGTTGGACGTAAAGGAATTAACTTCTATAAGTTCCGCAACCGTAAGATCACCAAATCTTGGTCAGGTTTTTCCGATAACCCAACATATGCAAATGCAAAAGAGGTCTCTGACTCCTTGATTTCAGCATTTATTGCAGATGCTCAAACCGATCCAAATGGTGTTGATGAGTTACATATTATTTATACCGAGTTTAAATCGATGATCACCCAAACTCCAGATGCTAAGCGAATGCTGCCGCTAGAGGTTGTTGAATCATCTGCACCAGCTGGCTTACTGCCAATGTATGAATTCGAACCAAATGATGGCGAGGTCTTAAATGCACTTCTTCCTCGCTACATTCAGGCTCGAGTATTTAACGCGATGTTGCAATCTGCTGCCTCTGAGCATGCAGCTCGCCGTCGCGCTATGAAATCAGCAACTGACAATGCTGATGAGTTAATTAAGTCGTTAACTCGACTTGCAAATGCGGCCCGTCAAGCCGAAATTACCCAAGAGATCAGTGAAATCGTAGGCGGCGCAGATGCGTTGGCCTCAGCTAGCGCAGGGAGCGAATAATGTCAGTTAAAACAGCAACCGGACGTGTTGCCCGTGTAATTGGACCGGTAGTGGATATTGAATTTCCCGCCGATGCAATGCCAGCCATCTTCAACGCATTAAATGTTGATGTAACAGTAGGCGGTGAGACCAAGAAGTTAACCCTCGAGGTAGCACAGCACATCGGCGATAACTTAGTTCGCGCGATTTCGATGCAACCAACTGACGGTATGGTCCGTGGTGCAACTGTTTCCGATACTGGAGCTGCGATCTCGGTTCCCGTTGGCGATGTTACAAAGGGCCACGTTTTCAATACCTTGGGTGAGTCACTAGATGTTCCAACATCATCATTAGATATTAAGGAGCGTTGGCCCATCCACCGCACCGCACCTGCCTTTGATCAACTTGAATCAAAGACAGAGATGTTTGAAACCGGTATCAAAGTTATCGATCTTTTAACACCATATGTAAAGGGTGGAAAGATCGGTCTATTTGGTGGCGCAGGTGTAGGTAAGACAGTTTTGATTCAAGAGATGATTTATCGAGTAGCTGAAAACTTCGGTGGTGTATCTGTATTCGCCGGTGTTGGTGAGCGTACTCGTGAGGGTAATGACTTGTTCCTTGAAATGACTGAGACTGGTGTTATCAATAAGACCGCATTGGTTTTCGGGCAGATGGATGAGCCACCTGGAACTCGTTTGCGTGTGGCACTTTCTGCATTGACTATGGCGGAGTACTTCCGTGATGTGCAAAAGCAGGATGTACTTTTGTTTATCGATAACATCTTCCGCTTTACCCAAGCTGGATCTGAGGTTTCAACACTTCTAGGTCGTATGCCATCTGCAGTGGGTTACCAGCCAACACTTGCTGATGAGATGGGTCAGCTACAAGAGCGAATTACTTCAACTCGTGGTCACTCAATTACCTCGATGCAAGCAATTTACGTTCCTGCTGATGACATCACCGACCCAGCACCGCACACCACCTTCGCTCACTTAGATGCGACAACAGTGTTGTCTCGTCCAATCTCTGAGCTTGGTATCTATCCTGCGGTAGATCCACTTGATTCAACATCACGTATTTTGGATCCACGTTATATCGGTGAGCACCACTTCCGTGTTGCAAACCGCATCAAGCAAATTCTGCAGCGTTACAAGGATCTGCAAGACATCATTGCAATTCTTGGTATTGATGAACTATCTGAAGAGGATCGAATTCTCGTAGGACGTGCTCGTCGTATTCAACGTTTCTTGTCACAAAATACCTTCGTAGCAAAGGTCTTTACTGGTATCGAAGGATCATTTGTACCGCTCTCTGAAACTATCGCCGCCTTTGAAGCGCTCGCCGATGGCAAGTATGACCATGTTCCTGAGCAAGCATTCTTTATGTGTGGTGGCTTAGATGATGTGGAGCGCAAAGCAGCAGAGTTGGCTAAGTCCTAATTAGGACGGAAAACAAATGGCCCTGTTAAGAGTTGAGGTAGTTACCCCGGAGAAGCGGGTGTGGTCTGGTGAGGCGAAGATGGTATCTGCGCGAACACTAGAAGGAGAGCTTGGAGTTCTTCCTGATCACGCACCACTTCTTGGGGTACTTGCCGATGGCACCGTTTCAATTAAGGCTGCCGATGGATCAACCAATGATTTTGTAATTCATGGCGGTTTTATTTCAGTTGCAAATAACCGAGTTTCTATTTTGGGTGAGAGTGCGAATTAATTTATTAACAAAATCTTTGATTTAAAGCTTAATTAAATCGGTGCTCAGTCTCAATAATTCGAACAGTCTTTGATCTTCCTCTAATAACTAATGAGTGGCTGACTGCACCAAATGCGGTATGTCTAACACCCTTTAATAACTCGCCATCGGTAATTCCGGTTGCAGAAAAGAAGACATCATCAGATGAAACTAAATCATTTGTTGCGTAAACCTTAGATAGGTCATATCCGGCATTTTTAGCGGATTCGCGCTCGCTATCACTGCGCGGATGTAGTTGTCCTTGAATAACACCACCGAGAGCTCGCATTGCAGCTGCAGTCACAACTCCTTCTGGAGTGCCACCAATTCCCATCAAGATATCAATTCCAGTATTTGGTCTAGCGGTTTCAATTGCTGCTGCTACATCGCCATCTCTAATCAATCTAATTCGTGCCCCTGCTGCTCGTAACTCCTTTAATAAATCATCATGGCGGGGGCGATCCAACACAATCACAGTTATATCACTGACATCTACACCCTTTGCCTTTGCTACCCGACGAACATTCTCACCAGCTGGCGCGGTGATATCAATAACCGATGCCGCCTCTGGCCCTGTAACAATTTTGTTCATATAGTAAACATCCTTTGGATCAAACATTGATCCGCGAGGAGCAAGTGCAATCACACTTACTGCGCCATTTAAACCAGCAGATGTAAGAGTTGTGCCATCAATTGGATCAACCGCTACATCACACTCTGGACCGTTGCCATTTCCAACCGCTTCACCATTGTGCAACATCGGGGCATTATCTTTTTCACCCTCACCAATCACAATTACACCCTGCATATCAACGGTATTTATCATCTTGCGCATCGCAGCAACAGCTGCGCCATCAGCGGCATCCTTATCACCGCGACCTACCCAGGCAGATGCGGCAACCGCTGCTGTTTCAGTTACTCGAACTAATTCAAGGGCAAGGTTTCGATCTGGATGGTTGTGCTCCATACCGTTAGATTCTTGTGACATCAGCACCTAATTGGGTTAACTGCTTTGCAAAATCTGGGTAGCCACGATCGATATGAAAGCCATCCTCAATTATCGTCTCACCATCACTAACGAGTGCGGCTAACACCAAACCAGCACCTGCTCGAATATCGGTTGCTGCAACTGGTGCTGCCGACAATTGTTCAATTCCAGTAATAGCTGCATGGTGACCATCTACTGCAATCTTGGCACCTAATCTAAGTAACTCATTAACAAACATAAATCTACCTTCAAAGACATTTTCTGTAACCAATGAGGTGCCATCTGCAATTGCATTTAAGGTAATCACCATCGGCTGTAAATCTGTTGGAAATCCAGGGTAGGGAAGTGTGGCTACATCAACTGATGATGGCCGCCGATCCATCTTTACTCTAAAACCATCTTTAGTTGTTGTAACTACCGCACCAGCTGCAACTAACTTATCAAGTGGCAGCTCTAGATGATCTGCTCTGCCATTCTCAATTGTTATGTCACCTCGCGTCATGGCGGCTGCAAATGCCCAGGTACCGGCCACAATTCGATCTGGCAAAGTTGCATGCGTTGCTGGCTTTAAATTAGCAACCCCAGTTATCTCGATGGTATGAGATCCCAAGCCAGAAATCTTGGCGCCCATGGCAATTAAAAACTCACCAAGATCAACCACATCTGGTTCGCGTGCAGCATTATCAATAGTTGTTACACCCTTTGCCAAGGTGGCAGCGGTCATAATATTTTCAGTTGCACCAACACTTGGAAAATCTAATGTGATTGCCGCACCAGTTAATCCATTTGGCGCTTCTGCAATTACATAACCATGCTCTGAATGAACTTGCGCACCCATTTGAGTTAAGCCATCAATATGAAAATCTAATCCACGGGAGCCAATTGCATCACCACCCGGCAAAGCAACCTCTGCTTTTTTAACTCTAGTAACTAGTGGCCCTAACACATTGATTGATGCCCTTAACTTTCTTACTAAATCATAATCAGCGCGAAATGCAATTTGATCTGGCACATCAATACTTACCTGCGATCGCGCCATATCAATTTCGACAGTGCACCCAAGGCGAGTTAATAACTCTGCCATGTAATCAACATCTGCAATATTGGGTAGATTTGTGATGGTACTTTTTCCTGGCGCAAGCAGTGTGGCCGCCATCAATTTCAGAGCGGAGTTTTTCGCACCAGCTACCTTTACAACTCCAGAAAGTCGGGCACCACCAACTACCCGAAATCGTTCCATAAGACTTATTGTAATTGCCCAACCAGTAATGCTGGACTAAGGTGCGGTTATGGTTAATTTAACTCGGATTTACACAAAAACTGGCGATGATGGCACTACCTCTCTGGGGGATATGAGCCGAACCTCAAAAAATGATCCCCGACTTGAAGCGTATGCAACTGTTGATGAAGCAAACTCATCAATCGGTGTAGTTCTAGCTTTGGGTCAAATAGTTGATGCAGAGATCATTAAGTTATTAGTAAGAATTCAAAATGATATGTTTGATGTTGGCGCCGATCTTTGTACTCCAGTAGTTGATAAACCTGAACATGAGCCACTGCGGGTTCTCGAGTCGCAAGTTGAGTTTATTGAGGCACAAATTGATAAGTACAACGCTGAACTACAACCACTTAAATCATTTGTACTTCCATCCGGAACACCAGCAGCAGCTTTATTGCATGTTGCTCGGACAGTTACCAGACGTGCCGAGCGAACAACCTGGCATGCAATTCATAGCTTTGGTGGCGGAGTAAATCCATTATCTGCTAAGTATTTGAATCGCTTATCTGATCTACTCTTTGTACTAGCCCGTTATGTAAATAAGGGTGTGGGCGATGAGTTATGGGTTCCGGGAGCCAATCGCTAATTAGCGAACAGGTAGATAGGTATTGCTAGGCAATTTTTCATCAGTTGCTGATTTATGACAGATCGCAGATATATTGCCAACGGTAATTCCCGGGCGGAGCACAGGTGCACCAACTACGCCAGTTGTTGGATCAAGTGAGCCTGGTGTGTACAAAGCCTCATCACTAATCAATAAAATATTTGCATAAGTTTTTGGCTTAAGCAGACCATAGGTTGTTCTTAATGTTCCCAATAAAACTCGCTTCTTTGAATCATTGGGATCGGGTGCCATAACCGTAGATTTAATCTCCCACCATTGGCAGGTGAAGTTAGCGGCCACTATTACAGCACCGCATGCATTTGTCTCACATTTTTGAACATCTGTCGCTAGACCACTCTTTGCTGAGATCAATCCAATAATCTCTTTACCGGTAGGAATCTTTGCGTAGACACCTTTATTCTCTGTAAATTTAACTGGCGGCCAAACTGGTGATGGTGATGGAATTGGAGTGGCTGTCTTTTTCACAACCTTTTTCTTCTTTACAACTGGCTTCTTTGTTGTAACAGCCTTCTTAGTTGTAACAGTTTTTTTAGTTGGGGTGGCTTTAGCGGTGGGCTTTACAGTTGCTTTAGCGGTGGGCTTAGGTGTTGCCTTGCTAGTAGGTGTTGCTGCCTGAACAGCAGAGATTGAGAAAGTTGTTGCTACTGAGATAGCTAGGAGTATTGCAATTAACTTATTTGATTTCATTCTTCACTCCATTTAAAGGTTTTAATAGAGATAATAAGTCCAACAATTAACCATAAAGCTAAAATAATTGCAGTTCGGCCAAGCTCCCAGTTACCAGCTACCTCTTGGGTGGCAAATGATTCTGGTAAAAATACAGATCTCATACCCTGAGTTAGCCATTTCAGTGGGAAGAGTGCGGCAAATTGTTGCATCCAAATTGGCAGCTCACTAAAGACAAAGAAGACGCCGCTGAAAAATTGCAAAATAATTACTATTGGCGAAACAATCGCTGAGGCACCACGGCCACTCTTTGGCACTACAGAGAAGGCGATACCTAAAACAGTAGAACATGCGCTGCCCAAGAGAATTAACCAGGTGAAGGTGATCCACTTTCCTGAAGTGGTTGGTATATCTAAACCAAAAAATGCTGCACCAAAACCTAAGAGCAGTGCGGTTTGTAAAATCATCAAGATAGTCACTAAGTAAGCCTTGCCAATGAAGTATGCCGATACTGAGATTGGTCGACCACGTAAACGTTTTAAGGTGCCAAACTCACGCTCCATCGGGATGGTTATCGCAAGTTGTTGAAAACCAGTATTTACTAAACCTGATGCAATCATGCCGGCCACAAAGTATTGGCTAAAGGTTACGCCAGGTGCGATAGTGTTTTGAAATACAGAACCAAAGATAAAAAGCAAAATCACTGGGAATAATAAGGTAAATACAACTGACTCTCGCCCGCGCATAAATACCTTTACCTCCATGCGCCCACGTAGTAAACCCAACTTCAATGTTTTCATTTATTCTCACCAATCATTCGCAGATAAATATCCTCAAGATTTGGCCGAATTACTTGTAGTTGTGGAATTTCACCATTAAATCGGGCGCTAAGTTTTTTCAACTCTGCGGTCGGTTCTGATGTTTCTAACTCCTGCATTTGGTCATTCTCTAGCCAGGTGATTCGGGCGGGTGCATTGCCTCGATCTCCGAGGGTGGCGGGAGTGGCAATCTCAATAATCTTGCCCGCAGTTATCACGCCAACTCGATCGGCCAGCGCCTCCGCCTCATCTAGGTAATGGGTAGTTAAGAAAATAGTTGTTCCCTCACTGCGCAATTTATTTAATAAATCCCAAAACGCCCTGCGTGCTTCTGGATCAAAGCCAGTTGTTGGTTCATCTAGAAATAACAGTTCAGGTGAGCCAATAATTCCAAGCGCCACATCTAACCGTCGCCGCTGACCACCAGATAGATTTCTAGCTAACTCCTTAGCCTTCTCACGTAGACCAACCTCATCAATTACCTCATCAACATTGCGGGGATTTTCATAGTAATGCGAGAAGTGTTTAACTGTTTCTTGCACTGAAAGATCAGCTGCATCAGTTGTGGATTGCAAAACAATTCCGATCTTATTGCGCCATTTGCGGCCTGCTTCACCCGTTGTTGCGGGGTCAAAATCTAAAACTCTGACCTTGCCACTACTTAAATTTCTAAAGCCCTCTAAAATTTCTACAGTAGTTGTCTTGCCAGCACCATTTGGCCCAAGAAGTGCAAAGATTTCACCTTGGTAAACAGTAAGGTCGATGCCATCTACCGCCGCTTTCTGGCCATACCGTTTGATCAGACCAGTGATCTCAATCGCTGGCTTTGTGTTTGTGCTCATGGCAACATCCTGCCTTACTTTGTCTTCATTACGGAAGTCGAACTGCAAGAATAGGGCTGTGAGTCCACGTAAAAAAAAGAGTGCGAGTAAAACTTCTCGCATAGATAATGAGCGAGAGATCACATCATCAAAAATTGAGGATGAGATCGAAGAACATGGTGATGGAATTTATGTGGTTAGAAAAATTACCGGCTCATCTTCAAATAAACCATATCGCTGCCCAGGCTGTGATCAGGTAATTCCAATGGCAACTCCACATACCGTTGCCTGGCTAGAGCATGATGCAGAAACTCGCCGGCACTGGCATAGCATCTGTTGGAGCAAGCGCAATCAGCGCAAACCAAAGGTTGAGCGAACTCGAAATGCACCACGTTACTAATTAACTACCTTACTAACTTAGCAGTTAAGATTTGCAGATGAGCAAAACATTTACCGCCCAAAATCCAGCAACCGCCCAAGCCGTTGGCCAAGAGATCATCGAGTGGGATCAAGCCCAAGTTTTAAATGCGATCAAAGCCGCAGATGCTGTTAAAGCACAATTGGCACAAAGTGATCCAAACAAGAGAGCGGCGTTGTTAAATGCAATTGCTGATTCAATTGAGGCGCAAAAGGATAATTTAGCGCAGATGGCTCATCAAGAGACCGCACTTCCTATGCCACGAGTAACTGGTGAGGTTATGCGAACTGTTATTCAAATACGTGCATTTGCCACACTTGTTAAACAAGGTGGACATTTACTGCCAATTATCGATTTAGCAGATCCTGATTTTCAACCAGTAGCTAGACCAGATTTACGTAAAACCCAACAACCACTGGGAGTTGTTGCGGTATTTGCGGCAAGTAATTTTCCATTAGCTTTTTCAGTTGCAGGGGGCGACACCGCATCTGCGTTAGCGGCGGGCTGTCCAGTTGTTGTTAAGGCTCATCCATCCCATCCAAATACATCACAATTAGTTTACGAAGCGGTTATCGCTGCAATTCAATCCCAAGGCCTATCAAAGGATCTATTTGCAATTGTGCAAGGAACAAACCCACAAATTACCCACTGGTTAGCTCAAGCGCCGGCGATAACTGCAATTGGATTTACCGGCTCAGGTTTAGTTGGAAAGTTATTAATTAAATTATCCCAAGAGCGAGCAGTACCAATTCCAGTTTATGCAGAGATGGGTTCATTAAATCCAGTTTTCTTCACACCAACTGCTTTATCTGAAAAAGCCGATGAGTTAGCAAAAGCTGCTATGGATTCAGCCCTACTTGGTAGCGGCCAATTTTGCACAAAGCCTGGAATTATTATTGTGCCAACCGATAACAATGGCGATAAATTTATTGCACAAATAGAAGAGTATGTCGCAGCGCAAAAGGTTGGGCCACTTTTAAATAAAGGTATTGCAAGTAGATTTAGCGATAGCACCGGCAAGTTAGCAAAATCTGCTGGGTTAAAAGTAATCACTGGTGTAAATAATGCAGATGGCTTCGGCGTCACACCAACCATCTTTGTTGTTGATTGGGCAGATGTTAAAAATCATCATGATCTATTGGAAGAGCACTTTGGCCCAACCTCTGTAATTATCCGCACCCCATTTGATCAATTTTCAACTGTCGCTAAGGCGATGGAGGGTCAATTAACAGCTGCGCTGCATGCAGGTGCAACTGAAAATGTTGGTGATCTAGTAAATCAATTAACTCAATTAGCTGGCCGGGTTATCTGGAATGGCTTTCCAACAGCAGTATCAGTTACCGCTGCGCAAAATCATGGTGGTCAATGGCCAGCCTCATCTACCCACACCACATCAGTTGGATTGGATGCGATCTACCGCTTTGTGCGCCCAGTTGTTTATCAAAACTTCCCAGATAATCAATTACCAGCGCAGTTACAAAACGCCAATCCTTATGGAATTGAGCGGGTCGTTAATGGTGAAAGAAGTGCTAAATCAATCTAATTGGTTTTAATTAATTATTTGTAATTAATTACTGAGTTAGTGATTGTGCCAATTCCTTCAATGGTTGTAACAATCTTCTCGCCACCCTTTAGGAATTTCTCTGGCTTAAAGCCCATACCAACACCCTCGGGGGTGCCAGTATTAATAACATCGCCAGCCTTTAACTCCATAAATTGCGTGATGTACCAAATACAGTGATTTATGCCAAAGATAAGGTCATTTGTATTTGAGTTTTGTCGGACCTCACCATCGATTGTGCAAGATAGTTGTAGATTGCTTGGATCAAAACCATTTGCTTTTAGTTCATCACCGGTAACAATCCAAGGACCCATTGGGTTAAATGATGGAAATGATTTTCCCTTTACCCATTGACCGCTGCGCTCAACCTGCCAGTGACGCTCTGAAACATCTTGCGAAACTGTATAACCTAGGATGTAATCGGCAGCCTCTTCCGGAGATTTTAAGTACAAAGCATTTTTCTTTATTACAACACAAAGCTCTACCTCATAATCTGTTTTGGCAGAGTTAGGTGGAACCACAATCTGATCATTGCCACCAATTACAGTATCTGGTGCCTTCATAAAGATTACTGGCTCAGCAGGGGCAGCCATACCTGTCTCTTTTGCATGCTTCGCGTAATTTAAGCCAACACAAATAACCTTTGTCGGTCTTGCAACTGGTGAGCCAAATCTAAAATCTGAGAGCTTTACCTTTGGCCGATTTGAAAGATCAGCCTTTGCCACCTTATCTAGCGCACCATTCTCCAGCTCGGTGCGACTCCAATCACCGATTAGATCATCAACAAAGACCGCCTCTGTTTCATTTACGACTACAGCGGGTTTCTCCTTATAAATTTCACCTAATCGTGCGATCTTCATATGTACTCCTTAGTAATTTAAGTTCAGTCAATCTCAGTAATTGATCAGATTTAGCCTATTTGGGGTTTTCAACTACGATATGGCAAAACTCTAACACAACCCGCGGGAGCATCTCTTGAGCGAAGAAAAGTTTGATCGCCGTAGTCAATATTGGTTTGGTTTAAAAGATAAAGGTGGCTACATCCACCGCGAACGACTTCGCAATCAAGGCTATCCACCAGATGTTTTTGATGGTCGTCCAGTAATCGGAATTGCAAATACCTGGTCAGAGTTAAATCCTTGCAATGGATCATTAAAGGATGTTGCAGAGGCGGTAAAGCGCGGAGTTTGGGAGGCTGGCGGTTTTCCACTTGAGTTTCCAGCGATGTCATTAAGTGAATCACTGCAACGCCCCACAACATCTTTGTATCGCAACATGCTTGCGATGGAGGTAGAAGAGTTAATCCGCTCTCATCCATTAGATGGCGTAGTTTTACTTGGTAATTGCGATAAGACACCTCCTGGTTTACTAATGGGAGCTGCAAGTGTTGACCTACCAACATTAATGATTACCGGTGGACCGATGCTTAATGGTCGCTACCAAGGTCAACCAGTTGGATCAGGAACATTAGTTTGGAAGTACAGCGAGCAGGTTCGCAGCGGAAAGATCTCTTTTGAAGAGTTTATGGCGATGGAAGCTTGCTCAGCCCGCAGCCAAGGCTCATGTATGACAATGGGAACAGCATCAACTATGGCTTGTGTGACAGAAGCACTTGGTGTGCAATTACCAGGAGCTGCTGCAATTCCAGCGGTTGATTCACGCAAATTTGCGCTCGCTCATCTTTCTGGTCGTCGAATTGTGAAGATGGTGGAAGAGGATCTTAAACTTTCTAAGGTTCTAAACCGTAAAGCATTTGAGAATGCAATTAAAATTTTAGCTGCAATTGGTGGTTCTACAAATGCAGTAGTTCACCTACTTGCCATCGCTGGCCGAGTTGGCGTGCCACTTGACCTTGACGATTTTGATAAATTAGCGAGAGATGTACCAGTGATTGCCAACATGATGCCATCCGGACAATTTTTAATGGAGGAGTTCTTTGATGCCGGTGGTGTTCCTACCGTTATGAAGGAGATCGCTAACTTAATTCACACAGATCACATCACAGTCACTGGCAAAACCGTCAAGGAAAATATTGAAGGTGCTGAAAATTGGAACAAAGAGGTTATTACTCCGGCAGCAAAGCCATTCCAGGCAGCAGGTGCTGGAATTGCAGTTGTTCGTGGATCTTTGGCTCCAAATGGCGCGATCATCAAAGTTTCAGCAGCATCACCACATCTATTAACGCATAAAGGTAAAGCACTTGTCTTTGATGAGATCGAAGATTACTTAAAGGTTGCAGATAGTGAAGATTTACCTGTGACCGCAGATAGCATTTTAGTTTTGCGTAACGCAGGCCCAAAGGGTTATCCAGGTTTCCCAGAGGTTGGAAATTTGCCGATGCCGAAGAAAATGCTTGATCAAGGCGTAACAGATATGGTCCGAATTTCTGATGCTCGTATGAGCGGAACTGCATACGGAACTGTTGTACTTCACGTTTCGCCAGAATCAACTGTTGGTGGACCACTTGCCTTCGTTCAAAACGGGGATGAGATTGAATTAGATGTACCAAACCGTAAGTTAAATCTTTTGGTCTCTGAGGATGAGATAGCAAAGCGCAAAGCAGCATGGGTAGCACCTGAACCTAAAGCCACTCGTGGCTGGAGCAAGATATACATTGAGCATGTGCAACAAGCACACCTTGGCGCAGATCTTGATTTCTTAGTTGGTAGCAGTGGCGATTACGTGCCACGTCATTCGCACTAATACTTAATTAAAAGGATTAGCGAAGCTACTCTCTTCAGTTGCCTCTAGCTCTAACAATCGATTCCACTTTGCTGTGCGCTCTGAACCATGAGTTGAACCAACCTTAATCTGTCCCGCGCGCCAGCCAGTAGCAAGATCAGCTAACCATGAGTCCTCTGTTTCACCAGAGCGGGCTGAAACCACCGTATTAAAGTTGTTTGCCCGTGCCTGCTTTAACACATTTAAAGTTGAGGTAACTAAGCCATTTTGATTAGCCTTAATTAGGATCGCATTTGCACTATTTTCTGCGATCGCCTTATTTAATCGATCTAAGTTAGTCGTAAGTAAATCATCACCCAGAACCTGCAATCTCTTTGGTGCAAGCTGCATAAATTGCTGCCAAGCTGACCAATCATCCTCGGCAAATGGATCCTCGATGGAAAGGATTGGCTGATTATTAACTAACTTACTTATGTATTGAACAAAATCCGCGGATGGCAATGATTTACCCTCGGTCTTTAAGTTGTAATTGGCGCCATCAAAAAATTGGGTTGAGGCAATATCAAGTGCAATAGACACATCAGTTGCTGGATTTAAACCAACCAATTCAATAACTTTGACCACAAACTCACAGGCGGCAGCAACTGATTCAAATGGAATACCAAGACCACCCTCATCTGCGATCAAATGCGTCACCTTGCCATCAGCCGCACCCATCTTTGCAGCAGCTTCGCGAATAGCAACAATCCAAGACAAGGCCTCTGTAAATGAGATTGCACCATTTGGCACGACTAAGACATCTTGGATATCTAATGTTCGTCCTGCATGTGCACCGCCAGAGAGGATATTTACCATCGGCATTGGAATCTCTAGATCGCCATCACCATTAAAGAGTCGAACCAAGGATTTGTTTTGAGAGTGCGCATCAGCAATCGCAGCTGCTAGTGAAACTGCAAGAGTTGCATTTGCACCTAGCTTTGCATGATCATCAGATGGATCTAGATCCACCAATTGTGTATCTACATCAGGTAGTGAGATTTGTTTATCTAATAAGGTAGGTGCAATTAGATTGTTAATGTTGGTGACTGCTTGGTTTACCGATTTGCCAGCATAAAATTTATTAGCAGTAGGTGAGTCGCCATCTCGCAACTCTTTTGCTTCATGTTTTCCAGTTGAAGCACCAGATGGCACCCTTGCAGTATGGGTAGTTCCATCAGTTAAAGTAATTGCAGCAGCAACTGTTGGTCGACCTCTTGAGTCTAAAACCTGATAGCCAACCACCTTTTCAATCTTCATCCCTTGCTCCTTTGAAAGAGATCAATAATTGAGATCTGATCACCTCTTCCTAGAATATCTTTTGTATAGCCTACTAATGCACTCTGCTTACTTGCATCTAGGTAATTGACGGGAGATTTACCTTCAACTCTAGCCAATGCGATTAATGCTGTGTGCAGAGAGAGTGAGGATGCGATTGGCCGAATTCCTTCATATGCAGAGATAAATCGCTCAGCAGCTGCGCTTAACAACTTTTCCTCAAGTGGCTCATCAGTTCTAAATCTCTTGCAAAGTAAGTGGGCCAATAAAAAGGCTAAATCAAAAACTGGATTACCTACATGAGTAACCTCAAAATCTAAGATGTAAACCTGGTCATCCATGCCAACCATTATGTTTTTCGGTGAGAAATCCCCATGCACGATGGTGGTTTTATCTCCCTCTAACTCATTAATTAATCGAGTAATTACTGGTTTGAGTGATTCATTTTTTGCAGCTACAAAACGGTAGAAGGGATCGATTCGTAATTGTTCAAAGAGTGAATCCTCCATAAATTGCATTCTTGCCGCTTTATCCTTTTCACCAAAGTTGTGCCACTGCGCAAGGGTGGTACCCAATACATGCGCTACATCTGGATTGATTACCCCACTCAATAAATCACTCTTCCAAACTGTGCTACCAACTGGAACTCGATCTAAAATTAGGATAAATCGCTCGGGATCTAAAAATACTAAGTTTGGAACTTGATTTGGGCTTAACTTATGAAACAGGGCAATCGCATTAGCCTCAACGATTGCTCGGCGTTGATCTGCCTCCCATTTTTGCGCAACCATTAGCTCCGCTAGTGCCTGCTTTAACACCATTTTTTTATCTTTAGTTGTGATAGCTAGTACAACATTAGAGACACCACCAGTTAAGACTTCAACCTCGGTATCTTCGGTTGCGGAGATAATCTCTTTCTCGATTAAATAGGAGAGAACGGTATCTTCAGTAAGTAATTCAGTGCTCATTTTTATTAGATAACTCGAGCGATTGAGAATCCATAATCAACAAATAATGATTGGCCAGAGATCGCAGTGTTATCTTCACAGCCAAGCAAGTAGGTAGCATTTGCAATATCGGTCGGGACAGTTAATTTATGTCCTGGTGTTTGTGCCTCAATATTTTCAATCTGCGCATTGCTTAGTAAGCCACGTGACATTGGGGTTTCAACTATGCCAGGCAGTAAACCATTAACCAAGATGCCCTTTGAATTACCAAGATCTACCGCCATCGAACGAACCAAGCCACCAACTGCGGCCTTAGTAACGGTATAGGCCATCTTCTCTTGTCTAGTTAACTGCTCCCAGAGAGAGCTTAAAATAACAATCTTGCCCTTTTGTTTAATTAAGTTATTAGCTAGTAATACCTTTGCTGTCTCAGAGATAAATGTGACATTTGCTTCAAATAAGCGGTTTAGATCGGCAAGGGATGAGCTGATTACTGAGTCATTAATGTTGGCACCTTGAGCAAATACAACTGCGTCGAAAATCTGACCTTTAAGAAGATCTGGCACCGGTCCTGCGGTTAACGGAAGTTGAAACTGCACCTTTGAATCGGTAATTTTTCTAACTCCAAAAATAACCTCATAGCCTTCACTTGCAAACTTGGCAGCGATCGCTGAGCCAAGTGCGCCAGTGCCACCAAAGATTAACAACTTTGCCATTTTATTTTTTAAAGCCGTATCTATCAATAATTGCCTTACTGATAGCTGCTCTGCGTACACGCTCTTTTGCTGATGATTCAACCAATCCTTGAATATGGGCTCCTGATGGATACAAACCAGGTGAGTTTCGAATGGTAAATTTCAAATAGATTGGTGCGGCAATGCGAACTAAATCTGGTGCTTCATAGTGGCGAACTGCACCTCCAAAATCATCTGGGCCTTCAACATAGACATCAAGTGGTAAATCAACTTGGGCACGAATGGCGGCAATTTGCTGAAGTGATAAATCAGTTGCCAGATTAAGGGTGGATGCACCGAGATCTTCTAGCAGCGCAGCGGTGGCAGCGTTATTACAGATCATTGCAACTGAGGTTTTTAAGATTAAATCCTTAGGCAGATCACCTTTGCGCTTTGCTTCACCCAAAACTTTAAGCAGGCCAAGATCTCCAACTAAAACTGAACGCAATCCAAGATTTACACCATGAATTACATCCTCTAACGCAAAGCGAAGTTGATCTGTGCCACGTAATGTTGGAGATGCAATTACACCAGCGGATGCTGAAACCTGTTTGCCAATATCCCAAGCAGCGCGTGGTCCAACAAATAAACAAACCTCAATCTTCTCCTTCTTGCCCATTGCAACCATCTGTTTGATCTCATCATCGGTTTGCATCATGATGCCCGAGCCTTGTGAGATGCGATGAATTATCAACTTATGTTTTTTCGCCTCATCTAAGACAGTTTTAAATGCGACTGGACCTTCAACAGATGGAATCTCAATCTTGTACCTTGAGCCATCGGCAAACCGTTTAGCAGATTCAGGCACTCCATCAGCATCCTGACTTTGGATCTTTTGCTTATTTAATATTCCGATTGATCGCTTCATTGGGCCAGCCGCATCGCGGGTGCTGGGCCACTTTGAGTTTGAACTGGTTTTGGTCACCGATTTTTTAATAGCCATGACGCTCCAATCAATGAGATCTTTCACTTAAAAGTTATAGATGTAGCCTACTTAGCCAAGTAGGATATGGAAACCATGTCAACCCAAATCTCATCCTTTGAGCGCTATTCATTTGAAAATCAGGTAATCGTAATCACTGGTGCCGCTAGCGGCATCGGTAAAGCAGCCGCCCAATTAATCGCATCCCGTGGCGGAACTGTGATCGCTTTAGATTTAAATAAAGATGGTTTAGCTGGATCTGATTACTCCTATCAGTTAGATATCTCAGATCAAGCTGCAGTATTTAAAGTAATTGCCGATATTCAAAGTAAACATAAGCGGATCGATGCGCTAATTAATTGTGCAGGTTATCCAGGACCAACCTCTGAGTTTGTAGAGAATATCAAGTGGCCTGATTTTGAAAAGGTTATCGCAGTAAATTTATATGGCGCAATCTGGTTAACTCAAGCGGTGCTTCCAATTATGAAATCCCAAAAGTATGGCCGAATTGCTCAGGTGGCATCCATTGCAGGTAAAGAGGGAAATCCAAAGATGGCACCGTATAACACCTCTAAATCTGGACTTATTGGTTTTGTTAAAGGTGTTGCAAAAGAGGTTGCAACTATGGGAATAACAGTGAACGCACTTGCACCTGCGGTAATTAAAACTCCAATTAATGAAAATACTTCACAGGAGTTACTTGATTACATGATCGCAAAGATTCCAGCTGGTCGGTTAGGTGAAGCTGATGAGGTTGCAGAGATGCTTGCATTTATGGCATCAAAGGCTTGCTCATTTACAACTGGCTTCACCTTTGATATCTCAGGCGGGCGAGCTACCTACTAATTAATCTTGCGTTTTCCATGCAAAGATTTAATTAATTTAATTACCACTAGATCTGCCAACTTTGATCTTTTAAATGAGGTAAAGGTAATTGGCAATTTAAATCTTGGTTTAACAACAGTTCTAGCGTAGGTGTACTCCAACAGCCCTTCTGCACCATGGATGCGTCCGTAGCCACTGTCCTTAACTCCGCCAAATGGAACTGTGGCGACAGCTGCAAATAAAAATACTGAGTTAATTGAGACCATGCCACATTGCAGTTGGCTGGCAATTCGCTCACCTTGGC
>CAZVNE010000002.1:0-12447 GCA_964628535.1 uncultured Candidatus Nanopelagicus sp. | reverse complement strand
GAGTTAATTGAGACCATGCCACATTGCAGTTGGCTGGCAATTCGCTCACCTTGGCGCCGCGAAAACACTGCAGCAGCTAAACCATAATTGCTGGCATTTGATAATGCGATCGCCTCTTCAACTGATGAGACTCGATTAATCGCAAGGGTTGGCCCAAAGGTTTCTTCCCTCATAGCAGTTGAACTCTCTGGCACCTCTAACATGATTACTGGTTCAACAAATGGCGCACGAACTGAATCTGTGCCACCCAATACAAATTTGGCACCCTTGGCAGCCGCATCACTTAGGTGAGATTGGATTACATTTAATTGCGCCGGCATAGTTGCTGGGCCGTAATTCTTGCCAGCCTCAAGCTTTTTTGCTTGCTTCGTAATCTCTTCAATAAATTGATCAGCAACAGATTGCACAACATAAACACGTTCTGCGCCAATACATGATTGACCTGCATTTGCCATGGCCGACCATAAAGATTGTTCTGCCGCTAATTTAATATCAGCATCTGCCGCCACAATTACTGGATCTTTGCCACCACACTCAAGCACTACTGGAATCATTCTTTCAGCACAGGCAGCTGCTACCTTTTTTGCAGTTCTAGTTGATCCGGTAAATGAAATCTTATTTACTGCCGACTCGGTTAGCGCCCGACCAACCTCTGGTGTTCCAGTAACAGTTGTAAAGATGGCAGCAAATGGTGCGACCTCAATAAAGGTATCGGCTAACCACTTACCAACACCTGGTGTGAACTCAGATGGCTTAAACACAACTGTGTTTCCAGCAGCCAGGGCATATGCGATAGATCCCATTGGCGTAAACATTGGATAATTCCATGGGCCGATAACACCAACAACACCAAGTGGTGAACGCTGTACCTGCGCCTTCATATTAAACATCAACATTCCAGATGGACGGTTCTGTGTTTGCATAATCTCTTCGGCATTTTTAGCTGCCCAAGCTAGATGATCAATTGCGATAGATACTTCTAATGTGGCATCACTTACTGGCTTGCCAGTTTCAAGAGCAATTAACTGCGCAATCTCCTTAACACGAGAGGTTAATAAAGCTGCCCACTTAAGTAAAACTTTTTTCCGTCCTTTAAAGTCAAGTGCTTGCCAATCAACGGATGCCTCTTTAGCTGATGCAACAGTTGCATAAACCTCATCTGGTGTGAAGTTGTTGTACTGGGCAATTACCTCACCAGTAGTTGGATCATGTTTTGCAAATGTGGCGGTTGAACTCATGAGGTAAGAGTAAACTGCTTTTGTGTCAGAGTTAATCCGTCCAAGTACCGTTCTGCCAGCAATTCGCACGCCTATCACCATAAAAACCGCAGATGGCCTTAATTTAATTGGCGAGGTTGCTACCCCAATCGGTGAGATAATTGGCTCATTATTAATGCTGCATCCAAACCCATCTGGTGGGGGAATGATGGATTCACATATCTATAAGAAGGCAGCAAATCGCTTACCAGAAATGGCAGGCATTCAAATAATTAGATTTAACACCCGAGGCACTGAGAGTGAAGCAGGCAAGAGCGATGGTGAGTTTGATCAAGGACGAAGTGAGAAATTAGATGTGCTTGCTGCAATTGATTACTGTTTCGATGAGTTGAAAGTCAAAGATTTATATGTTGTAGGTTGGTCATTTGGAACAGAGTTGGCTCTTAAATATGCTCACGATGAGAGAGTTAAAGAGTTAATTTTGCTAAGCCCACCAATGATTGCAACCACCGATGAGGATCTGCAGTTCTGGGCAAAGGATGGTCGGCCAATAACGGCACTTGTTCCAGAGCATGATGATTATTTAAAGCCAGCAGCAGCACAAATAAAATTTTCTAAAGTTCCTAATTTAAAGCAGATTGATGTAGCAGGAGCTAAACATCTCTGGGTGGGAGAGCCGATGGTTTACTTGGTGTTAAGTGAGATTGTAAAAGTTATTGCACCAAGTAGATTGCCGCTACCTGAGGAGATTTAAGAGTTATCCGCTCTTGGAAATACAACCTCATCAAGAATCAACAACACTGCAGCTGCAATCGGTACAGCAAGTAGACCCCCAATTAAACCTAACAAACTGGTACCAAGTAATGCGGCAATGATTGTTACTAGTCCCGGCAATGAAAGGGATCTGCGCATAATCTTTGGAGTAATTACATAATTTTCAATCTGTACATAAATTATGTAGAGCGCTAAAGCGATGAAGGCAGTTTGTGGTGAATCTGTAAGAGATACCAAGGTTACAAAGGTCATGCCGATGAAGTGGCCAATTAATGGAATGAAACCACAGATTAAAACCAGCATCGAAAGTGGTCCGGTATATGGCATTCCAATGGCTAATCCCATAATCAATATGAAGAGCGCTGCCAAAATTGCAATTATTCCTTGTCCACCCACAAAGGAGCCAATGCGAGAGATGATTGCGTTTGTTAATTTTGCTACTCGATCTCTGCGTGAGTTCGGTACCAAACGTAGGCCAATCTTTACAACCTTATCTAGTGAGGATAAGAAGTAAAGGGTCAAAACTAAAATTGTAATTGTTGCAACAACTCCAGAGATAAAGGCTCTACCCACACCAACCACGCCGCCAAAAGCGGTTACGACAAAGGCGCCATCTTTAATTACGGAATTAACCCTACTTTCAAGGGAATCGATGATTCCATACCTATTATTAAGATCATTAATTAACGAGTTATTTTTTAAATCATTTACTAATTGCGGTGCGTTATCAATAAAGGAGTCGATCTCTTCCAGTAGCGGTGGGATAGCAATCCAGATAAACAAGGCCACAAATAGCAAAACTGAGCCGACAACAACTCCGACTGCGTAACCCCGACGCATATTGCGACGCTGGAAGTAATTAACTGCTGGGTTTAATCCAATTGCCAGAAATAGTGAGATAACAATTAAAATAAAGATTTGACTGGCAGATGCCAATGCTTTCAGGAGTGTTAAGGCAATTAATCCACCAGCAACCGCCATAAAGCCAAAGTAGAAGGGATGGCTTGAATTAATTGGTGCACCACGGACTCCGTAATCAGCAGTCGCCTTCACGCCTCTTGGTTTACGGCTTCTTTTTAACTTAGCTGATAAACGTGGTTTTTTAAATGTTGCCATAATCGCAATTTTAACTGGCTATTCACCATTATTAGTGCAGATAAGCAGGAGTAAATAAGAGAGAATAAGGTCATGACTGGCTTGCGAATCAAGGGATTAGGTGAGGAGATCGCCACTCTGGCCCAACTTCCCTGGGATAAGCCGTTAGAGGAGTGGCCAGAGGATGAAGTACTCACTCAAATGCGCGGTATCTCTCGCCACGTGGTTCGGTTGATTAGATCTAATCCGCAAAAAATAAATAGCGAGATATTTGCAATTAAAGAGACCAACGCTGAGTTTTCAAATCGAGAGTACTCATTACTGCGCGAGTTAAATCAAAGAGGTGCACCTTGTGTTGAACCGGTGGCGGTAATTGAAGGCAGATTAGATAAGGATGGCAATGAGTTACCAGCAGCATTAGTTACAAAGTATCTGCCGTACTCACTTCCATACCGAGTTATTTTAAGTGGTTCGGTAACTCCAGCTGAAGTATTAAATATGGCAAATGCGTTAGCTTTGTTATTAGTTCGCATGCATCTGCTGGGTTTTTGGTGGGGCGATTGTTCCTTATCAAATACCTTATTTAGAAGAGATGCTGATGAGTTTGCTGCTTACTTGGTAGATGCGGAAACTGGTGAGTTTCAAAAGAGTTTAAGTAATGGCCAACGTGAACATGATCTAGAACTTGCATTAGTAAATGTGGCTGGTGAGTTAGATGATTTAGCTTCAGCAGGTGTTCTGCAAGCAGATATGGATCCAGTTCGCGCAAGTGAGGGTGTAATCAAAAGATATCGCCGGCTTTGGGCGATGTTAAAGGATCCACAGATATTAGATGCAGCAGATCGCCAGGCGGTCGAGCGGGCGATGCGTTCGCTACAAGATTTAGGTTTTGCAGTTGAAGAGGTTGAGGTAACTACCCAAGGTGATAAAGGTGTTCTTAAGTTTCAACCAAGATTAGTTGCTGCTCGCTATCACGCAAATCGATTAGAGGAGTTGATGGGGCTAAAGGCTGAGGAGTTACAAGCAAAGCGATTATTGGCCTCTTATGATCGTTACAAAGCTCGTGAGTTTCCACCTAGCACTCCACATGCGATAGCGGTGAAACAATGGCTGACCGATGTATTTCGTCGGGTAGTTAACCAAGTTCCAGATGATTTAAAGGGTCGGGTAGAGCCGGCGCAGTTATTTCACGAAGTGCTAGAGAATCGCTGGTACTTAGGTGAGAAGTTAGGCCGTGATGTTGGACTAGATTTTGCCACTCAGGATTACATTGAAAAGGTCTTGCCATATCGAATGGATTCAGGAGTATTACTAAATAAATGAGTAAAAACCCATTTGCGGGATTGCCGAGTAATAAATTTGGCAACGCCTTCGATCTAAGCTCTCTTAAAGCACCAGCTGCAGGTGAATCTACGATCGCCTACGGTAAGGCGGTCACACAGGCAAACTTAGTTTCAGATTTTGTAAAGGAATCAAATAATAAGGTTGTAATTTTGCTTTGCTGGTCACCGCGAAGTGCCCAGGCCAAAGAGATACTAGAAATATTAGGAAAATTAGAGAGCGCTGATCAAAATACTTGGCTGCTTGGCACGGTAAATGTTGATGCCGAAGCGGCGGTTGCACAAGCGCTGCAGGTTCAATCAGTTCCAGTTGCTATGGCAATCATTCAAGAGCAGGTAATCCCATTATTTGAATCTGTACCACCACTAGATCAGGTACGCCTCGTTATTAACAAGTTACTAGAGCTAGCTGCTGGCAAAGGTATTGGTAAGGCGCCCGAAAACTCTGCAGTTGTTGAAACTCCAATGGAGCCAGAGGAGGAGGCGGCTTACGCCGCTATGGAGAAGGGTGATTATGCAGCTGCCAAAGCGGCTTATCAAAGCTGGCTAAAGCGCAAACCAAATGATCCAGTTGCAACAATTGGATTAGCACAAGCTGATTTAATGAACCGAATAAATGGTTTAGATTTTGGATTAACCTTGAAAAACTCAAAAGCTGATAATTTAACATCACAAATGATGTGTGCGGATATTGAGATTGCTCAAGGTGATTATGAGGCTGCTTTTAATAGATTAATTGCGGCTGTAAAAAGCTTTACTGCCGATGATAGAGATAAGGCCAAGGCCCACCTGCTTCAGTTATTTAATTTAGTTGATCCAGCTGATCCAAGGCTAGTTAAGGCCCGTGGCCAATTGGCGAGTGCACTCTTTTGAAAAATTTCAAAACTTCAGAGTTCCAATCAGTTGAACGAAGGTATTTAAGTTACATATTTTTCCTATTTGGCTTATCAATTATGTCACTTGCTCCACGTACTCCAGATTTAAAGGCGAATTTAGCGGTCAATAATGGCACCTTCGGTACCCTGTTAAGTACCGCCTCGATTGGCTCAATTGTGATGCTTTTAATTGGCGGACAAATTGTGCATCGAATTGGTGCTAAAAGAGCGATGCAGATCGGTTCAACTGTAGTTGCTATCACCTATATTGTTTTAGCTCATACCAAATCACCATTTGTATTTGTCGTTGCTAGCATTCTTAGTGGTGCTGCAATATCGATTTACCATATCGCTAGCTCTGGCCACACTCTTCATAGACAAGATCAAGTTGGAAAAATCATTATCCCGAAGTTACATGGCGCTTGGGGAATCGGAGCATTGGCCAGCTCGGCAATTGCTTTCTTAGTTGCAGCTAATGTCTCTATCGCCTGGCATATCACCACTTTGATGGTGGTGGTTTGGGTAATTACGATCTATGTCATAAAGGTGTTAGAGCCAAGTTACTCACCAAAACCATCTGGTGATGATGCATATCGCTTAACCTCATTAAAACAATTTAAATTTAAAGTTAATTGGTTTTTATCGATCGGCTTCTTTTGCGCCTCGATAGTTGAATTTACAATTGCAGATTGGGCGACCTTATTTGGCAAAGAGGTTATGGGCATGGCGCAATCAACCAGCGCCCTTAATTACCTGACCTATCTCTTAGGTTTAATTATCGGCAGATTTTCAATTGGTTGGGCGCTTAATCATGGCAGTGAGCAATTCTGGATAAAGAGTGCAGGTGTATTCGGCGGCGGCGGTTTTATTTTGATGCTCCTACTTTCCACAGCTTTACTTGAGACAAATAAATCTATTGCTTATGCACTTAACTTCCTTGGATTTTTAATTGCTGGCCTTGGCACATCATTTTTGGCACCAATATTTTTCTCTATCGCAGGTCGCTTAGCAGATGGTAAGAACTCATTGGCAGTAGCCCAATTAAGTTTTGTAAATACATTATTGATCTTTAACTCAAAATTTATCTTGGCGTGGATCGCACAGATAACCTCAATCACAGTTGCTTTAATTACTGCCGGTTGTTTGATGGTGCTACTGCTGCACTTTGGAAAGATTGGTTCTAAGAAACGAATCTAGTAAGAGTTAGATCAGCCTGAACCTTCAGTATTACCAGCATCAGCTGCAGTTACATCATTAATCTGATACTTCTTAATCGCCTTCTTTACCTTGCGCTTATTCACCACACCAGCATCAGCTAATTGTGACAACGCAGCAATTACAATTGATTCAGCATCTACTTTAAAGTGACGACGCAGCGCACCACGCGTATCTGAGAGACCAAAACCATCTGTGCCCAGTGAGTAGAAATCTTGCTGGATCCATGGCGCAATTTGATCCTGAACTGAGCGCATAAAATCACTAACTGC
The DNA here is from genome assembly GCA_964628535.1 of uncultured Candidatus Nanopelagicus sp. Lineage (GTDB taxonomy): Bacteria > Actinomycetota > Actinomycetes > Nanopelagicales > Nanopelagicaceae > Nanopelagicus. Next base: position 5,659 of record CAZVNE010000002.1, on the reverse strand, counting down.
AATAACTGGACCCTTGCGACCCTTTAATTGCTTGGTCACAAATGCTTGAGTTTTCTTACCAGGATTTAAAAGATTATGGCGATCTACATTTAAGCCATCACGACGTAACTCATTCCAAGAGGTCACTGACCAAACATCTGCAGCAATCTTGAAATCCTTATTTAACAATGCTTGTGCCTTTAGCGCCCAGTTAACTGAAACTCCAGATGCCAGAATCTGTACTCGCTTGCTGCGCCATTTAGGTGCTTTCTTAAATAGGTAAATACCCTTAAGCAAGCCATCAACATCAAGATTTTTTGGCTCTTCAGGTTGCACATATGGCTCGTTGTAAACAGTTAGGTAGTAGTAAACATTTTCACTATCTTGCCCATACATCCGGCGCAGACCATCTTTAACTATATGACCTAGCTCGTAACCAAAAGCTGGGTCATATGCAATTACCGCTGGATTTGTTGAAGCTAGAAGTAATGAGTGGCCATCCTCATGTTGTAAACCTTCACCATTTAATGTGGTGCGACCTGCTGTTGCGCCCAATACAAAGCCACGTACTAATTGATCAGATGCTGCCCAGAATGAATCACCAGTTCGTTGGAAGCCAAACATTGAGTAGAAAATATAGATTGGAATCATTGGTTCATCATGTGTTGAGTAGGAGCTACCCACTGCAGTAAATGAGGCAACGGAGCCTGCCTCATTAATTCCTTCATGCAGAATTACACCCTCTTTAGATTCTTTGTAAGAGAGCATTAATTCACGATCCACCGATGTATAGGTCTGACCATGTGGTGAGTAAATCTTTAAGGTTGGGAACAATGAGTCCATACCAAAGGTGCGTGCTTCATCGGGAATAATGGGTACAAACCGCTTGCCAATATCTGGATCTTTAATTAAATCCTTTAACAAACGCACAAATGCCATCGTTGTTGCAATTTCTTGCTGACCAGATCCCCGCTTTACCGATTCATAGGTTGAATCTTTAGGTTGTGGCAATGGCTTTGAAACTTTACGGCGTGAAGGAATAAAGCCACCTAATTCACGGCGACGATCCATCATGTATTGGTACTCAGGTGAATCCTTACCAGGATGGAAGTAAGGCGGAAGCTTTGCATCAATCGCCTCATCCTTAACTGGAATATCAAGGCGATCGCGGAAGCCAATTAGATCCTCAATTGTCATCTTCTTCATCTGGTGAGTGCTGTTGCGAGCCTCAAAGTGAGAGCCCAATGTCCAACCTTTAATTGTCTTAGCCAAAATCACAGTTGGTCGGCCATTATGTTCAGAAGCTGCTTTGTATGCGGCGTAAAGCTTTCGGTAATCATGGCCACCACGCTTTAGATTCCAGATTTGATCATCTGACCAATTTGAAACCATTGCAGCGGTGCGAGGATCGCGGCCAAAGAAGTTGTCGCGGACAAAAGCGCCATTTTCCGATTTAAATGTTTGGAAATCACCATCTGGTGTCTGGTTCATTAAATTAACAAGTGCACCTTCACGATCTGCAGCAAGTAGAGGATCCCACTCACGTCCCCACACAACCTTAATTACATTCCAGCCCGCACCACCAAAGATAGATTCCAGCTCTTGAATGATTTTGCCATTACCGCGGACTGGTCCATCTAATCTCTGTAAATTACAGTTAACAACAAAGGTTAAATTATCTAACCCTTCACGTGCCGCCAATGAGATTCCACTAATTGTCTCTGGCTCATCCATCTCGCCATCACCTAGAAATGCCCAAACATTTTGATCACTTGTATCTTTAAAGCCACGAGCATGTAAGTAGCGATTAAATCTTGCTTGATAAATCGCATTTAATGGACCAAGTCCCATCGAAACTGTTGGGAATTGCCAGAAATCTGGCATCAAACGTGGATGCGGGTATGAAGATAAGCCGCCACCTTCATGTGATAACTCTTGGCGGAAACCATCCATTTGTTTCTCAGTTAAACGACCTTCCATAAATGCACGTGCATACATTCCAGGGGATGCATGTCCTTGGAAAAATATTTGATCGCCACCGCCAGCATGTTCTGCACCACGGAAGAAGTGGTTAAAGCCAACCTCATATAAAGATGCAGAGGATGCATAAGTTGAAATATGTCCACCAACTCCAACACCTGGGCGTTGCGCGCGGTGCACCATGATTGCTGCGTTCCATCGAATAAATGCGCGGATACGACGTTCAATAAACTCATCACCTGGGAACTCTGGCTCTAATGCCGGTGGAATTGAGTTGATGTAATCAGTTGTGCGAAGCCCGCCAACACCAACATTTTTTTCATTAGCTCGTTGAATAAGTGAGAGCATTAAATATCGAGCACGAACTGGACCAGCATTTTTCAAAACCGCGTCAAAGGATTGTTGCCATTCAGCGGTCTCTTGTGGATCGATATCAACTAATTGATCTACAAGGTGATCTGGGCCCTCAAACAATTCGCTCACGGGGCTATCTTCGCCCCTAAAGGGGTGTTTAGTCATATTTGAGAGCGTAAGGCATGAGTGATCTGGCTTAATGATTTGCATATGGCGCCAAGGTTGGGTGGACTACTCCTAATGAACTCCGCACAGGCCCCTGGTGCCACCGTTGAAAGATTGGGCATCACAAAGGATCAACTAATTCTTGAAGTTGGTTTTGATAATGCAGATTGCGATCTTGAGATTCGAAGTGCAATAACCCAAAAGAGTGGAACAGAGTTTTTAACATCCGAATCCCAAGAGGTAGTAGATGCGGTAATTCTTTGGTGGCGCGAAGATGATGGTGATTTAGTAGATGAATTAGTAGATGCACTTACCTACTTAACTGAAGATGGACCAATCTGGTTATTCACACCTAAGGCAGGCCGGCCAGGACATGTAGAGGCAAGTGATATTCAAGATGCAGCACCAACAGCTGGAATGTCGCAAACCACCTCATTCTCAGCTGGCGCTGATTGGAGTGCAACACGATTAGTAGCACGGCATGCCGGAAGCAATATCAAAAAGAAAAACAAGTAAAGGGAGATAGAAATGGCGCTCGCAATTGGTTCAGCTGCACCTGATTTTGAATTAGTAAATCAGCACGGGGAGAAGATCTCACTTAGCTCTTTTAAGGGCAAGAAGAATGTTGTGGTCCTCTTTTATCCATTTGCATTTAGCGGTATTTGTACCGGTGAGCTTTGTGCACTTCGCGATGATCTCTCATCATTTCAAAATGATAATGTTGAGTTAATCGCTATCTCTTGTGATCCAATGTATGCCAATAAGGTATTTGCAGAGCAAGAGGGCTATAAGTTCCAAGTTCTTTCAGATTTTTGGCCACATGGAGCAGCGGCCAAGTCATACGGAGTCTTTGAAGAGTCACGTGGTTGCGCTACTCGTGGCACATTTATCATTGGAAAAGATGGAAATCTAAAGTGGCAGGTTGTTAATTCACTTGGTGAAGCACGTAATGTCGTCGCATATAAAGAGGCATTAGCAGCACTGTAAATTTATGCGGGGATTGGGAGTAATACTTATCAACTAGTACTATTCCCGTCCCAACACAAAATTGGGTGGTTAGCTCAGTGGTAGAGCGCCTCGTTTACACCGAGGATGTCGGGGGTTCGAAACCCTCACCGCCCACGCAATAAAAATTACATAATTAATAAATTCCAATAAAATTGGGGGTGCTGATCATGCAAGCATCCGTTGAGCAACAAAACCTAATTTTGCAGATTCAGTACTTTGATGATGAAATCATGCAGGCAAATACCAAATTAAAATCATTGCCCGAGGTTGAGCAATTAGCCCATATTGAAAAACGAATTACCACCGCAACTGAGGAGTTAGCAACTGTAAAGACTGAGGCAGATCAAATTACGCTCGAATTGCGCCGCAGCGAGGTTGATGTGGAAACTGTGACAGATCGAATTAAAAAAGATGAAGCAAGATTAAATGCCGGAACAGCTTCGCCTAAAGAGCTTGAGCAAACCCAACATGAGATTGAAACCTTAAAGAAGCGTCAAGCCGCACTAGAAGAGATTGAGCTTGAAATCATGATGCGCAATGAGGCGGTACAAGAGAGATTGAAAGTTTTAAATACCGATCTTGAATCACTTGAAGTACTAAAGAGTGAGATAAATGGCCGAATGACCGCGGCAACCACCGAGATTAACTTAATAATTCTGGCAAAGCAGAAAAGTCGCAGTGAGGTATTACCAAAAATTGAAAAACCATTAGTGGATTTATATGAAAAAATCCGGGCAACTAGCAATGGTATTGGTGCAGCTTCCTTAGTTGGCAATAAGTGCAATGGTTGCCATCTATCAATTAACGCAGTTGAGATGGATCGAATTAAGGGATTAGCAGCAGATGAGTTACTTCGTTGCGAGGAGTGCCGCAGAATTTTGGTAAGAATCTAAATGGCCAGACATTTTTTAGTTACAGCAGATGGTGGCTCGCGTGGAAATCCAGGACCTGCCGCATATGGAACTGTAATTTATGAAAACGACAAGGTTGTGAAAGAGATCGGTGCCGCAATTGGTATTGCTTCAAATAATGTTGCTGAATACAGCGGATTAGTAGCGGGATTAAAAGCGGTTAATGAGATTGATCCAGAGGCGACAATTTTGGTAAAAATGGATTCAAAGTTGGTTGTAGAGCAGATGTCTGGCCGGTGGAAGGTAAAGCACCCAGATATGTTGAAGTTGGTCAAGATTGCATTTGCTGCCCATGATCCAAAGCTGGTTTCCTATCAATGGATTCCACGTGAGGAAAACTCGCATGCGGATTCAATATTAAATGATGTACTAGACAGCGGAATGTAAGCATTTCCCACTAGAAAACTTCTTCGGTATCATTTAAGTTGAAGAGTCGTCTGGATCATCGCGTTATTACTTGTAATACCGAGGAAAGTCCGGACTCCAAAGAGCAAGGTGATGGCTAACGGCCATCCGGAGAAATCCGCGGGATTAGTGCCACAGAAAATAAACCGCCAAGAAATTGGTAAGGATGAAACGGTGGTGTAAGAGACCACCAGCATTTACGGCAACGTATATGGCTAGGTAAACCCCACCTGGAGCAAGACCAGATTGTTAGCGTTTGAGAGCTGCTCGCTCGAGTTAACGGGTAGGTTGCTTGAATCTGTAAGTAATTACAGATCTAGATGGATGATGATCTCTCGCAAGAGAACAGGATCCGGCTTATAGGGCGACTCTTCTTCCAATTAGATGGGTCAGATATACTTTTGATATGACCAATAAGTTTTGGTTTTGGGTGGCGATCTCTGTCTCTAGTATTTCAAGCAGTGTAATTTTTGTTTTGGAGTTCGCCTTCTCAAATGGATTTCCTGTTGGCATTCCATGGGCCGTTTTTGGATTCCTATTTGTGACATCATTTATTGGTGTCTCATCGATTTCCGAAGGGGTCAAACGACTAAAGGTAAAAAATTTAGCGGGATTGGCTGGCATTCTTGTAGGGGCATTCTCGCTTTTCGCATGGTTGACTCTATTCCTGGACCAATTGCCATGTTTTCTCGGTGGCCAAGGCTGCTAATTCGATTTGACTAGAGCGTTCCGGCTTATCGGGCGACTCTTCTTTCAATTAGGTGGGCGCAGGTTAAAACTGCGCTCACCTTTCTGCATATTTGTTGTACAAGTTGTTACATAACCTGTCGCAGATTTAGATGTTTTTATGGGGAATC
>CAZVNE010000001.1:95541-138131 GCA_964628535.1 uncultured Candidatus Nanopelagicus sp. | reverse complement strand
CTCCTCACAAATACAAAGACAGCCGCGAACATTTTGAGATGCGCACCCACAAGCGCCTAATCGACATCATCGATCCAACACCTAAAACTGTTGATTCATTGATGCGTCTTGATCTTCCTGCTGGCGTCGACATCGAGATTAAGCTCTAAGGAAAATCAAATGACAACTACTCAATCACAAAGCTCAGCGATCAAGGGAATCCTTGGCGAGAAGCTGGGTATGACTCAGGTCTTTGATGCCCAAAATAAAATTGTTCCGGTAACTGTTATTTCTGCTGGACCTTGTGTTGTTACACAAATTCGTTCACTAGAAAAAGATGGTTACACCGCTGTTCAACTTGCATACGGTGCGGTTGAGCCTCGCAAAGTCTCCAAGCCACAAGCTGGTCAGTTCGCTAAAGCTGGCGTAACACCACGTCTTGAAGTTGCAGAGCTACGTATTACAAATACCGATGGTTACTCAGTTGGCCAAGAGTTAAAGGCAGATGTCTTTGCTGCTGGCGAGATTGTTGATGCAACTGGAACCTCAAAAGGTAAGGGAACTGCTGGTGTAATGAAGCGCCATGGTTTCTCTGGAATTGGTGCATCTCACGGTGTAGATAAGAAGCACCGTATGCCTGGTTCTGTTGGTAACCGAACAACACCTGGTCGCGTTTTCAAAGGAAAGCGAATGATGGGCCGTATGGGTGTTGACACAGTTACAACACAAAATCTTTTAGTTCACTCAGTTGATGCTGCTACTAATACATTGTTAGTACGCGGCGCCGTTCCTGGCCCAATTGGTTCAATTGTGTTCATTCGTTCTGCAGCAAAGAAGGCTGCTGGCGAAACCTTTTCAGTTAAGGCTGGTGCATAATGTCATTGAAAATTGAAATCAAAGATCCAACTGGTAAGGCATCAGGTTCAATTGATCTGCCAGCAGATATCTTTGATGTGCAAGCAAATGTGCCATTAATTCACCAGGTAGTAACAGCACAACTTGCTGCTGCTCGCGCCGGAACTCACAAAGCGAAAAATCGCGGTGAAGTTTCTGGTGGCGGAAAGAAGCCTTTCAAGCAAAAGGGAACTGGTCGCGCTCGTCAGGGCTCAACTCGTTCACCTAACCAACGTCATGGTGGAGTTGCGCATGGTCCAGTACCTCGCAAGTACGATCAACGCACACCAAAGAAGATGATTGCAGCTGCACTTAAGGGTGTTTTATCTGATCGTCAACGTGGTGATCGTCTACATGCAGTTACCTCAATGAATGAGGTTGGCAGCACAAAGGCAGCTATTTCTGCAGTGCGTCAATTCTCAGATCGCAAAAATTTGTTAGTAGTTCTCTCACGCAATGAAAATCCAGCGTGGCTTGCACTACGTAACTCAGAGAATTTGCACCTAATCGCAAATGATCAATTAAATGCCTACGATGTTTTGGTCGCTGATGATGTTGTTTTCTCAGAGAGCGCTCTTCGTGAATTTATCGCAGGTCCAGCAACTGGCAAGGGAGCAACAGCTGTTGCTCGCGAGAGTGAAGTAGGAGCATCTGCATGAAAAATTACCGCGACGTTCTACTAGCTCCAGTTGTATCTGAGAAGTCTTACTCACTTCTAGATGGAAACAAGTACACATTTTTAGTTTCACCAGATGCTAATAAAACAGAGATCAAAATTGCTGTTGAAAAGGTATTTGGCGTGAAGGTATTAAGTGTTAACACCATGAACCGTGAGGGTAAGCGCAAGCGCACCGCAGTTGGTTTTGGAAAACGTAAAGATACAAAGCGTGCGATCGTGCATGTTGCTGCTGGTGACCGGATCGACATCTTTGGAGGACCAGTCTCCTAAGGGGATTGGGACTTACGGAAAAGAGGATATAAAAAATGGCATTGCGTAATCTGAAGCCGACCACACCTGGTCAGCGCGGAGCATCTGTTCCGGATTTTGAGGAGATCACTCGTCAACGTCCAGAGAAGTCATTGGTTCGCCCAATTCACAGCAAAGGTGGCCGTAACGCTACTGGTCGCGTAACAATGCGTCACCAAGGTGGCGGACACAAACGCGCCTACCGATTAATTGATTTTGTTCGTAATGATAAAGATGGTGTACCAGCAAAGGTTGCACACATTGAGTACGATCCAAACCGTACTGCTCGAATTGCATTACTGCACTTCGCAGATGGCGAGAAGCGTTACATCATTGCACCAGAGGGATTAACACAAGGTGCTGCAATTGAGAATGGCCCAACTGCAGATATTAAGCCTGGCAATAATTTGCCACTTCGTAATATTCCAGTTGGAACAATGATTCACGCAATTGAGTTACGTCCAGGTGGTGGCGCAAAGATTGGTCGCTCAGCTGGATCTGCAGTTCAATTGGTTGCAAAGGATGGACCATACGCACAACTTCGTATGCCATCAGGTGAAATTCGTAATGTTGATGTTCGTTGCCGTGCAACTGTTGGAACAGTTGGAAATGCAGAACAATCAAACCGAAATTACGGTAAAGCAGGACGTATGCGTTGGAAGGGCAAGCGCCCATCTGTTCGTGGTGTTGTTATGAACCCAGTCGATCACCCACATGGTGGTGGTGAAGGTAAAACCTCTGGCGGCCGTCACCCAGTTTCACCTTGGGGAACCCCCGAGAAGCGCACACGTAAGAAAAAAGCTAGTGATTCTTTAATTGTCCGTCGACGCAAGTCAAATAAGAAGCGATAAGGAGCCACCTACAAATGCCACGTAGTTTGAAGAAGGGTCCTTTCGTGGACGGTCATTTATCAAAGAAGGTAAATGAGCAAAACGAGAAGAACACTAAAAATGTTATTAAGACATGGTCACGTCGATCAATGATCACACCAGACATGATCGGACACACCATTGCAGTTCATGATGGTCGCAAGCACATTCCAGTTTTTGTTACTGAAGCGATGATCGGTCACAAGCTTGGTGAGTTTTCACCAACTCGTACCTTCAAAGGTCACGTAAAGACAGATGGAAAGGCGGTTGTTCGTGAGTAATCTAGACACCACCTCATCATCAGCATTAGTAACACGTGCTGTTCTTCGTGATTTCCGTGCAACACCACAAAAGGCTCGTCGTGTTGTAAATCTAGTTCGCGGACAACGTGCAGATAACGCATTAAATATGATGAAGTTTGCTAATCAACCAGAGCTAGGCGCTGCGATCTACTCATTAATCGCATCCGCTGTCGCTAATGCAAAGCAGAAGAATCCAGCACTTCGTGATGCTTCAGAGCTTTGGGTTATTGAGGCACTAGTAGATGAAGGCTTCACAATGAAGCGCTACCGTCCACGTGCGCAAGGCCGCGGCTTTGCAATCAATAAGCGTTCATCACAAGTAACTGTTGTTTTATCAGATGATAAAAACTTCCGCACAAATCCAAATTTAAAATCTAGCCAAATGCAAAAACCTCGTATCCGCTTTAACTCTTCACGTAAGGGCTTAGCGATTACCGAGACCAAGGCGGCAGATTCAGTTGCGCCAGTTAAAGCAGATCCTGTGAAAAAGGCGGCTGTTAAAAAAACTGCTGCTAAAAAAGCGCCAGCCAAAAAGGCTGCTGCAACTAAAGGGAAGGCCGAGTAAATGGGTCAAAAGATAAATCCACACGGCTTCCGCCTAGGAATTACAACTGATTTTAAATCACGTTGGTACGCCGACAAGTTGTACGGTGCATATGTAAAGGAAGATATTGCAATCCGTCGTTTGATGGCGAAGAAGATGGAGCGCGCAGGCGTTTCAAAGATTGAGATTGAGCGTACTCGCGAGAAGGTTCGTATCGATCTTTTCACAGCACGTCCTGGAATTGTTATCGGTCGTCGTGGTCAAGAGGCGGACAAACTTCGCATTGATCTAGAAAACCTAACTGGCAAGCAGGTTCAATTAAATATTCTTGAGGTTAAGAATCCAGAAATCGATGCGCAATTAGTTGCACAAGGAATTGCTGAGCAGTTAGCTGCTCGTGTTTCATTCCGTCGCGCAATGCGTAAGGGAATGCAGACAGCGTTAAAGGCTGGCGCACAAGGAATTCGAGTTCAATGTGGTGGCCGTTTGGGTGGCGCAGAAATGTCACGCTCAGAGTTCTACCGTGAAGGCCGAGTACCGCTACATACTCTTCGTGCAGATATCGATTACGGTTTTGCAGAAGCACACACAACATTTGGTCGCTTAGGTGTAAAGGTTTGGATTTATAAGGGTGAGGTTATTGAATCTCGCGCAGAGCGTGCTGCTTCAGCATTAGCTGCAGCAAAAGCTCCTAAGCCAAATCGTGGCCCTCGTGCACCACGTGCTCCTCGCGGTGAGGTAACAACTACAACAGTTGAAGCTCGCGCAGCAGAGGCAGCAGCAACTCCAGATTCAACTGCACCAGCAGTAACTGAAGGAGGTGCTGAGTAATATGTTAATTCCACGTCGAGTTAAGCATCGTAAACAGCATCACCCAAAGCGTGCGGGTAAATCAAAGGGTGGCACAACAGTTGCCTTCGGAGATTTTGGTATTCAAGCGATGGAGCCAGCGTATGTAACTAACCGCCAAATTGAAGCGGCACGTATTGCGATGACCCGTCACATTAAGCGTGGTGGAAAGGTTTGGATCAATATTTATCCAGATCGTCCATTAACAAAGAAGCCAGCTGAAACTCGTATGGGTTCCGGTAAGGGATCACCTGAGTGGTGGATCGCTAACGTAAAACCAGGACGCGTAATGTTTGAAGTTTCTGGCGTTACCGAAAGTATTGCAACTGAAGCAATGACACGTGCAATGCACAAGTTGCCAATGAAGTGCCGAGTAGTACGTCGTGAGGAGTTCTAATGTCAACTGTTACCGCTGAAGCATTACGCGCCAGTTCAACTGATGAGTTGAATGAGAAGTTGCGTGAAGCAAAGGAAGAGTTGTTCAACCTTCGCTTTCAAGCTGCAACTGGTCAATTAGAGAGCCACGGCCGACTAACCGCTGTTCGTAAAGAGATTGCACGCATCTACACAGTTTTGCGTGAACGTGAACTAGGGATCGGAGTCAGCGCATGAGTAATCAAGTAGAAGAGCGCGGTTTCCGTAAGACCCGTGAAGGAATCGTAACTAGCGACAAGATGAATAAAACTGTTGTGGTTGCAATTCAAGATCGTGTAAAGCATGGTCTGTACAGCAAAGTTTTGACCCGCTCTCGCAAGTTAAAGGCACATGACGAAAGTAATGCTGCCGGTATTGGCGATCGCGTTTTAATTATGGAGACTCGACCACTGTCAGCGACAAAACGCTGGCGCGTAGTTGAGATCCTTGAGAAAGCTAAATAACAGGACGGGCAAGGGGAAAAATAAAAAATGATTCAACAAGAGTCACGCTTACGCGTAGCTGATAACACCGGCGCAAAGGAATTACTTTGCATCCGTGTTCTTGGCGGAACTTCCCGTCGATACGCAGGTATCGGAGACATCATTGTTTGCTCTGTTAAGGATGCAATCCCAGGTGGCCAGGTTAAGAAGGGCGAGGTTGTTAAAGCTGTAATCGTCCGCACCGTAAAAGAGAGCCGTCGACCAGATGGTTCATACATTCGTTTTGATGAGAATGCTGCAGTAATTTTAAAAACTGATGGTGAGCCTCGCGGCACACGTATCTTCGGACCAGTTGCTCGTGAGCTTCGCGATAAGCGTTTTATGAAGATTATTTCATTAGCTCCGGAGGTGCTATAAAAATGTCAAACATTCGTAAGGGCGACACCGTTCAAATTATTGCTGGTAAAGATAAAGGTACAACTGGCACAGTTTTATCGGTTGATCGAGTTAAGTCACGTATCTTGGTTGAAGGTGTTAATCGCGTAAAGCGTCACACTAAAGAGTCAACCTCAGAGCGTGGTGTAAAAGTTGGCGGAATTACCATCGTTGAGTCAGCGATTCACATTTCAAATGTGATGTTAGTTGATGGCGATGGCAAGGCAACTCGTATTGGTGCACGTAAAGATGACAATGGTAAAAACATTCGCATCTCACGCCGCTCCGGAAAGGATGCGTAACCAAAATGGCTACCGATTTAGCACCTCGTCTTAAGGGACGTTATAAGTCAGAGATTGCACCAGCACTTAAGTCAAAGTTTGGCTATAAGAATGTCATGCAGATCCCGACCCTAACTAAGGTTGTTGTAAATATGGGTGTTGGTGAAGCTGCGCGTGATTCAAAGTTAATTGAGGGCGCAATTCGCGATCTTGCAATTATTACTGGTCAACGTCCGCAGGTAACTCGCTCCCGTAAATCTATTGCTCAATTTAAATTGCGTGAAGGAATGCCAATTGGCGCTCACGTAACACTTCGCAATGATCGTATGTGGGAGTTCACCGATCGCCTACTTTCAATCGCACTTCCTCGTATCCGTGACTTCCGCGGATTGTCACCAAAGCAGTTTGATGGCAAGGGAAATTACACATTTGGTTTAACTGAGCAGGTTGTATTTCCAGAGATCGAGCAGGACAAGATTGATCGCACTCGAGGTATGGATATCACCTTAGTTACCACCGCAAAAACCGATGAAGAGGGCCGCGAGCTGTTAAAAGCACTTGGCTTTCCCTTCCGGGAAAATTAAGAGAGGCGCACCCAAATGGCAAAGACATCACTAAAGGTTAAAGCAAGCCGCAAACCAAAGTTTAAGGTTCGTGGTTACACAAGATGCCAACGTTGTGGTCGCGTTCATGCGGTCTATCAAAAATTTGGTATTTGCCGTATCTGCTTCCGTGAGATGGCACACGCTGGCGAACTGCCAGGAATCACAAAGTCTTCTTGGTAACGAAACTTATCAAAAGGAAATCTCTACCCCAACTATCAACTACGGAGAAGGTCCGTTAAATAACGGAAACCATTTCGAGAAAGGCCAAAGGCCAACAGAATGACAATGACAGATCCGATCGCAGACATGCTTGCACGTTTGCGTAACGCGAACTCTGCCTATCATGAGAAAGTGGCAATGCCATCTTCATCAGTGAAGGCACGTATCGCAGATATCTTGAAACAAGAGGGCTACATCGCCGGCTACTACATTGAGAACAATGCAGCTGGTTTTGGTAAGACCTTAGTTTTAGATCTTAAATTTGGTTCAAACCGTGAGCGTTCAATCGCTGGATTGCGCCGTGTTTCAAAACCAGGACTTCGTGTTTACGCAAAATCAACTGCGCTACCTAAAGTACTTGGTGGCCTTGGTGTTGCAATTATTTCAACCTCTTCTGGATTGCTTACTGACAAGCAAGCAAATAAGAAAGGTGTAGGCGGAGAAGTTCTCGCCTACGTATGGTGATCTGATGTCACGTATTGGAAAAATGCCGATCACTGTTCCATCAGGAGTAGAGGTCTCAGTATCAGGACAAAATGTTTCAGTTAAGGGTCCAAAGGGATCATTAACTCATGTACTTCGTGAGCCAATTGCAATCAAGCAGGATGGCGCAACACTTACATTAACCCGTCCAGATGAGTCACGTGAGGCACGTTCCCTTCATGGAATGTCACGAACAATTGTTAGCAACATGATTGAAGGGGTAACCGCTGGTTACTCAAAGAAGATCAATATTGTGGGTGTTGGTTACAAGGTAGCGGCAAAGGGCAAAGATCTTGAGTTTGCACTTGGTTACAGCCACCCAATCTCATTTAAAGCAGATGATGGAATCACCTTCAAACTTGATTCCCCAACTGAAATTTTGATCAGCGGAATTGATAAGCAATTAGTTGGCGAAACCGCTGCAAAGATTCAAAAATTACGGAAGTCAGATCCATACAAAGGTAAGGGTCTACATCTGGAAGGCGCCAAGATTCGCCGCAAGCAAGGAAAGACAGGTAAGAAGTAATGAGTATCGGACAAAAAGTCGTTAAGGGTTCTGCGACAAAGGCCCGCGCTCGCCGTCATTTCCGTTTGCGTAAACGAGTTGTTGGCACACCAGAGCGTCCACGTTTAGTTGTTTCACGTTCTGCTCGTCATCTATTTGTTCAGATCGTTGATGATTCAAAGTCACAAACTTTGGCATCAGCATCAACAATGGAGAAAGAGCTACGTACCTTTACTGGCGATAAAACCGCTAAGGCAAAGCAGGTTGGCGAGTTAATCGCAAAGCGTGCAAAAGAAAAAGGTGTATCTACAGTGGTCTTTGACCGCGGTGGCAATAAGTTCCACGGACGTGTTGCAGCTGTTGCAACTAGTGCTCGTGCAAATGGATTGGAGTTCTAATGGCTGAGACACCTACCCCAACCACACGCGAAGCGCGTCCTAAAGGTGGTCGCGACAAGCGCGAACGCCGCGATGGCGATTTCCAAAAGGAAAAATCACCATACACAGAGCGAGTAGTTTTCATCAACCGTGTTGCCAAAGTTGTTAAAGGTGGACGTCGTTTCTCCTTTACTGCATTAATTGTTGTTGGCGATGGCAAGGGCATGGTTGGCGTTGGATATGGAAAGGCTAAGGAAGTTCCACAAGCAATTGCAAAAGCGGTTGAAGATGGAAAGAAAAACTTCTTTAAGGTTCCAATTCTTAACGGAACAATTCCTCACCCAGTTCAAGGTGAGAAAGCTGCCGGAGTGATTTTGCTTCGACCAGCCTCACCAGGTACCGGTGTTATTGCCGGAGGTCCAGTACGTGCAGTTCTTGAGTGTGCTGGCATCACCGATGTATTAACCAAATCTTTAGGATCTGGAAATCCAATTAATATGGTTCACGCAACCGCTGCCGCACTTCGTATGTTGGAGAACCCAACTGCAATCGCTGCACGCCGTGGCCGTCCACTAGAAGATGTTGCGCCAGCAGCGATCACTCGCTTAATCGCAGCACAAGTTACGGTAGGTGCTTAATGCCTCGCTTAAAAGTTACACAAGTACGTTCAAAGATCGGTAATCCACCTGATCAACGCAACACATTGCGTTCACTTGGATTAAAGCGAATCGGAGATGTAGTTGTAAAAGAGGATCGTCCAGAAATTCGTGGCATGGTTTACGCCGTTCGCCACCTAATTGCAGTAGAGGAGGTTGAATAACAATGGTGCTTAAGGTTCATCATTTACGTCCAGCTCCTGGTGCAAAAACTAAGAAGACTCGTAAGGGTCGCGGTGAAGCTTCAAAGGGAAAGACTGCAGGTCGTGGCGGTAAAGGAACTCGTGCTCGTAACGTAGTTCGTGCCGGCTTCGAAGGTGGTCAACTTCCACTTGTAATGCGTTTGCCAAAGTTACGTGGATTTAAAAATCCAGAGCGTATCGAGTACCAGGCGGTTAACATTTCAACAATTAATGCGTTGTACCCAAAGGGTGGCGATGTAACAATTGATGATTTAGTTAAAAAAGGAGCAGCTCGCAAGGGTTATCCAGTAAAGGTTCTAGGAAATGGCGATATCTCAGTGAAGGTTTCTGTCGCTGCGCACGCATTTTCTAAGTCTGCAACTGAAAAAATCTCAGCAGCTGGTGGATCAGCTAAAACCCTTTAATCAAAGTTATTTAGAAGGAGAAGATCTTGTTATCAGCATTTGGTAAGGCGTTTAAAACACCTGACTTACGTCGCAAGATTTTCTTCACGCTTTCAATTATGGCGCTCTTCCGTTTCGGATCAGTTGTGCCAACTCCTGGAGTTTCATATGTAAATGTGCAGGAGTGTTTGAAGACCTCAGACACTGGTGGCTTATTTGGATTGATTAACCTATTCAGTGGCGGCGCCCTATTGCAGCTAAGTATTTTTGCACTTGGAATCATGCCATACATCACTGCATCAATTATTGTTCAATTATTAACCGTTGTAATTCCTCGCTTTGAAGCATTAAAGAAAGAGGGACAAGCTGGAACTGCAAAGTTAACCCAGTACACACGTTACTTAACAATTGGATTAGCAGTATTGCAATCAACTGGTTTAATTGCAGTTGCTCGTATCCAAGGAAGAATCTTTGCTAACTGTTCGCTACCAATCATTCCTGATACATCAATGACTCGAATTATTACCATGATTGCAGTAATGACCGCTGGTACATCTGTAATTATGTGGTTAGGTGAGTTAATCACAGATCGTGGTGTTGGTAATGGAATGTCTATTCTTATCTTCACATCGATCGCTGCCACCTTCCCAGGTCAACTTTGGTCAATTAGATTACAAAAAGGATTATTCGCCTTCCTATTCATTCTTGCAGTTGGTGTATTAATTGTTGCAGCGGTTGTCTTTGTCGAGCAGGCACAACGACGAATTCCAGTTCAGTACGCTAAGCGTCAAGTAGGTCGCCAACAATATGGTGGCACCAGTACATATATTCCAATTAAGGTAAACCAAGCTGGCGTTATTCCAGTTATCTTTGCATCATCCTTGCTTTACATCCCATCACTACTTGTAAATTTCAGCGGTTCAACAGCTGGTTGGGCAAGTTGGGTTTCTAGGAATTTCATTCAAGGTGATCACCCAATCTATGTTGCTACCTATGCATTTTTAATTATTTTCTTCACCTACTTCTATGTTGCAATTACCTTTAATCCAGATGAGGTAGCAGAGAATATGAAGAAGTACGGTGGATTTATTCCAGGCATTCGTGCCGGTCGACCAACCTCTGAGTACTTACAGTATGTGCTCTCACGTGTTACTGCACCAGGCTCGCTATATCTAGCATTTGTTGCAATCATTCCGATCATCGCATTGATTCTCTTCCAGGCATCGCAAAACTTCCCATTTGGCGGAACTGCGATCTTGATCGTGGTTGGTGTTGGTTTGGATACTGCAAAGCAGATCGAATCACAATTACAACAACGCTCATATGAGGGGTTTTTGAAGTAATGCGATTAATCCTGGTTGGCCCACCAGGTGCTGGTAAAGGAACACAAGCAGTTCAATTAGCTGCTCATTACTCAATTCCACATATCTCTACTGGTGATATTTTCCGTGCAAATATTAAAAATTCAACAGAGCTAGGTAAGCGTGCACAAAGTTTTATTGATAAGGGTGAGTTAGTTCCTGATTCAGTTACAAATGAGATGGTGCGTGATCGCTTAGGTCAAGCAGATGCGGCTAATGGATTTTTATTGGATGGTTTTCCTCGAAATACCGCTCAAGCAGATGAGTTAAATAAAATATTAGTTGAAAAATCTATGCCATTAGATGCAGTTTTAGAGCTGAAGATCGAGAACTCCGAAATTATTCGTAGATTATCTGGCCGCCGTACTTGTCGAAACTGTTCAACCTCTTTTCATGTTGAGTTTGAAAAATCCAAGGTGGCTGGGGTTTGTGATTTATGCCAGGGCGAGCTGTATCAACGCGAGGATGATAAGGAGGAGGTAGTTGCCCGCAGGCTTGAGGTTTACACTGAACAGACCGCACCAATTATTAATTACTACAGCAAGTTGAGATTGTTAAAAAGCATTTCAGCGGTTGGCGATGTCAAAGAGATAACCCAGTTAGCGATCACCTCAATTAGTAAGTAAATTTATGGCGATTCAGATCAAAAATTTAGAGCAGTTAAAATCTATGCGTAAAGCAGGTTTAGTAGTTGCCCACACCTTAAACCTAATCAGAGATAGCGTTGAGATTGGAATGACAACTGTTGATTTAGATTTGTTAGCGGTTAGAAGTTTAGAGAAACACAACGCTAAATCCTCATTCAAGGGGTATCACGGCTTTCCATCGGTAATTTGTGCATCTGTCAATGATGAAGTTGTTCATGGAATACCAAATAAAAGAGTTATTCAAGATGGGGATCTTTTATCAATTGATTTTGGCGCGATTGTTGATGGTTGGCACGGGGATGCTGCTATCTCAATTGGAATTGGCAATGTAGATCCTGCAGATCAAAAGTTAATGGATGTTTGCGAGGAGTCGATGTGGCAGGGAATTGCTGCTGGAAAAAATGGCGGCAAGTTAACTGATATTTCGCAAGCTGTAGAGAGTTATATTAACTCTCAAGGTAAGTATGGAATCCTGCGCGAGTATGGTGGCCATGGCATTGGCAGCGAGATGCATCAAGAGCCACATATTTTAAATTTTGGTAAAGGCGGAAATGGTCCTGATCTAGTTCCTGGCATGGCACTAGCCATTGAACCAATGATCACTCGTGGCACAGAAAAAACAAAAGTTTTAAGTGATGACTGGACAGTAGTCTCGCAAGATCATTCACGTGGTGCGCACTTTGAACACACATACGCGATCGCACCTGATGGCAAACCCTTTGTTTTAACCGCAATTGATGGCGGAAAAGCGGAGTTAAGCCGGCTCGGCGTTGAAATTTCAGAGCTTATTTAGGTGGCTTTCAATAGGTTGTAAAGTAGAGCAGTGAGTACAAACCTTGGGGAAATTATGCGATCTGAAATCGCAGAGATCCCGGCAGTTTTTCAAAAACTATCTGATCAGATTCCTAACATAGGCAAAGCGGTAGATGCTCTTTCCCTTACAAATATCGATTCAGTAATTCTGGTAGCTCGCGGTACCTCAGATAATGCAGCGCTTTTCCTCAAGTATTTAATCGAGACCAAGATCGGTATTCCTTGTGGTTTAGCTTCACCATCAGTTGTAACTATCTATAAGAGTAATTTGCGATTCTCTAACACTTTGGTAATTGGTATCTCGCAAAGCGGACAATCGCCAGATATCGTTTCATACACTAAGGCAGCTAAAGCTGGCGGTGCTAAAAGTATTTCATTTACCAATGATCCAGATAGCCCACTGGCTAAAGCAACTGATCTACATCTTTACCTAGAGGCAGGTACAGAGAAAGCGGTTGCGGCCACCAAGAGTTACTCAGCCGAGCTTTTGCTCTCTTATATCTTTGTCTCAATTTGGGCAAAGCAAAGTATCGATTTAACCTCACTGATTTCAGCTAGTAATGAAGCGGTCGGAAAGTTGGCAAATATCTCTGAGATTGTTGACTCCTTTGATCACAAATTTGGAATTACCACGATGGGCCGTGGCTTTGCATATGCCAATGCTCAGGAGTGTGCGTTAAAGATTCAAGAGACCTTGAAGATTCCAGTCTCCTCCTTTTCATCCGCTGATTATTTGCATGGTCCAATCTCATCTCTTACCCAAAACTCTCGAGTTGTATTTTTAGCACCAAATGGTGTTGCGCATGAAGCTATGGATAAAACAGTTAATCGAATCCGTGAAATCACAAAACATCTTTACTGGATCGGTAGCGGCTTTCCATCATTAACTGGGGAAGTAAGTATTGGTGGTTCAACTGGCCTAAGTGAACAAGAGTCGGTAATCGTCGACAGTATTGTTTTGCAACAATTTGCCATGACACTAGCGATTAAAAACAATTTAAATCCAGATGCACCAGCTGGCCTTTTAAAAGTTACGCAAACTATCTAAATGTTTTTAAGTGATGGTGCGATCGCAACCTCTCGAGCGTATATAAATAATGAGTGGGTAGATGGCGGTATTAAAGTAATTGATTCAAAGCTCACCTCATATGGTGAGGCGGTTGGGCAAGATGGAATGGCAATACCTGGGTATGTAGATCTGCAGGTCAATGGTCATGGCGGCGTGGATTTATTAGCTGCAAAAAACAGCGATGAGATCCGTAAATTATCGAGATCACTTTACGCAAATGGCGTTATCGCTTACCTACCTACCTTAATTACTGGAGCAACCGAGTTGTCACTCCGTGCTTTAAATTTAATTGAAGAGGTAAGAAAAAATCCAATGCCAGGTGAGGCACAAATTATTGGTACACATCTAGAGGGACCATTTATCTCACCAGTTAAATCTGGCATGCATCCAGTTGAGCATATTAAAAAGCCAGACCAATCTCTGATTGGTGAGTTCTTACGTGCAGGCAAAATCTCGCAAGTAACTATTGCACCAGAGTTACCAGGTGCTATCGAATTGATAAAATTTTTAGCTGGATCAGGGGTGGTGGTCTCGCTTGGACATTCAAATGCCACAGCAGCTCAAGCCCATGCTGGCTTTGATGCAGGAGCAAAAACTGTTACTCATCTTTGGAATGCAATGAAGAAGAGAGCAGAGTCAGAACCCGGTTTAGCCCAGGTTGCACTAGAACGTGATGATGTAATTATTCAATTAATTATTGATGAGGTCCACCTAGATTCTCAATTAGTTATCGACTCACTTAAGCAATGTCCAGGTCGTTTTATTGTGACAAATGATGCGGTATCTGCAGCTGGAATTGGTGATGGTGTTTTTGAATTTGGTGAGATTGAAATAAAGGTTGAAAATGGCAGAGCTACTCGTATGGATGGAACTCTGGCTGGTGGCGTTGGAACTCTAGATAAATCGTTGAAATTAATGTGGGAGTACGGAGTCGGATTAGAGGATGCAATCGATTCAGTTACATCTAGGCCAGCTGATCTGATGGATATGGGCCAGTTAGGGCGATTAGATCTAGGAAGCCCCGTTCAAATTCTCACGCTTTAGGGCCGATTTTCTTTTTTCTACCCTCACGCTTAAACTATCCCTCCTGCCTCGAAAGGGGTAAACCCAATAAAGATCAGATAAGTAGGTATCGCTTGGCCAAGAAAGATGGTGCTATCGAAATCGAGGGCACTGTTGCTGAAGCACTACCTAACGCAATGTTCCGAGTTGAGTTAACAAATGGTCACAAAGTTTTAGCACATATCAGTGGAAAGATGCGACAGAACTACATTCGTATTTTGCCGGAAGATAAAGTGATTGTTGAACTTAGTCCATATGACCTCACAAGAGGTCGAATTATTTATCGTTACAAGTAATTTGTAGCTGTAAATAATTTAATTAGTATCACTAACAAGGTTGTCAGGAAAGGTTAATCGTGAAGGTAAAACCAAGCGTGAAGAAGATTTGCGACAAATGCAAAGTTATTCGTCGTAATGGTCGCGTGATGGTCATTTGCGAAAATCTTCGTCACAAACAACGTCAGGGCTAATTAAAAAGTAGAAAACGCGTGATGCGACTTATTTGAAAAAATAAGACCCTCGGACCGAAAGGCTGAGGCCAACAGATTAAAAAATGTTGGATGCATTGCGGAGGACCTTTCGGATAAAAGAAACAGGTAAGCAATATGGCACGTCTCGTTGGTGTCGATCTTCCTCGCGAAAAGCGGGTTGAAATCGCACTCACCTATATCTTCGGTATGGGACTTACTCGTGCGCAAGCAACACTTGCAGCAACTGGTATTTCACCAGATATCCGAGTTAAAGATCTGCAAGAGCCAGATCTAGCAAAGCTTCGCGAGTACATCGAAGCTAATTACAAAATTGAGGGTGATCTTCGTCGTGAGATCGCTGGCGACATCCGTCGCAAAGTTGAAATTCAAAGCTACCAAGGAATTCGTCACCGCAAAGGTTTGCCAGTTCGTGGACAACGAACTCACACCAATGCTCGTACACGTAAGGGTCCTCGTGTTGCAATCGCTGGTAAGAAGAAGGAGACCAAGTAATGGCCACCGCTAAAGCAAAACCAGCTAAAGAGGCTGCAAAGGCAGCTCCAAAAAAGATTAAGGCACGTAAGAAGGATAAAAAGAATGTTGCCTTTGGTCATGCCTACATCAAGAGCACCTTTAACAACACAATTGTTTCAATTACCGATCCAAGTGGTGCGGTAATTGCTTGGTCATCATCTGGTCAGGTTGGATTTAAAGGTTCACGTAAATCAACACCATTTGCTGCGCAAATGGCTGCTGAAGCTGCTGCTCGTAAAGCGCAAGAGCATGGCTTAAAGAAGGTTGATGTATTTGTTAAGGGACCTGGCTCTGGCCGGGAAACTGCAATTCGTTCATTACAAGCCGCTGGGTTGGAGGTTGGAGCCATCGCAGATGTAACTCCAGCACCACACAATGGTTGCCGCCCACCGAAACCACGTAGAGTTTAAGGAAGGAAGAAAACAATGGCTCGCTATACAGGTGCAGATTGCAAACGCTGCCGTCGCGAAAAAGTAAAGCTCTTCCTAAAGGGCTCTAAGTGCGATGGACCAAAGTGTCCGATCGAATCACGTCCATATCCACCAGGACAACATGGTCGTGCTCGTTCCAAGGATTCTGAGTACCTATTACAGATGCGCGAGAAGCAAAAGTGCGCACGTATTTACGGAGTACTAGAGAAGCAGTTCCGTGGTTACTACGAAGAGGCAAACCGCTTACAAGGTAAGACTGGTGAGAACCTATTAGTAATTCTAGAAACTCGGTTAGACAATGTTGTTTTCCGCGCTGGCTTTGCAAAGAGCCGCGATATGGCACGCCAATTGGTGCGCCACGGTCACTTCATTGTTAATGGCAAGAAGGTAAATATTCCTTCATTCCGCGTTACACCAATGGATGTAATTGATGTTGTGCCAGAGTCATTGGATACAACACCATTTATCGTTGCTAGCGCTGAGCTTGGCGAGAAATCAGTTCCCGCATGGATGGAGGTTGTGGGCTCAAGGATGAGAATTCTTGTTCACAGCATTCCAACCCGCCCAATTATTGATACTCAGGTACAAGAGCAACTAATTGTTGAGCTTTACTCGAAGTAATCAATTTCTTATTTAGACAGATTTACCAGCAGTAAAAATTAAATAGCAGTAAAAGAGCCGGAAGATCAAATAGAGGGTCTTCCACGACGTACGGAGGAAAATAGTGCTGATTGCACAACGCCCCATCCTCACTGAGGAAGTAGTAAACGAGTACCGTTCTCGGTTCATAATTGAACCGCTAGAGCCAGGTTTTGGTTACACCCTTGGTAACTCTCTTCGCCGCACACTTTTATCCTCGATCCCAGGTGCAGCTGTAACTGGTATCCGAGTAAATGGTGCTCTGCATGAGTTCACAACAATTGAAGGTGTGAAAGAGGATCTAACTGAGATCGTTCTTAACATCAAAAACCTAGTTCTCTCTTCAGATAATGATGAGCCATCACTTCTTTACATTCGCAAGAGTGGCGAGGGTGTTGTTACAGGTGCTGATGTTGCAGCTCCTGCCGGAGTACAGGTTCACAATCCAGAGCTTCACATCGCAACTTTGAACTCAAAAGCAAAGTTTGAGATCGAGCTAACTGTTGAGCGTGGCCGTGGTTACATCACTGCAGTTCAAAACAAACAAGCTGGCGGTGAAATTGGCCGTATTCCAGTTGACTCAATTTACTCACCAGTTCTTCGCGTTACCTACAAGGTTGAAGCAACTCGTGTTGAACAACGTACCGACTTTGATCGTCTAGTTCTAGATGTTGAAACAAAGCGCTCAATCAAGCCAGGAGATGCAATGGCATCAGCTGGTAAAACCTTGGTTGAACTATTTGGCTTAGCTCGTGAATTAAATGTAAATGCAGAAGGTATTGAAATGGGACCATCCATGCAGGATGCAGCACTAGCTGCAGATATGGCGCTTCCAATTGAGGATCTTGATCTAACAGTGCGCTCATATAACTGCTTAAAGCGTGAAGGTATCCACACCGTTGGTGAGTTACTTTCTCGTTCCGAGGCAGATCTAATGGATATCCGTAACTTTGGTTCAAAATCTATTGATGAAGTAAAAGCAAAGCTTCAATCAATGGCGATGCAATTAAAAGATAGCCCTGCGGGATTTGATCCAACTAAGCACGCGAATTACGGCAAGAGTGAAGATGAACTTGTCGACGCGGAAGAAGCATAGGAGAGATAAATGCCAAAGCCAGCTAAAGGCCCACGCCTAGGAAGTGGACCAGCACATGAGAAATTATTGCTGGGCACACTAGCCGCACAACTTTTCGAAAAAGGAAAGTTAACAACTACTGAAGCGAAGGCAAAGCGCCTTCGTCCATTAGCAGAGCGATTAATCACTCATGCTAAGAAGGGCGATCTTGCTGCACGTCGTCGCGTCATGACTCGAATCTCAAGCAAATCAGTTGTACATACATTGTTTACCGATATTGCAAAGCGATTTGAAACTCGTGAAGGTGGTTACACCCGCATCACAAAGATCGGTCCACGCAAAGGTGACAATGCACCAATGGCAGTGATCGAAATGGTTGAAGCAGGAACACCAGCTAAAAAAGTAGATTCAAAGGTTGCGAAAAAAGCGGCAGCGAAAGCTGAGTAATTTACCAACTTAAAATAAAAAAAGATTATGAAGGAGCCCACTCTCAATCCCGAGAGTGGGTTTCTTCGTTTAAGAGTTGATCTCTCTTATGATGGAACAAACTTTGCTGGCTGGGCAAAGCAGCCAGATCAACGGACCTTACAAGCAGAGATTGAAAAGGCGTTAGCGGTTTTAACGCAAAGCCAACTTGCCACAATTGTCGCTGGCCGCACCGATGCTGGCGTGCATGCCGAACACCAAGTAATCCATGTCGATATTCCAGAAAAAATAGATATCTCAAATTTTGCCTTTAGATTAAATCAATTACTAGATGAGGATATTCGAATTAAATCCGTTATCTATGCCCCTACAAATTTCCATGCCAGATTTACAGCTAGTGCTCGAACTTATCGATACAAAATTATTGATGGCGCTCGAATCACACCGCCACTAGATCGACATGACAGCGCTGAATGGTTTAGAGAGTTAGATATTGATCTAATGAACCAAGCAAGTTCGCTAGTACTAGGTGAACATGATTTCTTTGCATTTTGTAAGTTTCGTGAGGGTGGCACAACCATCAGGAATCTTTTGCAATTTGAGTGGGTTCGAGATGAAAAGGGTTATGCGGTAGCAACCATTAAAGCTGAATCATTTAGATACAACATGGTGCGTAACTTAGTTGGCGCAGCGGTTTGTGTAGGTGAAAAGCGATTTGAGCCAGAGTGGATGGAAAAAACCTTAAAAGATAAGGTGCGAATTCCAGATAGTTATGTCTTTCCGGCAAAGGGGTTGTCCTTAATTAAGGTGGATTATCCAAGTGAGTCTGAGTACTTAACCCGCTACAACAATTACATGAGTAGCACCGCCTCCGAGGAGCCAGAATCCTGATTTTTCAGGCTCGGTTTTGACCCGATACCGCACTCGAAGGTAATCTACGGCTTCTGGAAATGACCCGCTTCGGGACAATCCTTACTTAAGAAAGCGAGACCCTCGTGCGCACTTTTTCACCTAAAGCCGGTGATATCACTCGTAATTGGCACATCATCGATGCACAAGATGTCGTACTTGGTCGCCTTGCTTCACACGCTGCAACATTATTGCGCGGAAAACATAAAACTACCTTTGCTCCTCACATGGATATGGGTGACTTTGTAGTAATTATTAATGCTGACAAGGTTGCACTGACTGGATCAAAGAGCACACAAAAGTTTGCCCACCAACACTCTGGTTATCCAGGCGGTATGACATCAACTGTTTATGCAGATCTATTTGAGAAGTTTCCAACTCGCGCGGTTGAAAAGGCGATTCGTGGAATGCTGCCAAAGAATCATGTTGGTCGCGCTGCAATCACAAAGTTAAAGATTTATGCAGGTGCTGAGCATCCACACGCTGCACAAAATCCACAACCATTTGTATTCAAACAAGTTTCCCAAATCAGCAAGTAAATCGCGAAAAATATAGGAGATAAATGTCTAACGAGAACTTCGACACCGAAGCAGAGCTAACCTCTTACAGCTCCAGCACTCCTGCTGCTGCTACAAACCGTAAAGCAATCACCGCACCTGGTGGTGGCGTTGGTCGTCGTAAAGAGGCGGTTGCACGTGTTCGTCTAGTTCCAGGCTCTGGTCGCTGGGTTGTTAATGGCAAAGCACTTGAGGTTTACTTCCCAAACAAGGTTCACCAACAAGCTGTCTCTGAACCATTCCGCACAATCGGTGCCGAAAATACATATGATGTTTTTGCACGTATTCAAGGTGGCGGAACATCTGGCCAAGCTGGCGCACTTCGACTTGGTGTTGCTCGTGCATTAAATGAGATTGATACTGATGCAAACCGTCCTTCACTTAAGAAGGCAGGATTCTTAACCCGCGATGCTCGTGTGATTGAACGTAAGAAGTACGGACTTAAGAAAGCCCGTAAGCGTTCTCAATACAGCAAGCGTTAATTTAACTCTTCTCTGTAAATCTATGGCCCTCTTCGGCACCGATGGTGTACGAGGTGTTGCAAATAAAGATCTAACCGCTGAGCTTGCTGTTGATTTAGCGATTGCCGCCGCACACATTCTCGGAGAGATTGGTGCATTTGCAGATCACCGACCAAAGGCAATTGTTGGACAGGACTCTCGTGCATCTGGCGATTTTCTAGAGGCTGCTGTTGTTGCTGGTTTAACAAGTGCAGGTGTTGATGTTTATCGGGTGGGAGTTTTACCAACTCCTGCAATCTCATACCTAGTTAAAGAGTCTGGCGCAGATCTTGGTGTCATGATTAGCGCGTCCCACAACCCAATGCCAGATAATGGAATTAAGTTTTTTGCTCGGGGCGGGGATAAGTTAGCTGACTCGGTAGAAGCTCAAATCGAAGCTCATTTAGGTGAGCCCTGGGATCGCCCAACTGGTAAAGATGTTGGTCGAATAATTAATGATGATTCGGCAAAGCAAAAATACCTTTCTCACCTACTAGCCACAATCAAGACAGATCTAGCAGGTTTGAAGGTTGTTGTTGATTGCGCAAATGGCGCCGCCTCATTTGTTGCACCACTGGCATATGAAAAAGCTGGCGCAAAGGTAACTGCAATTTCAGCGACACCAACTGGCTGGAATATAAATGAGAATTGTGGATCAACCCATCTTGAGAGTCTTATTGCTGAAGTTAAACGGACAGGCGCTGATTTAGGAGTTGCCCACGACGGCGATGCTGATCGTTGTTTATTAATTGATAATCAGGGTGAAGTCATCGATGGTGATTACATATTAATGATTTTGGCTAATGCATTAATGAGTGAGAATAAGTTGAACAAGAAAACAGTTGTAGGCACAGTCATGAGCAATCTTGGCTTTGTAAATGCCATGGAGGCAGATGGGGTCGCAGTTGTTAAGACAGCGGTCGGTGATCGATATGTCCTTGAAAATATGTTGGTCAATAATTACTCATTAGGTGGTGAACAATCTGGCCATGTAATTTTGCGAGAGTTTTCAAATACTGGTGATGGTTTATTAACCGCTCTTCAAGTAATGCAGGTTGTGGTCAAATCTAAGAAATCTCTAAGTGAGCTTGCAGCAAAGATGCAGAAGTACCCACAAGTATTAATCAATGTAAAAGATGTAAAGCGAGAGAAATTAGCGGCATCAAATAAAATAAGTGATTACATTGCACAACAAGAGAAAATTTTAGGAAGCAATGGCCGAATCTTGGTACGAGCATCTGGCACTGAATCATTAATTAGAGTTATGGTGGAAGCAAAAGAGATGCAAATTGCGCAGAAGATCGCAGATTCATTAGCTGAACTAGTAAGATCAGAACTTAAGTAATTCTTTTAAGGAGCTTTCCAAATGTGCGGCATTGTCGGCTACACCGGAAGCAGCTCCGCACTTAAGCCAGTAATTGAAGGGTTACGTCGCCTCGAGTATCGCGGATATGACTCAGCTGGAATCGCATTGCCCACACAGATCGGAAAAGCTTTATTTGTTGAGAAGCGTGCCGGAAAGTTGTTAAATCTGGAAGCGGCGCTAAAAAATACCCCAGTAACAAATAGTGGAATTGGCCATACCCGTTGGGCAACGCATGGCGGACCAACAGATACCAACGCACATCCACATTTAGATAATGAGGGCAAGTTAGCTTTGATTCACAATGGAATTATTGAAAATTATGTTGAGCTTCGTGCTGAGTTAGAAAAACGCGGCCATAAATTTAAATCAGAGACTGATACTGAATCGGTAGTGCATTTATTGAGTGATGCCCGCAAGCTGCATAATGGTGATCTAGCGGCAGCGATGCGGGATGTTTGTAAACAATTACGGGGCTCCTTTACATTACTGGCCTTGCACTCAGAAAATCCAAAGGTAATTGTTGGCGCCCGGCGCAACTCACCACTAGTTGTAGGCGTAGGTAAGGGTGAAAACTTCTTAGCATCAGATGTCTCTGCCTTTATTTCATACACCAAAGTGGCACTTGAATTAGATCAGGATCAGATAGTTGAGATCTCACCAGATGGCGTGGTTGTTACCGATTTAAGTGGCAAGGTGGTGAAACCAAAGGAGTATGAAATCTCTTGGGATGCCAGCGCTGCTGAACGTGGCGGTTACCCCCACTTTATGTTGAAAGAAATTTATGAACAACCGAAGGCGATCGCTGATACCTTG
Source organism: uncultured Candidatus Nanopelagicus sp. (assembly GCA_964628535.1). Classification (GTDB taxonomy): domain Bacteria; phylum Actinomycetota; class Actinomycetes; order Nanopelagicales; family Nanopelagicaceae; genus Nanopelagicus. The sequence goes on along the minus strand of CAZVNE010000001.1, from coordinate 116,052 downwards.
ATTGGTCGCTTATCTGGCTTAGATGTGAATTTAAAATTTAAGAGGTTTAATAAAATTGTCATTATTGCCTGTGGAACCGCATACAACGCAGGATTAGTTGGCAAGTATGCAATTGAAAAATGGTCTGGCATAGCTGTAGATGTTGAGCTTGCATCTGAGTACCGTTACCGCGAACCAAGTATTGATAAGAAAACATTGGTAATTCCAATCTCACAATCGGGTGAGACGATGGATACCCTAATGGCGATGCGTCATGCCAAAGGGCAAGGCGCAACTATCTTCTCCGTATGTAATACAAATGGATCAACTATTCCAAGAGAGTCAGATGCGGTTCTTTACACTCACGCCGGCCCAGAAATAGCTGTTGCTTCAACCAAGGCCTTTGCTACGCAACTTATTGCAATGTATTTAATTGGTTTACACATTGGTAAGCAGCTAAAGGTAATAGATCAGAAATTGATCTCTGAGATCTCTACTGAGTTATCTCAACTTCCAGCGAAGGTAGAGCAGGTGTTAGAGACGGTAGAGCCGCTAAGAGCATTAACTCGAACACTTAAGGATTCACAATCAATCTTGTTTTTAGGAAGACATGTTGGTTATCCAACTGCGCTTGAAGGTGCGTTAAAGTTAAAAGAGTTGGCGTATATGCATGCTGAAGGTTTTGCTGGCGGTGAGCTTAAGCATGGGCCGATTGCATTAATTGATATCGGAACACCAGTTGTTGCGATCATGCCACCTGAGAACTCCATTTTGGCAGAGAAGATGGCTAGCAATATTCAAGAGGTTAAGGCACGAGGTGCGGTTGTAATTGCAATAAGTGAGTTTGAGTTTAAAAGCGCAGATCACCTGATTAGAATTCCGCAAGTTCATCAATTTTTACAGCCAGTACTCTCAGTTGTGCCACTACAAGTGATTGCTTACGAGATGGCGATCGCTCGTGGAAATGATGTAGACCAGCCAAGAAATTTAGCTAAGTCAGTTACGGTTGAGTAGTAAAATAAATGGTAGAGATAAGAAGAAAGCAGATGAACACTGCAATCAAACTCTCAATCCTGTTTTTTGCGATTTACCTGCTGATCACACAACAAGTCTTGGCAAATGGTTGGCTACGCAGATTAGATGAGTGGATTTTTGAGAGAGACACTCTTTTGGTATCACCAGACCAAACCCCGCTTTATATAATTTTAATTGATGATCTGGGGCTACGAAGTGTTACTGCAATCGTTTTATTGATTACTGCCGGATTAATCAGCCGTAGATATAAATCTTGGCGCCCACTAAACCTTTCCCTGCTCTCCTTATTACTTTTAAATTTGTTTGTTGGTGCCTCTAAATTGCTTTTCGGCAGAAGTAAACCCCACTCCGGTTTTGATTTATTTTTTACAGATAGCGGACTTTCCTACCCAAGTGGTCATGCGGCAAATGCGGTTTTAACCTGGGGAATATTTGCTTATTTGATCTACCGATACTCACATAAAGGCCCATTTGAAGGCTTCAGATTGACCTGGTTAGTTTCAATAATTACCGTGGCGGTTTGCTTAGTTTCCCTTTATCGAAACACCCATTGGTTCTCTGACTTATTAGGCGGCTTGTTCATAGGTGCCTCATTATTGGTTGCAATAATTGCAGTTGATCGCAGCATCCCTTCTGAGCGACAGCCTTCATAAAAGTAAGCGGTAAGGTTATTTCATGTCACGTGCTGTTGTTGAGGTGGACTTAAGTGCAATTGCGCATAATTTAAAATTGATAAAAAACAAAACAAATACAGAAGTTTTAGCGGTTGTTAAAGCAGATGCATATGGCCATGGCTTGATTCCGGTTGCAAAGGCTGCAGTTGCCGCTGGAGCAGATTGGTTAGGCACCGCTCTACTAGAAGAGGGCATCGCATTACGCGCTGCCGGAGTTAAGACTCCATTAATTTGCTGGCTGACACCACTTGGTGAAGATTTAAAGATTGCCATAAAAAATAATATAGATCTTTCTATCTCATCTATTGAGTTACTTGAAGAGGTAATCGATGCAGGAAGAGCTGCAAATATTGTGCCACGGATCCATCTAGAGGTTGATACAGGCATGACTAGAGGTGGTGTGCGAGCCGATTGGCCAGAGTTTGTCTCTGAAATTGCTAAGGCGGTAAAGGATAATGGCGTTGAAGTTGTTGGCTTGTGGTCGCATTTTGCTCGGGCTGATGAACCAGATCAAAGTTTTAATCAACAACAATTAGATACTTTTCATAAGCGGCTAGCGATGTTGATAGCGCAAGGAGTAAATCCGCAATTTGTTCATATCGCTAACTCAGCAGCTGCCCTAACAAATAATGAAGCGGTTAAAAATATTGTTAGATGGGGTATTGGCTTGTATGGATTATCGCCAGATGTAAATACTTTAGGAGATTCAGCCAAGTTGAATTTAAAGCCAGCTATGAAGTTAAAAGCTAAATTACATTTGGTGAAGAAGGCAGAGGCTGGCGCTCCAGTTGGTTACGGCGGTACCGCAACTGTTGCTGAAGATACAAAAATTGGAGTTGTCACAATGGGATATGCAGATGGCATTCCGCGCAATGCGAGCCATTTGGCTGGCGTATTTGTCGATGGCCACCGCGCACCCTTATTGGGGCGGGTTTCGATGGATCAATTTGTTGTAAATCTTGGCGCAAACTCAAATGCAAAGACTGGGGATGAGGTTCTCATTTTTGGTGATGGCGCTCTCGGTGAATACACAGTTGATGATTGGGCGAGCGCAGCTGGCACCATAAATTATGAGATTGTTACCCGAATTGGCCCACGCGTGCCTAGAATCTACCCTCGTGGGTAACAGCTCTGATCTTCTTTCAATAAAAAATCTCTCTGTTTCATTTGGTGGCCTGAAGGCGCTCTCCAATATCCATCTTGATCTGCATACCAATGAGGTAGTTGGATTAATTGGTCCAAATGGTGCCGGCAAGACAACCCTGTTTAATGCATTAAGTGGAGTTGTTGGTGTTGACTCAGGTGCGTTAGAGATAAATGGTAAGAGCCATAAGTGGCCAAAGCCTAATGAGTTGATTGATCTTGGCATCGCGCGAACATTACAAGGTGTGGGTTTATTTCCAGAGTTAACAGTTCTTGAGAATGTAATGATTGGTGCAACAAAATTTGCAAAGGGCGGCTTAATTAGTAGTGCTCTGGGTTTGAGTGGCCGTGATGAAAAGCGATTACGTGATCGCTCGATGGTCGCACTTGAGCGGGTCTATGCATCAGGAATCGCAGACCGCAGAGCGGATTCACTTCCGTACCCAGTTACGAAGCGAGTAGCAATTGCTCGCGCCTTAGTTAGTGAGCCAAAGATTCTGCTTCTGGATGAACCAGCAGGTGGTTTAGGTGCGCAAGATATTGAGTGGATGAATAGCTTGATTCATAACCTGGCTTCTAGTTGCTCAGTTCTTCTTGTTGAGCACCACATGGATGTTGTTATGTCAGTATGTTCTAGGTTGTACGTTTTGAATTTTGGCGAGGTTATTTCAAGCGGTCAGGTTGAAAAAGTACGAAATGATCCAGCGGTTATCGCCGCCTACCTTGGAGTAAACAATTGAATGGTTTAATTGTTAATAATCTAACGGTTGATCATGGTGCAATTCGGGCGATTAACAACCTCTCATTTCTTGTTCCCAGAGGAAAGTTAACTGCAGTCATAGGTTCAAATGGCGCTGGCAAAACTACATTGCTGCGCGCCTTATCTGGTTTAAAAGAGGTTAAAAACGGTAGTGCGAGTTGGAATGGTAAATCAATTTTGAACACCCGCCCAGAAAGTTTAGCTCGAAGCGGCATCATGCATGTTTCTGATGGAAAATCAGTAATTACTGAGTTATCAGTTAAAGATAATTTAGCGCTCGCCGGGTTATGGCGAAAAGATAAAAAAGATGTTGCTGCAGCAACCGCTGAAGTTATAGATCTATTTCCAATTCTTGGTGATCGCATAAAGCAAAATGCTGGTTCATTATCTGGTGGTGAGCGACAGATGTTAGCGATTGGTCGCGCACTTATTGCTAGACCAAAGCTACTTTTATTAGATGAACCATCTTTGGGATTAGCACCATTGATTGTGGAACAAATTTTTCAAACAATTAAGGCGCTAACTACAAAGATGGATTTAACGGTGGTTCTGGTTGAACAAAATGCAATGGGTGCGTTAAAGATCGCCGATATTGGCGTAGTTTTAAATTTGGGAACAGTTGTTGCAGTAGATCATGCACAGACCTTGCTCAATGACCCAGCAGTACGCGCTGCGTACTTAGGAATTTAAGATGCGGAATATAAAATGACACAATTTATTACTGCGGTTCTAACCTCACTTTCTTCCGGTGCAATCTACGCTTTAATGGCATTAGCGCTAGTTTTGGTTTGGCGCTCTACCCGAGTAGTTAACTTTGCTCAAGCCGGTCAAGCAGTTCTAACCACCTACATAGGCTATGAAGTTATTCAAAGAACTGGTTCCTACTGGATTGCATTGGTTGTAGCAATTATTAGCGGTGCAATTATCGGTGCATTTATCGATAGATTTTTTATGCGACCAATCTTCAAACGTGTGACCTCCGGTCCAATCGTATTAATCGCACCAGTTGTAGCAACTTTGGGATTACTAGGAATTATTCAAGCCGTTATTGGAGTTGTTTGGGGATTAAATAATCAATCCATTGAACCGCCGGTATCAAATGCTGGCTTTAATGTAAATGGAACAGTTATAGCCTTTAGTCTTTTTAACGCATTTGTTCTTGGAACTGTTGCGTTGGCCATGATTTTGTTAACCATCCTATTTCAAAAGACCAATATTGGATTAGCGCTCCGCGCATCTGCATACTCACCAGAGATTTCAAAGTTATCAGGTATCAAAGTAGATGCAGTTCGAACACTTGGTTGGGCAATATCTGGAGCGGCTGGTGGATTAGCGGGAATGCTCTATGTACCTGGTACATATCTTTTCCCAAATGCAATGGATATTTTATTGGTCTTTGGCTTTATCGCTGCTGTAATTGGTGGCTTAGAAAGCATGGTTGGTGCAGTAGCCGGAGCGATGGTGCTTGGCTTTGCAATAAACTTTGTTACTACTTACGTAAGTACAACATTGGTTTTCCCAACCGCTTTTGTAATTTTAATTTTGGTGCTTTTAGTGCGTCCGTCTGGCCTCTTTGCTGGCAAGAAGGGTAGGAGCGCTTAGATGTTAAAGCACCTAAAAAAAGATCATAAGAAAAAGGTTCATTCTTCAATTGACTCGCCGAAAAAGAGATTGCTCCTATTTATTCTTGGTGGTTGGCTACTTTTATTACTAAGTAATCAGGTGGATGAGTTTTCACTTTACCAAGGTGCCTTTGTTGCGACATATGCAATTGGCATCGCCTCTATTATTTTGTTAACTGGTTACAGCGGGCAACTTTCATTAGGACATGGTGCATTGATGGCGGTCGGAGCTTACGCCGGAGCACTCACACTTAATAATTTAAATTGGCATCCAGCAATTGCCTTAGTAATGGCTACATTAATTGCAGGATTATTTGGTCTACTGCTCGGAGCAGCGGTTGCAAGATTTAGTGGGCCATACCTTGCTGGAACAACGTTGGCCCTTGCAGTCTCATTGCCCTCTCTAGCAAATCAATTTCCAATCCTGGGTGGTGAGCAAGGATTGATCTTTGATGTTGGAGCCACTCCTGCAAGATTTGGTGATGAGTTTTCACAGTACAAGTGGTTTTTTTGGATTGCAGCTCTTGCCGCATTAATTATTACCTGGTTTATTGCAAATATTGCAGCATCTAGATACGGCAGAACATTTAGGGCAATGCGAGACAATCCAATTGCTGCTCAGTTATCGGGAGTAAATGTGGCCCGACAAAAGATTTTAGCTTTTGCCATTAGTTCTGGAGTCGCAGGATTATCTGGGGGATTGCTGGTAATGCTGATAACTGGCGTTTCACCAAGCGCATTTCCGCTTGGTCTCTCCTTCCTACTGCTGACCGGAGCCGTGGTTACTGGCTTGTACAACCTAAAAGGTGTGATCATTGGGGGGTTGGTGCTGGTTGTGATCCCAGAAATCGCCGAATCGCTCGTAACGCGCATCGGTGGCTCTGAGAACTTAGCCATCTCCTTACCTGGATTCTTGGTCAGCGCACTGCTAATTTTGGCGGTGATGTTTACTCCAAATGGTCCAGAACATATCTTTAAAAGAAAACACTAGGGAAGGAAATAAATGATCAGAAATATACGTACGAAGCGAGCAGTTATCGCTTCAGCGTTAATCACCGCTGGTGCAATGGTGCTAAGCACTGTTCCTGCACAAGCGGCCGAAACAACTGGCGTAACAGCTCGGTCAATCAAGTTAGGTATCTCATCACCTAAGACAGGTGCAGCTGGCCTTGTATACGGAAAAGTTCCGGGCGCAATGAAGGCGTACTTTGATTACATCAATGCAAATGGTGGTGTAAATGGTCGCCGGATCACCTTAGTTTCTCATGATGACAAGTACCTGCCGACACTGGCTGCTACTCAGACCACAAAATTAGTTTTAAATGACAGGGTTTTTGCGATTGTTGGAGCCCTTGGTACAGCAACACATTCAAAGGCGTATACAGCTGCAGCATTAGCAAGGAACAATGTTCCTTCACTATTTGTGAATACTGGATTTAGCGGCTTTGCAAATAAGGCTAAGTACCCAACCGCATTTACAGTTCTACCTAGCTATGCAATGGAAGCAAAGATTATGGCTAAGTTCATTAAGGACACCCCAGCTCTTGCTCCTCAAGCCTCATTCTTAATTGCCCAAGATGATGAGTTTGGTATTGATGGTGTTGGTGGATTTAGATCTGCTGGCCATACATTCGCTGCTGCCCCAACCTTGTACCCACAAGGTGGATTAACTGCAGCACTTGCTGAAGGTGCACTAACTAGATTAAGTGCAGTTCCAGGAAAGCCAATCTTGATTCTATTTGGAACAACTGATACGACAGCTACAATTTTGAAGGCTGCCGAGAAGTTAGCTCTGACAAATAAATTCACATTTATGGCAGGTTCAGTAGGTGGCGACGCCAACACATTATTAGCTCTTGGTGTTAAAGCCACGACTGTTGATGGAGTTATCTCAGCATCATTCTTCCCAGATGCAAAAGATGCAACTGATCCATATGTAAAGCAATTTATGGCTATTAATACTCAGTACAACAAAGGTGTTACATTCGACAACATCGTGTTGCAAGGTATGAACTCAGCGATGCTGACTGTTCAAGCACTCCGTGCAGCAGGAAAGAATTTAACCCGTACTGGATTAATGAGAGCAATCGAGACAAAGGGTTCAACCTTTGCCAGTGCTGGACTTGCACCACTTAATTATTCAGCAACTAGTCGTGTTGGTTACAACGGCTACTGGATTGGTCAATTGAATGCCAAGGGTGAGTTAAAGCCATTTGGCGGTAAGTTAACGTTGTACACAACTGATTCCACAACAGGTCCAGTTGCAGCGTCAACCTTTGTCCGTAAATCAATTCCAAGGAACGGGATACCAAATAACTCATGAAAAACACATTTGTTAAGAAGGGCTTAGTTGCCCTTGTTTCATCTGCACTAGTAACTGCTCTGGCAGTAACTGCACCATCTGCAGCGCAAGCTGCAACATTAACTTGTACTAAGGCGGCCAATAAGGTTGAGACTTGTACAGGTACCGATGACAACGGTGCAAAGTTTGAGATCAGAATGCCGGCAAACTTTAATGGCACTCTATACATCTACTCTCACGGTATCCGTAACAACGTTAACCTGCCACCAATTCCAGTAGTGGCACCAACCGGTTCACGAATTGATTACTCGCCAGAGGTTGCGCCATCCTTAACAGTTGCAAACTCCCTACTTAAGCAAGGCTTTGCCCTTGCCGGTTCAGGTGCAAGTGCACAAGGCTGGAACCTCGAAGAGGGTGTAGATGGAGCATTCCAAGTTCTACAAGCAGCTAAAGATAAGTATGCAAAGGTAAGCAAGGTTGTTGCCTGGGGTAACTCACTAGGTGGCTTAACTGCACAGGCATTTGCTGAGCAGTACTCAGGTGCTATCGATGCAGTACTTCCAATGTGTATCGCTGACTCTGCACAATCGCAGATCACAATGGCTGGTGATTTCCTTTGGGGAATGAAGACATTCTTCAACCCCGCGATTAAGGGCACCGGTTACTCAGCTGGACAAGCTGGTTATGTTGAGATGCTTGGTGATCTAGGAACTGTGCTAACAACACTTCTTGCACTACGGACTGCGATTGCAGCTAACCCAGTGCAACCTGCATGGCCAGCAACATCAACGGTTCCAGATACTTTAAAGGCTATTCCGGTACGAAGTGCAATCTTGCTTCTTGGATTAGTTTCTGGAATCTCAACTCAATCAAAGACTTACGATGCATCATCAGGTCCAGTTGGACCACTTGAGACAACATTTGGTGCGGCAATCAGCCCAGCACTTGCTGTTCTTGAGAATGGTGCAGAAGCTGCAGCATTAGCGATTCTTGCAAATTACGACATGGAGGTTCGTGCAGGTGGTGTTGTCTATGACAACAGCAAAACCAACTTCTCAGCCCGCCTAGGCGATGATGCACAGATTTATGCAGCAGCACTTTCTGGTGGAACAGCAACAACCGGCATGATCGGCTATTTGCAATTCTTAGCACCAAAGGTAACTGCAAACCCTGCAGCTGTCGCTAAGTTAAATTCCATGTATCAATTGCAAGGCAAGATTGAGGTTCCAACAATCACTCTTTCAGCCGCAGCTGATCACATCACACCAGGTGGCGCAGTAACATATCTAAACAACCAGTACGCAGCAGCGCTATCAGCTGGTACTGCAAAAGCTAATATGTTGCTAAATGTCTGGAACAAGCCAGCAGATTCCTACACAACATTTGATGCTACTGGTGCAGTAACACCAGCCAAGTCACCAAATGGTGTTGGCCACTGTAACTACACAGCCTCGCAAGTACTTGCCGTGGCTAGATTAGCTGCAGCAGCTGCTAGAACTGGCAAGCTTCCTTCAATGGCAACTGCAAGAGCTGCTATCAGGAATGATGCCAACCTATTTATTGATCCAAACTTTGAGCCACCAATGCTCAAGTTCCGTCAATAATTAATAGTTAAGTTAAAAGGGCCTCGAGAAATCGGGGCCCTTTTTCTTTCTCGATAAACTAAGCCTCTAATGAAGATAATTACTGACTCCGTTGCTTCGACGCATCAATTAGGCAATCAAATCGGCAGGCAGTTAAAAAGTGGTGATCTCGTTGTTTTAACTGGCGAGTTAGGTGCAGGTAAGACTGTCCTAACCCAAGGAATTGCAGCTGCCCTTGGTGTTGAAAATGTAACTTCACCTACCTTTGTTATAAGTCGAGTTCATAAAGGCAAACCAAACTTTATTCATATCGATGCATATCGATTATTAGATAGTGGGGTAGATGCCTTTGCCGATTTAGATTTTGAAAGCTACCTGCCTAACAGCGTATTTGTAATTGAATGGGGCAAGGATTTTGTCTCTGCCTTAAGTGATCAGTACTTAGATATTAAAATTTCATTAACTGAAAATGAGGGCGAACGACAGCTAGAGATCACCGGCGTTGGCCAGCGTTGGCAGGGATTTAAATTATGAGCACTGTATTAGCTATTGATACATCAACCGCTCGAACATCAGTTGCACTAATGGCTGGCGATAAAGTTTTGTTTACTGAGTTTCATGAGGATCCGCTGGCTCATGGTGAAGTACTGCCAGTTTTAGTTGAGAAAGCTTTAAAGTTAAATGTCGGCATTGATTTAATTGCAGTTGGTATGGGGCCAGGACCGTTTACCGGATTACGGGTTGGAATTGCCTTTGCCCAAAGTTTGGCACTTGGCATGAATGTGAAGTGGCATGGCGTTTGTTCATTAGATGCGATGGCTTTCAACCTAGCGCAGCAAAAAGAGGAGAAGGATTTTATTGTTTCAACCGATGCCAGACGGAAAGAGCGATTTTGGGCAAGATATAAAAATGGTGAAAGAGTAAATCAACCACAAGTTAGCAATTCATCTGAAATTGAAAAGTTTGGCGTTAAGGTTTTTAATGAGGGTGATTACTATCCAGATCCAATCTCCATGGCAAAAATTGCATTAAGCCAGCCATCAGTTGATCAACCTATATATGTTAGAAAACCAGATGCACATCCGCTGCCAGAGAATGTGAAGTTTCGCGAGTTCACTTTAATTGATTTAGTACAAGCTGTGGCAATGGAGAAAGCAATCTATGGAAAATCTGCTTGGACAGCGGAGCAATTCAAAGAGGAGTTTGCAAAAGCACCAAATAATGCTTATTACATAGCAGCTGAATTTAATGGTGAATTAATTGGTTATGCTGGAATTTACTTTTTATCTGAGTCTGCCGATATCCATACAATTACCGTTTCCCCCGATCATCGACGCAAGGGCATCGGCCGTGAATTTTTAAAGCGATTAATCAATTGGGCCAGAGTTAAAAAAGCTGAGGCGATCATGCTTGAGGTTCGGGTAGGAAATGAGGAGGCGCTACCACTTTATATAGAGAGTGGTTTTACTGAGATCTCACGTCGACAAAATTATTACGGACCAGGGCTCACTGCGATCATTATGCGAAAAGAGTTGTGATGCAGCCATTGGTTTTAGGAATTGAGACATCCTGCGATGAAACCGCAGTTGGAATTGTCCATGGTCGTAAACTGCTAGCAAATGTAATCTCTTCAAGTGTTGATCTGCATGCGCGATTTGGCGGAGTTGTTCCTGAGATTGCCAGTCGGGCGCACCTAGAAGCGATCCAACAAGTGATTGCACAAGCTTTAAAAGAGGCGAGTATTGGATTAAGTGATCTTGATGCGTTAGCGGTTACAGCGGGTCCTGGATTAATTGGTGCATTACTAGTTGGGGTAAGTAGTGCTTCAGGCTTGGCGCTTGGTTTAAATAAACCGTTATACGGAGTTAATCATCTATCTGCGCATATTGCAGTTGATGCTCTAGATAATGATGAGAAAATTCAACCTAGCATCGCCCTGTTAGTAAGTGGTGGCCATACTTCAATTTTGCAGGTGAATAATTTAGCAAGTGATGTATTGATAAAGGGTGCAACAATTGATGATGCAGCGGGTGAGGCTTTCGACAAGATTGCCAGAATTATGGGATTGGGTTTTCCTGGTGGACCCATGATTGATCAAGCGGCTAAATCTGGTAACCAAGATGCGATAACATTTCCAAGAGGTTTAACACATGCAAATGATTTAGCGACACATCAATATGACTTCTCATTCTCTGGCCTAAAAACTGCGGTATCTAGATATTTACAACAAACTCCTGATTACAAAAAAGCTGATGTTGCAGCATCTTTTCAGGAGGCGGTAGTTGATGTTCTCTTACAAAAATCTATTGCTGCATGCAACGAGAGCGGGATTGAGAATTTAGTAATTGCTGGTGGTGTGGCTGCAAATAGCAGGCTGCGAGAGTTGGCCCAAGAGCGGTGCGCAAAGTCGAAGATCAGGTTGCGGATTCCACCGGCCTTACTTTGTACCGACAATGGGGCGATGGTCGCAGCCTTGGGTAGCCTTGCCATGAGTGAGGCGGTTGCCCCATCTAAAACCGGCATATCTGCCGATTCCGCAGCCCAAATCACTCAGGTCATCTGGTAGCTGGCCCATAAGTTGCAGGGGGCACAATCCCCCTTTAAAGTTGGCTTTAGCACTCTCAGGCCTCGTGTGCTAATTCAACTCGAAGGTAGCTGAGAGCGGTCCAACGAGATATGCAAGCAAAGGGAGATATCACCATGGCAATTTCAATTAAGCCACTAGAAGATCGAATTGTTGTTAAGGCTAATGAAGCTGAACAAAAAACTGCATCTGGTTTAGTAATTCCAGATACTGCAAAGGAAAAACCACAAGAGGGAACTGTTATTTCAGTTGGCCCAGGACGATTTGAAAATGGAAATCGAATTCCACTAGATATCAAAGCTGGCGATGTTGTTCTTTACAGCAAGTACGGCGGCACAGAGGTTAAGTACAACAATGAGGAGTACTTAGTACTTTCATCACGTGATGTACTAGCAATCATTGAGAAGAAGTAATCGTGGGTAAATCACTTCAATTTGATGAAGCAGCCCGTCGCGCCATGGAGCGCGGTGTCAATATTCTGGCTGACACAGTTAAAGTAACTCTTGGACCTAAGGGTCGAAATGTAGTTATTGCAAAGAGTTATGGAGCACCCTTAATTACAAATGATGGTGTCACTATTGCAAAAGAGATCGAATTATCTGATCCAGCAGAGAACATGGGAGCTCAACTTGTAAAGCAGGTTGCTGAAAAAACCAATGATGTTGCTGGTGATGGCACAACAACTGCCACCGTTTTAGCACAAGCTATGGTTAAAGAGGGGCTTCGCAATCTTGCTGCTGGTGCACAGCCAATGGAGCTTAAGTACGGAATTGAGCAGGCAGTTTCAGCTTTAACTGAAGAGCTTCGCAAAAACTCAACTGCAGTAAGTGGTAAAGCCCAGATTGCAGATGTAGCAACAATTTCAGCACAAGACAAAGCAATTGGCGATCTAATCGCTGAAGCTATGGACAAGGTTGGCAAGGATGGCGTAATTACAGTTGAAGAGTCATCAACAACTGGCCTGGAGTTAGATTTCACCGAAGGTATGCAATTTGATAAGGGATATATCTCCCCTTACTTTGTTACCGATGCAGATCGCATGGAGACTGTACTAGAGGATGCTTACATTTTGATCTCTGGTCAAAAGATTTCAGCATTATCTGAGGTACTTCCAGTTCTTGAGAAGGTAGCGCAAGCAAGTAAGCCATTATTAATTATTGCTGAAGATGTAGATGGTGAAGCGCTTTCAACTTTAGTTGTTAACCGTATGCGCGGTACCTTTGCATCAGCTGCTGTTAAGGCACCTGGCTTTGGTGATCGTCGTAAATCAATGTTGCAAGACATTGCAATTCTTACTGGTGGTCAAGTTATTTCAGCTGAGGTTGGCTTAAAGCTTGAGCAAATTGATATCTCAATGCTAGGTAAGGCACGTCGAGTTGTAATCACTAAAGACAACACCACAATTATCGATGGCGCTGGCGATAAGGCAGAGGTTGCCGCTCGAGTAACTGAGATTCGCCGCGAGATTGAAAACACCGACTCTGATTGGGATCGCGAAAAATTACAAGAGCGAGTTGCAAAACTTGCTGGTGGTGTTTGCGTAATCAAGGTTGGCGCCCATACTGAGGTTGAGTTAAAGGAGAAGAAGCATCGTCTTGAGGATGCTATCTCTGCTACTCGTGCCGCAGTTGAAGAGGGAATTGTTGTTGGCGGAGGTGCTGCATTAGTTCATGCTGCATCAGCGCTTGAAAATGATTTAGGTTTTGAAGGCGATCGCGCAGTTGGTGTTCGCTTAGTCCGTAAGGCATGTGATGAGCCACTTCGTTGGATCGCTGAGAATGCTGGTCAAGAGGGGTATGTTGTTGTCTCAAAGGTTCGTGCAATGAAACCAAATGAGGGTTACAACGCCTACTCTGATGAGTACACCGATCTTGTAAGAGAGGGTGTAATTGATCCAGTTAAGGTGACTAGATCAGCACTGGCAAATGCCGCTTCAATTGCAGCTATGTTTATTACAACTGAAGCTTTGGTATTTGAAACGCCAGAGGAGAAGAAAGAGGAAGCAGCTGGACATGGTCACTCACATGGCCCAGGTGGACACTCTCACTAATTAATCAGCAGTACTCAATTAACACTAGGCTTTGATTCTATGAAAGCCACCGCTAAGTCAGCGATAAATACGCTGTCAGTAGATTGCGGTGGTACTGGAATCAAAGCCTCAGTGCTTTCAAGTACCGGTAAAGTTTTAATTGAGTATCCTTACTTAAAAACTCCTTACCCCCTTTCACCAAATCGATTAATCTCAATTATTGAAGGGTTTATCAAGGTTGGTCCAAAGATAAATCGAGTTACTGTCGGTCTGCCCGGAATGATTCGTGATGGCAAGGTTGTAGTAATTCCGCATTACATCAACGCTGGTGGTCCCAGGACATTGGTTGATCTAGGATTAAAAAATAAATGGTTTGGCTTTGATATGCAGAGTGCTTTATTAAAAAAATTAAAGTTACCTGTAATAGTTTTAAATGATGCCGAGGTTCATGGCGCAGCGGTAATCACCGGCAAAGGGTTAGAGACGGTACTTACATTTGGTACCGGACTTGGCTCTGCCATTTTTAATAATGGTCAGCTAGCACCTCATCTAGAGATATCCCATACAACAATTCGAGTTGGAAAAACTATTGATGCCTGGATCGGCGAGCAAACCCGTAAGCGGATGGGAAATCAATTGTGGTCTAGGCGGGTAAAGAGTTTGATTCAAGAGCTATATCCAATGATTGTTTGGGACCGGTTGTACATAGGTGGTGGTAATGCGCAACGAATCAGCAAGAGTGCATTAAAAAGTTTTGATTACAAGGTATTGATTATTCCAAATAGTGCCGGCGTTGCAGGAGGCGTTAAAGCTTGGCAGTTAAGAAGCTAAGCCAGGATTAAATTTACGCCCAGCTAGAAGTTCAGCGCGCTCCTCTTCGCTCTTACCGCCCCAAATTCCAAATGGTTCCTGAACATCAAGGGCATGCTTTAAACACTCTTTAATTACTGGGCAACCACCACAGATTGTTTTAGCGTTTTTAATTCTGTTTTTGCGGGATGGCCCACGCTCTCCATCTGGATGAAAAAATGTTTCTGATGGCAGATCCTTACAGGCAGCAGAGAATTGCCACTCCCAGGAAGAGGCGATCGGCCGTAGAGCCTTTGAATTCTCACTCATGAATGGAACAACCTTTATGGCCGGCGCTTTATTCCCGATACTCTTAGGCACGTGTCTGAAATTGAAATCGGCCCTGGTAAACGCGCTCGCGCCGCATACTCATTTGATGAGATTGCGATAGTCCCAAGCAGACGAACCCGCGACCCACATGAGGTTTCGATCACATGGCAAATTGATGCATATAAATTTGAATTACCATTTTTAGCAGCACCCATGGATTCAGTTGTGTCTCCACAAACTGCAATTGAGATTGGCAAAGCAGGCGGCTTAGGTGTTTTAAATCTAGAAGGTATTTGGACTAGGTATGAGGATGCTGAAAAGAAGTTAGTTGAGATGGCTAAGTTATCTGAGGATCAAGCAATTAAAAAGATGCAGGAGATTTACGCCGCACCAATTCAACCTACATTAATTAAAGAGCGAATTGCCCAGATTAGAGAGGCGGGTGTGACAGTTGCTGGCGCACTATCACCACAACGCACCGCAGAGTTTCATGAAGCGGTAATTAAAGCGGGAGTAGATATATTTGTAATTCGCGGAACTACAGTTTCAGCAGAGCATGTATCAGCAGCGACCGCTCCACTTAATTTGAAGAAATTCATCTACGAACTTGATGTACCCGTAATTGTTGGGGGGGTAGCAACTGCACAAGGCGCACTTCATTTAATGCGATCTGGTGCAGCAGGAGTCTTAGTTGGTTTTGGTGGCGGCTCAGCGCACACGACAAAAACTGTTTTGGGAATCTCAGTTCCAATGGCATCTGCTGTTGCAGAGGTGGCATCAGCTCGCCGCGAGTACTTAGAAGAGTCTGGTGGCCGTTATGTTCATGTAATTGCTGATGGATCTGTTGGTAACAGTGGTGAGATTGCAAAAGCTATCGCATGTGGTGCAGATGCTGTGATGATGGGATCACCACTTGCCCGTTCTACACAAGCACCTGGAAAGGGTTGGCACTGGGGATTAGAAGCCCACCATGCACAATTACCAAGAGGAAATCGCGTTCATGTTGGAACAGTTGGCTCACTCGAGCAATTATTAATTGGACCATCACATACATCAGATGGCACGATGAATTTATTTGGCGCCCTGCGTCGATCAATGGCCACCACTGGCTACTCAGATTTAAAGGAATTTCAACGAGTAGAGATAGTTGTTCAACCTTAAAACCAACTTAAAGTATTGCTTGTAAATGCCTTTATCAGGTCAGATTGGTATTTTCTCTAAAATTTTCATTTAAACTTTAGCCATGAAATCCACTCGAAAAATTACCGCAGTAAGTGTTGTGGTATTTCTCGCCTCATCCTTATTGGTCAATGTTGCGTCCGCAGCGCCAAGGCCATCTACTAAGTCAGTAGCAAATAAAAATGAGGTTAAAGTTGTATGCAAACAAACAAAGGCGGTTGGTCATCGCGAGATAAAAGTGGCAACCCCAAAATTACAGAAATTCAATAAAAATAAGGTAATTACATTATCCACTAACTGTGGCGACATTGTGATTGAAACATTTGCCAAAAAAGCACCTGTAACAATTTCAATGCTTACTGGCTTGGTTAGTGCGAAGTTTTATGACCAATCAGTTTGTCATCGAATGATTAAGTCACCAACCGCAGCACTTTTACAGTGTGGAGATCCAACTGATTCTGGTTACGGTGGTCCAGCATTTCAATTTAATGATGAAAACTTACCAAAACCGGTAATGAATAATTATCCGGCAGGTACTGTTGCAATGGCTAACTCAACGCGACTAGAGAATGGTGAAGTAATCAATAGAAATACCAATGGCTCTCAATTCTTTATTATGGCCGAGAACACCACTCTTGACCCCTATTACACAATCTGGGGCAGGGTTACTAAGGGGCTAGAGATTGTAAGAGCTGTAGTGGCAAGTGGACCTACTGATGGCAGCGAGGTTGGTAGGCCTAAAGTTAAAATTGCAATTGAAAAAGCAACTATTCGTTAATTTGTATTAATAATCTTAAATACTTCAGCAATTCTGCCTTCAGCTAGATTGTTTGCTGCCGCATTTTTCTCGCCCCATTCACGAACCATCTTTTCTAAATCTGGATTGTGTGCAGTCTGGCTAACATGAGCATCTAACGCTTTCATCTTTTTATCAAAAACATCTGTGATATCAACAAAGTGATCTGGGTTTTGGGTAGACATGACCCAAACCTCTTGCACGCGCCACGGCTCTAACCCTTCATCCTTAAGTAAATCCTCAAATGCAAATGGATTTCGAGAGTCTGGATAGACCGCTTGGATCGCCGCTTCGCCAGCTGCCATGTGATCTGGATGAGATGCAAATAATCGATCCCAATTGCGATCGGGGGATTGAATCAACATCCGCTGCGGCCGGGTAATACGAATTTGGCGAACAATATCTTTTCGCAATTCAATTGTTGGTGCCAGCCAACCATCTCGGTAATTTAAAAAGGTAATATCTTCAACACCAACAACTTTTCCAGCATCACGTTGTTCACGTTGGCGAATTTTTGGCATCTCATCCCGCGGTACAGATGGATCCTCACCACCTTGGTCACCATTTGTACAGATACAGTAGGAGACCTTAATTCCAGCAGCGCTCCACTTCGCAATTGTTCCAGCTGCGCCAAAATCACAATCGTCTGGGTGAGCGGTTACAACTAAAATCCGCTCAATCTCACTATCGGCAATTGGTTCCATTTGCGAAAGATTACCGCACCCATTGAAGTGTCAGAACCGAAGATAGGATTATGGATATGTCCGCACAATCAGATCCGCTAAACGATCATTTAACTGGTGGTCTAAATCCACAACAATTAGCGGCAGTTACCCATATCGGCTCTCCATTATTAGTGGTAGCTGGCGCTGGATCTGGAAAAACTAGAGTGTTAACTCGTCGCATTGCCTACTTGTTAGCAGAGCGCAATGTGGCACCTTATGAAGTCCTTGCAATTACCTTTACTAATAAAGCAGCTGGTGAGATGAAGGAGCGAGTAGCAGAGCTAGTTGGTGATCGCGCCAGAAGTATGTGGGTATCAACCTTTCACTCAGCTTGTGTTCGAATTTTGCGGAAAGAGGCGCAGCTTCTTGGTTACTCAAACTCATTTACTATTTATGATCAAAGTGATTCCTTGCGATTGATTACCTTAGTAATGCGCGATATGAATTTAGATGCCAAACGCTACGCTCCACGCGCTGTGCAATCAATTATCTCCTCTGCCAAAAATGAGTTAATGGGACCAGCTGATTTTTTAAATCAAAGTAAAAATCAATTTGATCAAATTGTTGCTGATATTTACAGTGTTTATCAAAAACGGTTAATCGGTGCGAACTCAATGGATTTTGATGATTTAATCTCAAAAACAGTTGAGGTACTACAACGCCATCCAGAGTCCAGAGCAAAGTACCGCTCACGCTTTCGTCATATTTTGGTTGATGAGTATCAAGATACCAACCATGCGCAATACATCTTAATTAAAGAGTTGGTTGGAGATGTTCGAGATGGATTTGCCCTTGCCGAACTTTGCGTAGTGGGCGATGCTGATCAATCAATCTACGCATTTCGTGGTGCAAATATTAGAAATATTATGCAGTTTGAAGCAGATTATCCAGATGCTAAAACAATTTTGCTTGAACAAAATTATCGGTCCACCCAAAACATTCTTTCTGCGGCAAATGCAGTTATCTCAAACAATGAGAATCGGAAAGAGAAAAATCTTTGGTCAGAGGCGGGCTCTGGCGCAACCATTGTTGGCTATGTTGCAGAGAGTGAACATGATGAGGCGCAATTCGTAGTTAATGAGATTGCTAAGTTGCAAGATCTTGGTAAATCAAATCCAGGAGATACCGCCATCTTTTATCGAACCAATGCACAATCTCGAGTATTTGAAGAGGTTTTTCTTCGTAGCTCACTTGCATACAAAGTAGTTGGCGGAGTTCGATTTTATGAGAGACGTGAGGTTAAGGATTTTCTCGCTTACTTGCGAGTTCTAGTAAATCCAGAGGATGAGGTTTCACTGCGACGAATTATCAATACGCCAAAACGAGGAATTGGTGATCGCGCCTTAGATTTAATTGATCTGCATGCAACTACTAACAATCTAAGCTTCTGGCAATCACTTTGTCAGGTAGAGAAAAATCAAGAGATTGCCGCACGTGCTAGCGCGTCAATTATTGAGTTTGTTAAGTTAATTCAATCTCTTCAAACCTTAGTAGAGGCCAAGACCAGACCATCTGTAATTGCTCAAGCAGTGCTTGAACAATCTGGTTTATTAGCAGAGCTGACGGAAAGTATTGATCCACAAGATGAGGTGCGAGTAGAAAACTTGGAAGAGCTAGTTGCAGTTGCAACTGAGTATGAGGAAGGTGAGGTAGATGAGGGTGAAGAGATCTCACTACTTGGCTTCCTTGAGGATGTTTCACTGGTTGCAGATGCAGATCAAATACCAGATGGTGAAGATCATGGTGGGGTAGTAACCATGATGACATTGCACACCGCTAAAGGATTAGAGTTTCCAACTGTTTTCTTAACCGGCATGGAGGAGGGAGTATTTCCACACTCGCGCACACTTGGCGATCCAGAGGAGCTACAAGAGGAGCGACGACTTGCTTATGTTGGTTTAACTAGAGCGCGTGAAAATTTATTTATTACTAGAGCGGAGTATCGCTCAGCATGGGGTGCACCAAATTACAACCCACCATCAAGATTTTTATCAGAGATTCCAGATTCAGTTATTGAATGGAATGAGGTTGCTGAAAAAAGTTCACCAATAAAAAGTACAGTTAGCCGAAATCGAAGCTTTGCCGCTCCAAGAGCAACTGGAAAAAGTTCTAGCAACACAATGAAGCTAGAGATTGGCGAACGAGTGTCTCATGACACATTTGGTTTAGGCACAGTTGTAGCCGTTACCGGTGAAGGTGATCGAGCCGAAGCAACTATTGATTTTGGCTCATTTGGTGAGAAACGCTTACTTCTTCGGTATGCACCAGTCGAGAAATTATAAATATTTAACTTTTTTCATTAAGATCACGCCGTGGATTTATTTGAGTATCAAGCGCGCGATTTATTTGAAGCCCATCAAATTCCGGTTTTAGCCGGTGCGGTTGCCGCAACTCCAGAAGCGGCTGAAGCAGCTGCAGCGAAAATGGGCGGCAAGGTTGTTGTTAAAGCACAGGTGAAGATTGGCGGGCGCGGCAAGGCGGGCGGTGTAAAGCTTGCTGAAAATGCAGCGGATGCCAAGGAGAAAGCAAAAGCAATTTTAGGAATGGATATTAAAGGCCACACCGTTCATCAAGTAATGATCGCTCAAGCTGCACCTATTGCTGCCGAGTACTACATGGCAATTTTATTGGATCGCGCCAATCGAAACTTTTTAGTGATGGCATCTGTTGCCGGTGGTATGGAGATCGAAGAGGTTGCACATAAGACGCCAGAGAAGTTAGCTCGAGTTGGAATTGATCCAAATAAAGGAATAGATAAAGCAAAAGCATTAGAGATTGCAAAGAGTGGCCAATTTCCAGCCGATGTGCAGGAGCAGGTAGCTGATGTCTTAATTAAATTATGGGCAGCATTTGTTGCAGAAGATGCCACATTAATGGAGATCAATCCACTGGTTAAAACAGAGGATGGCAAAGTAGTAGCTCTCGATGGCAAAGTAACATTGGATGAGAACGCTGGATTTAGACAACCAAAACATGAATCA
>CAZVNE010000001.1:0-95441 GCA_964628535.1 uncultured Candidatus Nanopelagicus sp. | reverse complement strand
TTGTAAATGTATTTGGTGGCATAACTGCATGTGATGCGGTGGCTAATGGCATCGTACAAGCATTAGAAATTTTAGGCAGCAAGGCAACCAAACCAATTGTGGTTCGACTTGATGGCAATAATGTAATTGAGGGCCGCAAGATTCTTAATGATGCTGCACACCCACTTGTTCAACAATTAGACACCATGGATGGCGCAGCGGCTAAGGCAGCAGAGTTGGCGGCAAAGTAATGGCGATTTTTATTAATGAAAACAGTAAGGTCATTGTGCAGGGCATGACTGGCTCTGAAGGCACTAAGCACACCAAGCGAATGCTAAAGGCTGGTACCAAGATTGTTGGTGGCGTAACACCTGGCAAAGGTGGCCAATCGGTAGATATGGATGGCGTACAAATTCCAGTCTTTAACTCAGTAGCTGAAGCAATGGCGGCAACTGGTGCAAATGCATCTGTAGTTTTTGTGCCACCTAAATTTGCTAAGGCTGCGGTAATTGATGCTGTCGATGCAAAGATGCCATTTGTAGTGGTGATCACTGAAGGAATTCCAGTGCATGATGCGGCAGCCTTTTATGCTTATGCAGAAAGTAAAGGCACCACTCGAATTTTGGGTCCTAACTGTCCAGGAATTATTAGCCCTGGAAAATCAAACATAGGAATTATTCCATCTGATATCACCGGCCCCGGAAAGATTGGCTTAGTTTCTAAATCTGGCACATTGACCTATCAGATGATGTACGAGCTACGTGATTTTGGTTTTACAACTGCAGTTGGCATCGGTGGTGATCCAATTATCGGAACAACACACATTGATTGCTTGCGCGCTTTTCAAGATGATCCTGAAACAGAGGCGATTGTCATGATCGGTGAAATTGGTGGCGATGCGGAAGAACGAGCAGCGGCATTTATTAAAGAGTATGTAACAAAGCCAGTAGTTGGATATGTAGCTGGATTTACCGCACCCGAGGGCAAAACTATGGGACATGCAGGTGCAATTGTTTCTGGATCATCTGGAACTGCAGCGGCGAAGAAAGAAGCTTTAGAGGCGGTCGGTGTTGCGGTTGGTAAAACACCAAGTGAAACCGCTAACTTGATGCGCAAGATTTTGAATGGGTAACAAAAGCAGATAGGGGTTCAATGTTGGCAGCGCGTACAATAACGGTAACGCTCCAACAGGTAATTAGATCAATCACCTTAATTTTGTTTCCGCTCGCATTCATTACCTTATTTGCTTGGGCAACCGCGGGTAGTACATCAGGAAGTACATCTGATCCAATTCGAGCCGCACTCTGGCTTTGGCTCGGCGCCCATCTAACCCCATTTAATATTTCAGGTGAAGCGATTACTGGCTACCTTTCATTGCTGCCATTAGGCGCCCTACTGTTACCGGTACTTGCAATTCGAATTGGCTATCGCAGATCGGTTGAACGAGTTGGTGATGGAAAATCCACCAGAACCTACTTTTTACTTTGGTACTTAATTATTTATTGTGTTTTGGCATTGATCGGCGGAAATGCCCAAGCCAGTATTGATTGGAAGCGCGGACCCGTGACAGTTCTAGCTGTTGTTGTTTTGGCTATATTTTCATTAAAGGCAGGCAAGGCTTTAAAACTTCCAATTTATCTATTCTTGATTATGTTGGGTTTGGCTGGATTACTATTTACAACCGCATTAGCAATCAATTTTGAAACCGCCAAGAATTTAACTGTCGTACTGCAGCCAGGTATAATTGGCGGTTCATTACTGCTGTTTTTACAATTGGCATACTTACCAAATATTTTTATTGCCACCCTAAGTTATATATTTGGCGCAGGTATATTTTTAGGTACAAATACTGAGATTTCACCATTAATTTTCTCTCTACGGGAAATTCCGGCAATTCCAGTGCTAGCAGCTTTGCCAGCTGGTGAGATTCCATGGTTGATCGCTCCAACCATCTTTATCTTTATCTTTGGCTGGCTAAATATAAAATACCTTATGAAATCAACAGCTTTTATTAAGATTAAAAAACAGAGCATTTTGCGGTTTTTCGTAATCTCAATTGGTGGCTTTGCTGGTTTGAGTGCGCTTAGCTCTGGATCATTGATAACTGCAAATATGTCGCCGGTTGGCGTGAATATTGCCACCGCCTGCTTGATCATCACTGCTCAATTGATTCTAGTTTTACTAATTCAAATCCTCCTTCCAAAGTTAATCAAGGTGCTCAGGAGAAAAGGTAGAGTTGACTCATGAGTGCGCAAATATTGGATGGTAAGGCGTTAGCACTTAGGATCAAGGGCGAGATTGCATTACAGGTTAAAAAATTACCTAAACAACCAGGGCTGGGTACTATCTTGGTTGGTACCGATCCGGGTTCACTTTCATATGTTGCGGGTAAGCATCGAGATTGCGCAGAGGTTGGAATAGCTTCAATGAGAATAGATCTGCCGCAAACCGCTAGTGAAGCTGAGATTTTGGCGGCGGTAGCTCAATTAAATAATGATGACAGCTGCACTGGATTTATTGTTCAGCTGCCACTGCCAGCTGCAGTAGATGCGCAAAAAGTTTTAGCAGCGGTAGATCCAATGAAAGATGCTGATGGTTTGCATCCTAACAATTTAGGTCGATTGGTGTTGGACTCAAAAACTATTGTGCCATGCACGCCAAAAGCAATCCTTAGATTGTTAACTGAGCATAAAATTGATTTAAGTGGGAAATCTGTATTAATTGTTGGACGCGGAACCACAGTCGGTAGACCACTTTCAATATTGTTATCTCAAAAGGCGGTTAATGCAACAGTTACGGTGGCGCATTCAGCTACTAAAAACTTAGCAGAGTTGTTAAAGAGTGCAGATGTCGTGATTGCTGCAATTGGAAAACCACAATTTGTAAAGCCATCGATGATTAAGTCAGGTGCGGTTGTGATCGATGTTGGAATTACTAGACAGGATGCACAACTGCTTGGGGATGTTGATCCATCAATCATTGGTGTGGCTTCATACTTTGCTCCTATGCCAGGTGGAGTCGGACCAATGACTAGGGCGATGTTGTTAAGTAATCTGCTCGAGTTAGCGCAGCCATGAGAGAGAGTTTTACATTAGATCAGATCCGTAGATTTGCATTGGTTGCTGTTCTAATTGGGGTTGTAATTGGCGTTAGCGGAGCTGTTCGAACTGGATCAATCATCATCTCCCTGAGTGCCAGCATCTTTATCTTGGCTAGATACTCACAATCTCAGGTCAAGCGAGGTATTGAGCTAGTGTTACCGATCACGATCTGTGCACTGCTATTTATCTTGGCATTATCACTGCCAGATGCTCGGTAATATTGCGCCCGAACTTAGGAGATTAAATGAGCAGATCTGGAAAAGTAACTGTTGTTGGCGCTGGATTTTATGGATCAACTACCGCCCTTCGATTAGCCGAATACGACATATTTGAAACTGTTGTTTTGACTGACATCGTTGAAGGAAAGCCTGAAGGCTTGGCATTAGATATTAATCAATCCCGTTCTGTTGAAGGATTTGAAACAAAGGTTATTGGTGCAACAACTACCGCTGAAGGCGGTGGCTATGAAAAAACTGCAAACTCCGATGTTGTTGTAATTACAGCTGGATTACCACGCAAGCCAGGCATGAGCCGAATGGATTTAATTGGAGTAAACGCAGGAATTGTTCGAGGTGTTGCTGAAAACATTGCAAAGCATTCACCAAATGCAGTAATCATTGTGGTTTCAAATCCGCTAGATGAGATGACCGCACTTGCTCAGATTGCAACTAACTTTCCACAAAATAGAGTTATGGGGCAAGCTGGCATGTTAGATACAGCTCGCTTTACCAACTTTGTAGCAGAGAAGGTTGGAGTTCCAATTTCGGCGGTAAAGACATTAACCCTAGGTTCACATGGTGAAACTATGGTGCCGGTTCCAAGTCGATGTACTGTAAATGGCAAGCCACTTTCAGATATTTTAAAAGCTGATGAGATTGCAGATTTAGTAGATCGAACACGTAATGGAGGCGCTGAAATTGTTGGCTTATTGAAAACTGGATCTGCTTACTACGCACCCTCAGCTGCTGCAGCCAGAATGGCTAAAGCGGTAATCGAGGATTCAAAAGCGGTGATGCCGGTCTGTGCCTGGGTTGATGGCCAGTATGGAATCAGCGGGGTTTACCTTGGTGTGGAAGCATCAATTGGTAAGAGTGGTGTTATTAAAGTTGTCGAAACAGATTTAACCACTGATGAGCTCGCCTCTTTAAAGGTGGCAGCTGAAGCGGTGCGCGCTAAACAGGCGGATGTACAGACTCTTTAAGAGATTTATCTTTAACAAAAAACGCAAATTAGAGAAAAGGGAATAGATGAATAAGATCAAGGTCGAAGGCACCGTTGTTGAACTAGATGGCGATGAGATGACCAGAATCATCTGGAAATTTATTAAAGATTCATTAATCCTGCCTTACCTTGATATAAATCTTGAGTATTACGATCTTGGCATCGAGCATCGTGATGCCACAAATGATCAGGTAACAATTGATTCAGCGCATGCTATTCAAAAGCATGGCGTGGGTGTTAAATGCGCAACTATTACCCCAGATGAGGCTCGCGTAAAAGAGTTCAACTTAAAGCAGATGTGGAAATCGCCAAATGGCACGATCCGCAATATTTTAGGTGGCGTAATTTTCCGTGAACCAATTATCATTAAAAATGTACCTAGGTTAGTTCCACACTGGACCAAACCAATTGTGATTGGTCGTCACGCATTTGGTGATCAATACAAAGCCACAGATTTTCTAGTGCCTGGTCCAGGAAAGTTAACTGTCACCTTCACACCAACAGATGGCTCAAAGCCAATGGAGTTTAATGTCTTTGATTTCCCATCATCAGGTGTGGCGATGGCTATGTATAACCTAGATGATTCTATCCGTGACTTTGCTCGTGCTTCATTTAATTATGGTTTGGCAAGAAATTACCCAGTCTTCTTATCAACTAAAAACACAATTCTTAAAGCTTATGATGGTCGCTTTAAAGATATCTTCGCTGAAGTCTTTGAGAAGGAGTTTAAAGCTCAATTTGAAAAAGCAAATCTTGAGTACGACCACCGATTAATTGATGACATGGTTGCTACCTCACTTCGCTGGGAGGGCGGTTATATCTGGGCTTGTAAGAATTACGATGGAGATGTGCAATCAGATACGGTCGCGCAAGGTTATGGCTCACTTGGTTTAATGACCTCAGTTTTATTGTCACCAGATGGTCGCACTGTTGAAGCAGAAGCTGCGCACGGCACAGTTACCCGCCATTTCCGTGACCACCAAGCTGGCAAGGCCACATCAACAAATCCAATTGCATCGATCTTTGCATGGACGCAAGGATTAGAACACCGCGCTAAATTAGATAAGACACCAAAGGTTGCAGAGTTCGCGAAGAGTTTAGAGCGAATCTGTATTGAAACCGTTGAAAGTGGAAAAATGACAAAGGATCTTGCTTTACTAATCAGCAATGATGCACCTTGGCAAAATACCCAAGAGTTCTTAGCCTCAATTGATGAGAATTTAAAGAGGGCAATGGCTTAGATTGCTTAAATAAAAAGGCCCACTCAATTTGAGTGGGCCTTTTTTACTTCTTACTTAATTTAGGCGCTTACCTGAAGTTGCATCAAATAGGTGAACCGCATCTGGATTTGCTGTAACAGTTACAGTTTGTCCAACCTTAGGTGGGCTCTTTGGATCCCATCGAACAATTACTTGACCAAGCTCATCGCTAGCATTCGCAAACTTCAACGCCTTATCAACCGGCTTTCCGTAAACAAATGCATCTGCACCAAGCTCTTCAACAACCTCAACTGCAACCTCAAAGCCAGTTGATGATGGTGCAAAACCTTCTGGACGAACACCCACTGTGACAGATGCGCCAGCTGATCCAGGAACTGCAATTGCAAGTCCACCAAGCATCGCCTTGCCACCAGAGACTGGTGCGGTAAGCAGATTCATTGCTGGTGAACCAATAAAGCCAGCTACGAAAGCATTTTGTGGTTTTTCGTAAAGATTACGAGGTGTATCAACCTGTTGTAGCAAACCATCTTTTAGAACTGCTACGCGATCTCCCATAGTCATAGCCTCGACCTGATCATGTGTTACATAAACAGTTGTAATGCCTAAACGATGTTGTAGAGCTGCAATTTGAGTACGTGTAGCAACACGTAACTTTGCATCAAGGTTTGATAATGGCTCATCCATTAGGAAGACCTGTGGCTCGCGAACAATCGCACGACCCATAGCAACACGTTGACGTTGACCACCTGATAACGCCTTTGGTTTGCGATCTAGGTAATCTACTAAATCTAATAATTTTGCCGCTTCAGTTACGCGACGATCACGCTCTGTCTTATCAATGCCAGCAATCTTTAGCGCGAAGCCCATATTCTCGGCAACTGACATGTGAGGATAAAGTGCGTAGGACTGGAATACCATCGCGATATCACGATCTTTAGGTGCAACATTTGTTACATCCTTATCGCCAATACGAATTGATCCAGTATCAATCTCCTCTAATCCGGCCAACATACGAAGTGATGTTGATTTACCGCAACCAGATGGACCAACTAGAACTAAGAACTCACCATCATTTACTGTGAGATCTAATTGATCTACTGCAGGTTTTGTAGTTCCTGGGTAGATTCGGGATGCCTTATCAAAGACAACTGATGCCATTTCTTTACTCCTTCTCCGGGCAGGTACGTGCCCGACGATCCGTTGGATGAAGGTCTCACGGTTGTGAGAGTTGGCAAAGGTTACGACACTTAACGGGAAAATGTGAAGGGGCTCGAGCGCTGTCTCAGCAGGTGGGCCTGAGGCGGTTCATCCCCGATACCATTAGAGATATGGCTTACGAGCTTTTGAAAAGTATTGCAATCGTCCTTGGCCTAATTGGGCTGGGCGCTTTTTTCGTGGCCGCGGAAATCGCCCTGATCTCCCTGAGAGATAGTCAGGTCAAACAGATCTCACTTCGCGGTAAACGTGGGGCCAAAGTAGCCTTTTTAACAAAGAACCCAAATCGCTTTTTAGCTGCTGTCCAAATCGGCGTGACCCTTTGTGGATTTTTATCCGCCGCTTTAGGCGCAGAACAATTAGGTAAGTATGTAATTCCAGAGCTAGTTGATATTGGTATCTCCCAAAGTGCAAGTGAGATTATCTCTCTAGTTGGAATAACCTTGGTGATTGCTTATATCTCTTTGGTATTTGGTGAGTTAGTGCCAAAGCGGCTTGCATTGCATCGTGCTGAACCAATTGCGCTCGCCTCTTCAAACATCATTGATCTAGTTGCAAAGTTTTTTGCCCCGATCATTTGGCTGCTTTCACATTCAACCAACATGATTGTTCGACTCTTCGGTGTTGATTCAAAGAGTATTAAGGATCAAATCTCAGAAGCAGAGTTAATGGATTTAGTATCTGGTCACTCCGAGCTGACAGTAGAGGAGCGCGAGATTGTTGAAGAGGTATTTAATGCAAGTGATCGATTAATTCATGAGGTGATGGTGCCCCGCACCGAGGTTGATTTTCTCGATGCCTCGTTACCGATTGCACAAGCTCGCAAAATTGCAGTAGAAATGACCCACTCTCGATATCCGGTAATTCGGGGTACTAGCGATGAGGTAATTGGCTTTTTACATGTGCGTGATTTACTAAATCCAAAGTTAGATGACTCTGAGATCACAATTATCGAACTAGTTCGCAGTGTTCAATTTCTGCCTGGTACAAAGGGAGTTTTACCAGCACTGACAGAGATGCGATCTAAACGTCAACATATTGCAATTGTGTTGGATGAGTACGGCGGTACCGATGGAATTGTGACACTAGAAGATTTAGTTGAGTGTTTAATTGGTGAGATACATGATGAGTATGATTCACATGAAGGTGAGATTGAGGTTTCACCACGTACCGGTGATCTAGAGCTTGATGGCCTGATTTCACTAGAGGAGTTACAGGAGAGCATCGGTGTTTCACTGCCAGAGGGACCTTACGAAACATTAAGTGGTTTCATAATGTACTTCTTAGGAAGAATCGCAGTTGAACATGATGTTGTTCGAGTAAATGGTGCTCGATTTACAATTATTTCCATGAGTGGCAAACGGGTAGGTAAAGTTTTAGTCGCTCGAGATGAGATTTAACAATGTCTAAGAAACGGGTTTTATCTGGAATCCAACCGACCCATGACTCATTTCATCTTGGTAATTACTTAGGTGCGATTAAGCAATGGGTTGATCTACAACAAAGCCATGATGCTTTTTACTGCGTTGTAGATCTGCACGCCTTAACTGTTGAAACTGATCCAAAGTTATTATCAAAGCGAACACTCCTCTCCGCTGCTCAATTAATTGCAGTCGGGGTTGATCCAAAGTTATGTACCTTATTTGTGCAATCTCATGTTCCAGCACATAACCAATTAGCTTGGGTGCTTGAATGTTTAACCGGCTTTGGTGAAGCGGGTCGAATGACACAATTTAAAGATAAATCACAAAAGGGCGGCACAGATCGAACAAATGTTGGTTTATTTACCTACCCAATTTTACAAGCTGCAGATATTTTGTTGTATCAAGCTAATAATGTGCCAGTCGGAGAGGATCAACGGCAACACATTGAGTTAACCAGAGATTTAGGACAACGTTTTAATAGTAAGTATCAAGAGGTTTTCACAATTCCAGAGGCGCACATTATTAAATCAATGGCAAAGATCAATGATCTACAAGAACCAACCGCCAAGATGAGCAAATCTGCTAACTCAATGGCTGGAGTAATTGAATTACTAGATACTCCAGACATTACTTTGAAAAAGTTTAAATCCTCTGTGACAGATACCGGCCGTGAGGTTAAGTTTGATCCAGTTGAAAAGAGTGGAATCTCAAACTTACTTACAATTCACTCTGCTTTTTCTGGAAAATCTATCGCCGATTTAGAGGCCGAGTTTGCTGGTAAAGGTTATGGTGATTTCAAGGTTTCAGTAGCTGAGGTTGTAATTGCAGCTCTTGATCCAATCCGTAAAAAAACTGAGGAGTTAATGGGTGATAAGGCACAACTTCTTCAGATCCTCAAGAGTGGTGCGGAAAAGGCCGATGCGGTTGCAAGCAAGACATTAGCTGATACATATGCAGCTTTAGGTCTGATCTCAAATGGCTAGGCCAGCTCAAAAAGTTTTTTTCAGCCTTATACTTTTTCTCTCTTTACTTTCGCCAATTAACTCCGCACAAGCGACACCAATCAAAATTGCAATCGTCTATGCAGAGGGTGGTCGTGGCGATAATGGCGCCAATGATCTTGCCGCACTGGGAATTGCAAGGGCGATTAAAAGGAATAATCTCAATCCACTAGATATTCGAGAACAGATCACCAATGGCACATTGGGTGATCGCATTACTAGGGTTAGATTTCTAGCAAAAAATAATTACAAGTTAATAATCTGTATTGGTGCAGCTTATGCGGATACGGTAAGACGTATTGCAAATGAGTACCCAAACACTCAGTTTGCCATCATCGATGATCAATCAGTTGCACTTACCAACGTTTCAAATCTCTCCTTTGATCTCTCTCAAGGTATCTACATCGCTGGTGCTGCGCTTGCCGCAGCTTCAAAGAGTGGGAGAATTGCCTTTATCGCTGACAAGAACGATTCATTAGCAACTGTAAATCTTGCCGTATTTACTAGAGGCGCAAGGAGTATCAATACAAAGATCAGGGTAAGCAGCGCCTTGATTGATCAATCAAGCGGTGAAGATATTCGGGCATTAGTTCTAACCGGCAATGATCAAGTGTTTTCAACCTGGAGTAAATCTGATCTGGTTATCTCCACTGTTGCAGGTTTAAATAATCGAGGCAGAAGAGCATTAATTTCAGGTGTACTACCTGATCAATTCTTCTTAAATATCTCTGCCGGAAAGAAGAATCAGTACTTAGTTATTAAGAAGAGGTATGACTTTGTAGTTGAGCAGATGATCGCAACTGAGTTAGCTAATAAAAATATCTTAGATATTTTGGATGCAGATAAAGGCATTTATGGTCGAAGGTATGGCATCAACCAGGGCGGGCTTTCAGTGGCTTTAATCACCGGCAAAAAACTTCCTTCGCGGGTCCAGGCGATTGCAACAGCTGTTAAATCTGGGAGAATTAAGCCGTAATTGCTGCTTCTCCGCATGAAACTTTAAACTCTTAATTTAGGGTTTACTACTGAGAAACCAAAAGGTAATAATTCATTTTGGGCGTTGCGTCAGATCATTTCCATCTTCCATATAGGGTCAGCCCACAACCTATACACCCTACCTAGGAGGGCCAATTGAGCAAGAAACTAACTGTTTTAAGCATCATCGCCGCATCAACTCTTGTTGCTGGCGTTGTTGTTGCTCCAGCTGCACAAGCAGCCGGAACTAAGCAAAAAGTTTGTGTTGCGCTAGATACTGGCGGCATCAACGATAAATCATTTAACCAAACCTCATACGCAGGTGCATTAGCTGCTAGATCACGTGGCTTTGCATCATCTGTTGAGTACTTACCTGCTAAGTCTCCTGCAGATTACGTACCAAATCTAAAGAGCTTTGTAGATAAGAAATGTACTTTAATTATCGGTGTTGGCTTTACCTTAGGTGATGCAATCACCGCCTCTGCAGCAGCAAACCCTGGCATCAAGTATGCAATAGTTGATGTTGGTTCAGGTGCAGCAAATGTAAAGGGAATTACCTTCAAGACAAATGAGAACTCATTCTTGATTGGTTACCTCGCAGCTGGTATGTCAAAGACCGGTAAGGTCGCAACATACGGCGGAATTCAACTTCCAACTGTATCCATCTTCATGGATGGCTTTGCAAGAGGTGTTGAGTACTACAACGATGTAAAGAGCAAGAATGTTCAGGTTCTAGGTTGGAATACTGCAACTAAGACCGGTACCTTCCTCGGCTCATTTGTTGACACCACCAAAGCACTTGCTACCTCAGTTGCATTTGAGCAACAAGGAGCGGACATAATTTTCCCAGTTGCTGGTGGATTACAGGCAACTACTGCAGCAAACAGCCTTAAGACTAAGAAGTCCAATGTAATTTGGGTTGACTCAGCAGTGATGGGAACGGGCGCACAGTTTGCATCCGTTACTCCAGTCTCTGTTCTAAAGGGTCTTAATGAAGGTGTTCTAGCAACTGTGAAAGAGGCCTTTGATGGCAAGTTCTCTAATAGACAGTATGTTGGAACTTTAAAAAATAGAGGTGTTGGTTATGTGATCACACCTTCATGGCGAAACAAGATTCCTGCATCACTTCAAAAAGAGGTAAGGGAATTAGCAGTAGATATTGCAGGCGGCTGGGTTCCAGTCAGTTAATTGATCGACTAAAAGTTGATCAATCAGTAGTATCGCTGGGTGAGTTAGATTTCTAACTCACCCAGTTTCTATTTAACTGCAAATTAATAGGAGATGAAATGTCATTAGAGCTAAAAGGTATAACCAAATCTTTTGGAACCTTTGTAGCTAATGATGCAATAGATTTAAAGGTTGCAGATGGTGAGATCCACGCGATTCTTGGCGAAAATGGTGCTGGCAAATCCACCTTAATGAATATTGTCTACGGCTTGTTACAGCCAGACTCTGGCAGTATTTCAATTGATGAAAAATTGGTAAAGATTTTGCAACCAGCTGATGCCCTTAATCTAGGAATTGGCATGGTGCATCAACACTTTATGTTGGTGCCAGTTTTTACAGTTGCCGAAAATATTGTCTTAGGGCATGAACAAACAAAGCGCGGATTTTTGACCCTTGATCAAGCGAAATCAAAGATTAAAGAGATCGCAGATGAATTTAAATTTGAAATTGATCCAGATGCATTAATTGAAGAGATACCGGTGGGAATTCAACAACGGGTAGAGATCATTCGTGCCCTAATGTATGACGCAAAAGTTTTGATTCTTGATGAACCAACTGCGGTTTTGACACCACAAGAGACTGATGAACTTTTGAATATGATGCGTGCCTTACGGGCTAAGGGAAGATCCATAATATTTATCACTCACAAATTACGTGAGGTAAAAGAGGTTGCAGATAAGATTACAATTATTAGACGCGGAAAAGTTGTTGGATCAGTTGCGCCCACAACCTCTCAAGAGGAGCTTGCCAGTTTGATGGTTGGCCGAGATGTTGATCTAATTCCAAACAAATCTGCGGTATCTGCGGGAAACAACATCCTTGCGATATCAAACCTAAATATCTTTGATACAACTGGCCGAAAAATAGTCAAGGATTTATCACTCGAGATAAAAGCTGGTGAGATATTAGCGATTGCTGGCGTTCAGGGTAATGGTCAATCGGAGATAGCTAGAGCAATCATAAATTTAGAACCCCATGTAACAGGTTCAATCAAGTTAGATTCAGTTGAAATAATGGGTAAAAATGTAAATGACACTCTTCAATCTGGGATTGCCTATGTACCTGAATCAAGAGAGCTTGATGGCTTAATTGGCTCATTTAGTATTGCTGAAAATTTAATCTTAGATACTCATGATCTAACCCCAGTTGCATCACGAGGAGTGATGGATATGGGGTACATCAAAGATAATGCTCAACGTTTGATTAAAGAGTTTGATGTCCGCACCCAAAGCATCTACAACACCGCATCCTCTTTATCTGGAGGAAACAAGCAAAAAGTAGTTTTAGCCAGAGAGTTATCAAGATCGGTAAAGCTAGTAATAGCCTCACAACCAACACGTGGCTTAGATGTTGGCTCAATTGAGTTTGTTTACAGTCGATTATTAGCAGAGCGAGCAGCCAATAAAGCAATCTTGTTAATCAGCACTGAACTTGATGAGGTTATTGCATTAGCAGATCGGATCGCAGTAATTTACAAGGGTGAGATTGTTGGAATTGTTAAGTCAGATGTAAGCAGAGAAAAATTAGGATTAATGATGGCTGGTGTGAAGTGATAAACAAATTCTTTGCAAGCATTCAAGGCAAAGTGTTATTGCCATTCCTAGCTTTTATTTCCGCCTTCTTTTTGGGCGGTGTTGTAATGGTCTTAACCGATTCAGAGATAATGAATCAGATTAAATCACCTGGAAAGTTTTTAACCGCAGCGGGTGCCAAAATTGGGAATTCATACTTAGCAATCTTTCAAGGTTCAATATTTGATATTAACTTAGCTCGAGAGTCTGGTTGGCAACAAGGTTTTTACCCAATGTCTGAGACTATTGTGACAACTACACCATTGATCTTGGCTGGTTTATCGGTGGCGTTAGCATTTAGATCAGGGTTGTTTAACATTGGCGCCCAAGGACAATTTATATTTGGTGCAATCGGTGCCTCTTATATTGGATTCCGTTATGAGTTTAATCCAGTGCTGCATGTGACCCTAGCTTTGGTGACAGGAGTTATTTTTGCTGGCTTATTTGGTGGTGTAGTTGGATTGTTAAAGGCAAAGACAGGTGCTCATGAAGTTATTGTCACCATCATGCTTAATTATGTAGCGGCCTTGTTTATTTTATGGTTACTAAAAACAAAAACTTTTCTACGGCCCGAGCGCTTTGATCCAATTGCGCCAGAGGTAAATCCAAGTGCACAATTACCAAAACTTTTTGGTATTGAGCAAAGAATTCATATAGGTATTTTTATCTCATTAGCTGCAGTAATTATGGTTTGGTGGTTACTGAATCGCAGTACTTTAGGCTTTAAATTCCGTGCAGTTGGTGCAAATGCTAACGCTGCAAAATCCGCTGGTATCTCGATTCCATTTGTAACTACTGTAACTATGTTTATCTGTGGCGCCCTAGCTGGTCTAGGTGGCGCGGTCCATGTTTTAGGCACTGAATATGCATTGACTGCCGGTGTAGCTGGCTCCTTCGGCTTTGATGCCATTACCGTCGCCTTACTTGGCCAAGCAACCCCAATTGGTACTGTGCTCGCCGCCTTTTTATTTGGCGCCCTTCAAACTGGTGGCCGAACATTGCAATCAAATACTGGAACTCCGCTTGAGATTGTTCAAATTATTCAAGCATTAATTGTTTTGTTTATTGCCGCGCCAGCATTGATGAAAGGAATTTTCAGGATTAAAAAATCTATTAATCAAAGCTCGATGGCGGCTAAAGGTTGGAACGGCTAATGAAAAATCTAAGTAATCAACAGCGCCGTCAAGTAAGAGGCTTGATCGCTATGACTCTTTTACTAATTAGCTTCTTCTATCTCTTCTACTTCAACTCCGAGAGCCAAGAGAAGATCACCTTCGGGTTTGTTTTAGGTGAGGAGTGGAAGTTAATCAACGAGTGGACCATTGCCTCTAGATCTGGCGCGATTCTATTTTTAACAATTGCATCAATTGGAATTGCGATCGGTTACCTACGTTTTCGGCAAGAAAAAAGTTTAAATATTGGTTCGTTTTTATTTGGCTTTGGCGCGATCATGGCTTTTCTATGCTGGGCGGCTGCTGGAAAGTTCATTCCATTCACGGGCTTGCTACAAGGCGCCATTATGCTTTCGGTTCCACTGATCTTCGGTTCTATGTCAGGGTTATTGTGCGAAAAATCTGGTGTAATTAATATTGCAATAGAGGGTCAACTTCTATTTGCTGCTTTTGTATCAGCTGTAATCGCCAGCGTTACTCAAAATATAATTATGGGTCTAGTGGTTGCACCATTAGCAGGGGCACTAATATCCTTAATTTTGGCTTACTTTTCAATTAAGTACCAGGTAGATCAGGTTATTTTAGGTTTTGTAATTAATGTATTGGTTTTAGGTTTAACGGGATTTTTCTACACCAAACTTCTAATTCCAAATGAGCAAACTTGGAATGCTGGCGGAAGCTTCTCAACCATTCCAATTCCTATACTTTCCAAAATTCCAGTAATTGGACCAACATTATTTAATCAGACAATAATCGTTTATTTGATGTACGCATTTGTAATTTTTATTCAAATTGCATTATTTAAAACCCGTTGGGGTTTGCGAACTCGTGCTATTGGTGAACTCCCAATTGCGGCAGATAGCGTAGGAATTGATGTTAATAAACTTCGTTTTAGAAATGTAATGTTTGCTGGCTTGGTTGCTGGCACTGGTGGTGCTTACTTCACAGTTGGCGCAGTTGGTCCATTCTCAAAGGAGATGACCGCCGGAGCTGGCTTTATCGCATTAGCTTGTTTGATATTTGGAAAGTGGACTCCAAAGGGTGCGATCATGGCTGCATTATTCTTTGGTTTTGCTAATAATCTGCAGGGTAATCTCTCAATAATTGGAACTGCTATTCCATCCGAGTTCATGCTGATGATTCCTTATGTAGCAACCATTATCGCTGTATCTGGCGTTGTTGGGCGGGTGCGTGCCCCAGCGGCCGATGGAATTCCGTATTCACGTGGAAATAAGTAGCTGGTAATAAACAATTTAATTTCGTAGGAGAATTATCCCATGGAAATTAACTGGGACTCCCTACATACATCTGCAAAAGAGGTAATGAAAAAAGCCTACGCTCCTTACTCCAACTTTAAAGTTGGCGTTGCAGCATTAGTAGATGATGGCCGAGTAGTTGTTGGATGCAACAGCGAGAACGCTAGTTACGGTGTTGGCTTGTGCGCAGAGTGTGGCTTGATCTCATCATTAACTGCAACTGGTGGTGGCAGATTAATAGCGGTGGTTTGTGTAGATGGTGATGGAAATTTCCTATCGCCATGTGGTCGCTGTCGACAATTGTTATTTGAACATGGCGGCAATGAGATGCTACTTATGACACCAGATGGTCCAAAGCCGATGTCATACATCCTGCCTTGGGCATTTGGACCAGAGGATTTAAATAAGTGATCGAGCCCTTTGCCGCAGTTGAGATTATTTCAGCCAAGCGAGATAAGTTTGAATTAAGTGATGCCCAAATTGATTGGACAATCGATGCATACACCCGCGGTGTAATCGCAGATGAACAGATGTCAGCGCTTCTGATGGCGATCTTGTTAAATGGCATGAACAATCGAGAGATCT
Organism: uncultured Candidatus Nanopelagicus sp.; assembly: GCA_964628535.1. GTDB lineage: Bacteria > Actinomycetota > Actinomycetes > Nanopelagicales > Nanopelagicaceae > Nanopelagicus. Next base: position 79,494 of record CAZVNE010000001.1, on the reverse strand, counting down.
CAAGATGGACCGATGCGATGATTTTAAGTGGTGAAAAAATGAATTGGTCGATGCTAGATCGGCCGACGGTAGATAAACATTCAACTGGTGGAGTTGGCGACAAAATTACTTTGCCATTGGCACCATTAGTCGCTGCATGCGGCGCAGCTGTTCCGCAGCTTTCTGGTCGCGGCCTTGGTCATACTGGTGGCACGCTAGACAAGATGGAGTCAATCAAAGGTTGGCGAGCATCTTTAAGTAATGCAGAAATGTTAAAGGTTTTACAGGATTGCGGTGCTGTAATTTGTGCAGCAGGTGCCGGGCTTGCTCCAGCTGATAAAAAACTTTACGCACTTCGTGATGTAACTGCAACCGTTGAAGCTATTCCACTTATTGCATCCTCAATCATGAGTAAAAAAATTGCAGAAGGGACGAGCGCCTTAATTCTCGATGTAAAAACTGGATCTGGTGCTTTTATGAGTGATCCAAAGGATGCGGGACTGCTCGCAAGAACAATGGTTGAACTTGGAAAGAGAGCTGGAGTTAAAACCCGTGCCTTAGTTACAGCAATGGATGTCCCACTTGGTTTAACCGCTGGTAATGCACTTGAAGTGCGAGAGACATTAGAGGTGTTATCTGGTGGTGGACCAGCTGATGTTGTTGAGTTAACTGTATTGCTGGCTAATGAGATGCTAGATGCAGTAGGAATTAAGCCAAAGGTAGATCCAGCAACTGCATTAAAAAATGGAATGGCGATGGATGCTTGGCGCAAGATGGTGGCAGCGCAAGGTGGCGATAATGATGCACCACTTCCAATTGCAAAAGAAAAGGTTGAAATTTTTGCAGATCAAGAAGGAAAGTTGTTGACGCTTGATGCGATGAAGGTGGGAGTTGCTGCCTGGCGATTAGGGGCTGGCCGTTCAAAGCAGGGCGAGTCGGTACAGGCAGGTGCTGGCGTAGAGATTCATGCAAAACCTGGAGATTTAGTTAAGGCGGGTCAAAAAGTTTTAACCTTGCATACCGATGAAAGCAATAGATTTGATCGGGCGCAGGAAGCACTAATAGGTGCATTCTCAATAGGTGGTATTGATGCAAAAATTAATCGCCTACCATTGGTGATAGAACGAGTTAATTAAGGGGCTGAGTAATAGGTGTCATTAAGTAATAAACCAAGTAAGGATCAGGTCAAGCGAGTTCCAAAGGCGCTTTTACATGATCACTTAGATGGTGGCTTACGCCCACAAAGTATTATTGAAATTGCCGAGAAAATTAATTATAAAAAACTGCCAACTCATGATCCAATTGAGCTAGGAAAATGGTTTGAAGAGTCTTGTAACTCCGGCTCATTAGTTCGCTACTTAGAGACCTTTTCGCACACTGTCGCTGTAATGCAAACCCAAGAGTCAATCATTCGGATTGCCCGGGAGTGTGCCATTGATTTAGCTCGTGATGGCGTTGTCTATGCAGAGGTTCGTGGCGCACCTGAGTTGTTTACTGAGCAAGGTTTAAGTATGGATCAGGTTGTTGAAGCAACAATTGAGGGTTACAAACAGGGAATGGCTGAGGCTGCGAAAGAGGGCAACCCAATTCGAGTTGAATCTTTGCTTTGCGGAATGCGCCAAGCGGGTAGATCACAGGAAGCGGCAGAAGCGGTAATAAAGTATCGAGAAAAAGGTGTTGTTGGTTTTGATATTGCAGGTCCTGAAGATGGTTTTCCACCAACAAAACAATTAGAGACCTTTGAGTATCTGCGTCGCGAAAATGCCCACTTTACAATTCACGCCGGTGAAGCGTATGGCTTGCCATCAATTTGGGAGGCTATTCAAATTTGTGGAGCAGAGCGGTTAGGTCATGGAGTTCGAATTATTGATGATATTGATTTCAGTGGCGCAACTCCAAAGCTGGGTCGATTGGCCTCATATGTCCGTGATCGTCGAATTCCACTTGAACTTTGCCCAACCTCTAATCTACAAACTGGTGCTGCAAAAACTTACAAGGAGCACCCAATTGGCGCGCTAGCTAAATTACGTTTTCGAATCACCTTAAATACCGATAATCGGTTGATGAGTAATACTTCGATGTCACATGAGATGAATCAATGTGTTGAATCATTTGATTGGAAGTTTGTAGATTTACAGCGAGTTACCGTTAATGCGTTAAAGAGCTCATTTATTCCATTTGAAGAGCGGCTTGAGATTATTGAAAAAATTGTAAAGCCAGCTTACGCAACTATCTCTGCAGAGTAGCGGTTAGCTCAGCTTTAATCTCTGCGCATCTAGCCTGCGCTGTTGCTTTGACCTTATCAACCACCTCGATATAGCACTTTAACTTTGGCTCTGTGCCACTTGGTCGCACAATTATTCGAACCCCATCCTCATAAAAGCATCGAACACCAGCGGTTGGAAAGGGCTGCAACTTAGATAAATCCTCAGTTGAAATTAAGGCCAACCCACCTATTTTCGCTGGTGGATTTGCACTGAATTGATTTAACAATTGATCAATCACCGATAGATCACTTACGCGAATTGAGATCTGATCGGTGATATGAAATCCATACCTTTGGCCGATTTGATCTAGATAATCGGGAATCGAGGATTTAGCTGATTTTAATTCGCCAGCAATTTGGGCAAGCAATAGCCCAGCACTGATTCCATCCTTATCATTTACATTTTTTGGATCAATACAGTAACCAAGCGCCTCTTCATAACCAAAGGTCAGACCTGGAACCTTTGATATCCACTTGAAACCAGTTAATGTTTCAGCGAATTTAATGCCAGAACCCTTTGCAATTTTACTCAGCAACGAGGATGAAACTAGCGAGTTGGCAAAGACTTGATTATTAGCACCACCATTATCAAGTAAATACTTACCAATAAGCGCACCTACCTCATCGCCACGAAGCATGCGCCAACCATTGTCATTAACTGCAATCGCACATCTATCCGCATCGGGATCATTAGCAATTACTAGATCTGCATTTTCGCGCTTGGCATACTCGATCGCTAAATCAATCGCACCCACCTCCTCTGGATTTGGGAAGGGGGTAGTTGGAAAATCTGGATCTGGTTCTGCTTGTTCAGAGACGATGATTGGTTTAGCAAAGCCAGCCTCTTTAAAGATTTTAAGAAATACCTCAGCACCGACACCGTGTAGCGGGGTGTAAACAATCTTTAATTGATTAGAAGTGGTGCATAATTTAACTACAGATTTAATGTAATCATCGATTACCGATTCAGCAACAACTTGATAATTTTCACTTCGCTTTGGATTTAAATCTGCTTTAACAATTAAATTAGAAATCTCATTATCAACAGGTGAGAGTAATTGTGAGCCAGCAAAACTTACGCCCGAAAGCTCTCCACCCAAGTAAACCTTGTAACCATTATCAGTTGCTGGATTGTGGCTAGCGGTCACCATAACTCCAACATCAGCCTTTAACGACTTAACTGCAAATGCTAAAACTGGTGTTGGCAACTCTCTCGGTAAGAGAAAGGTATTAAAGCCGGCCCCTGCAAATATTTCAGCAGACTCCATTGCAAAATCAGCTGAGCCATATCTAGCATCACGACCAATTACTATCGAAGATAGATTGTGTTCCTTCATAAATTGCGCAATACCGGCAGCGGTTCGACGTACCACAGCACGGTTCATACATGAGGGGCCGGCACCAATTGGCCCACGAAGTCCAGCGGTACCAAATTGCAAAAAGCCATTAAAGGATTGTTTTAACTTGCTCTCATTACCCTCAGTTAGCCATTGCTGTAACTGTGCTGCGGTCTTTGGATCTGGATCATTGTTAATCCAATCCGTTACCTGCCTCTCTAAATCTTCGGAGATCACAACTTAGGCAAGACAGCGGCTAATAATTTACCCATGCGATCTGCAGCTGCTTTTCCAGCAGCGATTACCTCTTCATGATTTAACTTTTCACCAGTTACACCTGCAGCAGCATTTGTTACGAGTGAGATACCTAGGATTTCAGCACCCAATGCATGTGCGGCAATTGCTTCAGGAACTGTGGACATACCAACTAAATCTGCACCTAATGTACGCATCATTCGAATCTCTGCTGGTGTCTCATATGACGGCCCACGCCAATGAACATAGACGCCTTCAGCTAAGGATGGGTCGGCTGCCTTAACCAACTCTCGTAATCGCTTGCTATAAAGATCTGTTAAATCAACAAAATCAGCACCAATTAATGGTGATGCTGCAGTTAATGAGATGTGATCCTTAATTAAAACAGGTTGCCCTACTTTGTATTCAGTATTTATTCCACCACATGCATTTGTTAACACAACAGCTTTGCATCCGCTCTTAACCGCTGTACGAGCTGCATGTGCTACTGGCTCCATCCCTAAACCCTCATAAAAATGTGTGCGGCCAAGAAAAACTAAGGCGTTAACTCCGCCAGCTAATTCATAAGATCTAACCTTGCCACCGTGACCCACAACTGTTGGCGCAGGAAAACCTGGTAGTTCAGTTACCGCAAACTCATGCGTCGGTTTACCAAGTGCATCAGCTGCTGAAATCCAACCAGAGCCCATTACCAGTGCAACTTGATGTTTTGCTTTACCAGTTTTTTCTGCAATTACCTTTGCTGCAGCTTCAGCTGTACCAATTGGGTCTTTATAAAGATCGCTCATGTCTAAAACCTATCCTAATTGGTTGGCTATTTTAAGTTGTGGCCAGCTATAGCCGAGTGAAATGATCATCTTTCGTAGAAGTGGAAGTGATAAACCAATTATTCCACTGGGGTCGCCTTCAATACTTGTAATAAAGGGTGCACTTAATCCATCCAATGAAAAACCACCAGCCAAGTTAAGTGGCTCTTCGGTATTTACATAATCAATAATCTCAGCCTCAGTCAACTGGGCAAATTGCACTTTAGCGGTTGATCGTTCTGTAACCTCAATACCAAGCTTTAGATCAATTAGGCAATGTCCGGTATGTAAATAGCCAAACTTGCCACTTAGCAATTTACACCTAGTGATTGCATTCTCTTTGCTCTCGGGCTTTCCTAATGATTCACCGTTGTATTCAAAGGTTGAATCGCAGCCAAGTATTAGTGAGTCGGCGGGTGCTAACTCCTTAACCGTGTGTGCCTTTAAAATTGCTAATGCGATAACCATCTCACTGGGCGAGAGCGCAGTTATCTCGGGTGACTCTTCATCGACTCCGCTGATTAATACTTGTGGTGAGATGCCAGCGCTTTGAAGTAATCGAAGCCTTGAAGGTGATGCCGATGCCAGAATTAATTTCGTCATTATGCGGGTAACCTTATTACATGGCCTTCCCAGTAATTGGTGTTATTGCACCAGCGCTAGCAATTTCACAGTTAAATGAAGCAGCAACTCGGCTAGGTGTCGTAATTAAAGGCAGCAGTGAGAGATTCTCTGCTGATCAGCTAATTGAGTTTGGTAGAGATTGTCAATCGATTTGTGTTGAGCCTTCACTGGTCTCTCAAGGAGCAATAAAAGTAGCTGAACAAAGTGGTGTAGTAATTTACCCATCAAGCAAGGTGCTGTCCGATATTTCAACCATCGAAAGATCTACCGAGAAATCAGAGCAGCTAGTAATTTTGGCGGCACGGAGTGCACATGCTCAGCATGCAATTTGGCCAATCTCGTTACAAAGTAAGGATTTATTAATCTCACCAGCGCCTGGTGTAGCTGAGGAACAGGCGGTCACTATTGCGATCTCTGCCTTAAATTTAATTGAGGAGCTGGGATTAACTGGCGGCATCGAATTGATAGTTGATGCTGATGATTATCAAAGATTGCAAGGTATTAATTGGCTTAATCCAAGATCAGCATTTGCAACTGAGATAAATTCAAGTACCAATTACTTCGAGCAGTATTTACGGGCAGTTTTAGATCTGCCATTAGGAGAGAGTAAGTCACAAGATAAATTTGTTGTAACTGGGTTACTGCAAACCGATCCAAGTAGTGATGATTACCGGCCATACCTGCATCTAATGGCTCGTAACTCAAGATTGAAATTTGATCAACGATTAAAGATTGTTGGATTAGCAGGTGATTCGCTAGAAACACTTCTTACAGAGATTATTCATGCACAGCAGTATTACAGCGGTGAGATCGAGGATTAAGCTCGTTTTTTGTACTCGATTGCAGGGCAGTGATTCATAACCGCTAACAATCCAGCATCCTTAGCCCGAGCAACTGCGCCAGCGTCAATTACATCCAATTGCAGCCAAACACCCTTTGCACCAACTTCAATCGCCTCATTCACAACCGCACCCGCTAGTTCGGAGTTTACAAAAATATCTACTACATCAATCTCTACTGGCACCTGACTTAACTTGGCATAACCAATCTGGCCATGTACCTGTTCAGCCTTTGGGTGAATGGGAATTACAGTGTGACCTTTTTCGATTAACAATTTAGCTACACCAAATGCCGCACGTTCTGGGTTATTACTTAATCCAACAATTGCCCAGGTTTTTAAGGCAAGCAGTTGATCTATTTGATCACTCATTTAATTTGCGTATTATCTGAAACACCAAGGGCACGAAACTTCCAACCAGCTGCCCGCCAGGCTGATCGATCAAGGGCGTTACGGCCATCGATCATGATCGAACTTTTCACTAGTGATTTCATCTTTACCGGATCTAATTCACGGTAAATTTTCCACTCGGTTAGATGTAAAACTATCTCTGCATCTTTGAAAGTATCATCAATGCTGTCAGCAAATTTAAGTGCTGGAAAACGTTTTTGTGCATTTGCAATCGCTTTAGGGTCATGCACTGTAACAATGGCACCCGCTGCTTGAAGTTGTGCTGCAATATCTAGTGCTGGAGAATCACGTACATCATCAGAATCTGGCTTAAATGCCGCACCCAAGATGGCAACCTTCTTACCATTTAAATCATCAACTAAATCCTTACGCACCAACTCGATGATTCGCTGCCTTGCTCTTAAGTTAATTGAATCGATCTCCTTCAAGAATTCAAGTGCTTGCTGAGCACCAAGCTCCTCTGCTCTTGCCATAAATGCACGAATATCCTTTGGCAGACAGCCACCACCAAAACCAATACCAGCTTGTAAAAATCTATTTCCAATTCGTGGGTCATAACCAATCGCCTTAGCCAAAACCGTTACATCACCACCAGCTGCCTCACATATCTCTGCCATCGCATTAATAAATGAGATCTTGGTAGCTAAAAATGAGTTAGCTGCTACCTTTACCAATTCAGAGGTTGGCAGATCGGCCCGAACCCAAGGAGTTCCCTCCGCTAAGTTTTGGGCATAAACCTTCTTTAAAGTTGCCTCTGCTTGATCACTATTTGTGCCAACAACCAGACGATTTGGCCGCAATGTATCTTCAACTGCAAAACCTTCTCGTAAAAACTCTGGATTCCAAGCTAAATCTGTTTTTGGATTTACCTCAATCAATCGATCCCGCAATCTAGCGGCGGTACCAACCGGCACCGTTGATTTTCCGACAACTAGTGAGCCTGCTTTAATGATAGGTGCAACATTTTCTAGCGCTGCATTTACATATGTTAGATCAGCTGCAATACCATTTTTAACTTGTGGTGTACCAACACAAATAAAGTGCACATCACAATCTGCAATATCAGATATATTTTTACTAAATTTTAATCTGCCAGATTTTATTTGTTCAGCAAGGAGCTCCTCTAAATCTGGCTCATAAAAAGGTACCTTGCCCTGCGAAAGTAGATCTATCTTGGCTGGATCAACATCAACCCCAATTACCTCAAAACCTAAACTCGCCATACATGCGGCGTGGGTTGCACCGAGGTAGCCGGTACCAATTACCGAAAGCTTTAAACTCATAGAGATCAGCCTATCTACTTACAAGGGTCATCAGCTGCAGTTTTGGTTTTAAACTTATCAATAATTATTGGAGCTGCAGTAGATGTTGCAGATGGTGAAGGAGATGGGGTTACCTCATCAATTACCGCCCGATCCTCTTTTAATCGTTGCCACAGTTCAGGTGCCAATACTGGATCCCATAAAACAGATGCAGTGACTCCATTTGCATTGTAATAAAGATTTGAGAGTGGAACAGTTAAGGTTCGCACCTTTGAAGTCGAGAGTGATTTCATTTGTCTGGCTAAGGTTATTAAATCCTCGCTTTGCAAACCTGAGTCGGTAGTTACGGCTGATAAGGATGAGTTAACAAAGTTAACCATTGTGACTGGATTTAGAAGAACGCCAGCACTTGTAGCTTTGCGAAGTACAGCACTAACAAATTGTTGCTGACGTTGCATTCTGCCGATATCACCAAGTCCATCAAACTCACGGGTACGAACAAACTTTAAGGAGTCAATTCCATTTAATGTATGAACACCCGCTGGTAGCACTAAATGGCTCTTAGAATCATTGATATCTTTCTTTGTGCAAACTTGAATGCCGCCAAGAGAGTCGACAACATCTGCAAAGCCAGCAAAATTCACTTCAACATAATGATCAATCTTTAAATCACTCATATTTTCAAAGGCTTCAATTAAAAGCGGAGCACCGCCCCAGTTATAAGCGGAGTTAATCTTTGAGTAAGCCGCTGGTATTAATTTTCCTTGACTATTTTTATGCTCTGGAATTAATGCAAAAGAATCCCGGGGTATGGAAACAATCACCGCTTTATCTCGAGCTTTTGAGATATGAATTAACATCATCGTGTCAGATCGCTTACCGGCCGCGCTCTTAACAGAGCCAACTCGAAGTGCCTTTAACTCCGCCTTACTTAATCCCTCTCTGGTGTCTGAACCAACAATTAAGTAATTAATGGCAGATGAGGCTTTTTCGGGACGATCACTTAATCCAGTAAAGGCATCAATCTTTTCAATCGAGGCAGAAACGGTAGTAAAGGCAAGTGCGCTTATTGCTGAAACCGCCAAGGTGGCAAGGGAAACAATCCTCAAAAATTTGATACCTCGATTGGATTTCACTTCTGCATTCTAGATTAAAACTCGGTAATTTCTCCGTAGAAAGTTATGATGAGCCTAATATGAACCAAGATATGAATAAAAGTGGGAATCCTTCGGTATCAGTAGTTCTACCAATTCTTAATGAAGAGCGTGATCTAGCAGCATGTATCTCAGCGATCCTTCAGCAGAAGTACGATGGCGAGATCGAGGTTATTTTGGCGCTTGGTCCTTCATCGGATAAAACTGATGAAATTGCAGAAGTATTGGCGGCACAAGATAAGCGAATAAAATTAGTTAAGAATCCAACTGGCAAAACAGCAGCTGCATTAAATCTGGCGATTGCTGCGGCTACAAATGAGATTATCTGTCGGATTGATGGTCATGCTGAAATTAGTACTACCTATATTGATACCGCTATAAAGATTCTACAAAAGACTGGTGCAGTAAATGTTGGCGGCGTTATGAATGCTGATGCACCCAGTGGATTTCAATCAGTGGTTGCGCGTGCTATGAAATCTAAACTTGGAGTAGGAGCCGCTAAATTTCATACCGGGGGTGAAGCTGGCCCAACCGACACTGTTTATCTAGGGACATTTAAAAAGAGTGCAGTGCTCCAGGCAGGTGGCTTCAATGAGAATTACATTCGTGCCCAAGATTGGGAGTTAAATCATCGCCTTCGTTCAATTGGCGGTGTGATTTGGTTTGATCCAAGATTAATTGTTACCTATCGACCCCGCGAATCATTTACTAAATTAGCTAAGCAGTACTTCGAGTATGGTCGATGGCGCCGGGCGGTTTCCAGAGCACATCCAGGTACCGTAAATTTTAGATACTTGGCACCACCAGTTGCGTTAATTTTGAGTTTGATCTCTTTGATTCTTGGAGTAACCGTTGATCCAATCTTCTTTGCGATTGTCATCTCATACCTTTTGCTATTAATTATTGGTGGATTATTTGAAGGAAAATCTCTTCTTGAAAAATTAGGTCTGCCTTCAGTCTTTCTAACTATGCATATGTCCTGGGGATTGGGCTTTTTGACTAGCCCTAGAAATTTATTACAAGATTAATTTGAGTGTAAAACTGAGTTCAGGCCATTCCATCCACCACTTTTAGGTAGTGCTTCTAGGGCGCCACTCTGCGAGTTTCGACGAAATAGTAGGTTGTTTGCACCGCTTAACTCCTTCGCTTTCACAGTTGTTCCATCAGGCAGAGAGATCTTTGAACCAGCAGTAATGTAAGTACCAGCTTCAACTACACAATCATCTCCGAGCGAGATGCCAACTCCAGAGTTAGCGCCTAACAATGTCCGCTCACCAATTGAAATAACCTCTTTGCCACCACCACTTAGGGTTCCCATAATTGATGCCCCACCACCAACATCACTGCCATCACCGACTACAACACCAGCGCTAATTCTTCCTTCGACCATCGATTTGCCTAATGTGCCGGCGTTAAAATTAACAAAGCCTTCATGCATCACTGTTGTACCACTTGCTAAATGGGCACCGAGGCGGACTCGATCACCATCTGCAATGCGAACACCATCTGGAATTACGTAATCAATCATTCGTGGAAACTTATCTACTCCGTAAATAACCAAACTTTGATGTTTAGCTCGCAATAGTGGTTGTATCTCATTAAATGTTGCTACCTCGCAAGGACCGACTGAGCTCCAGACCAGGTTGGGCAAAATAGCGAAGATGCCATCAAGATTTAAGCCATGTGGTTTCACGATCCGATGCGAGAGCAATTGCAATCGCAGGTAAACATCAGCCACATTCTCAGCTGGCTTACTTAGATCTACTTCAAGAGTTAAGTTAACCCGCTTAACCTTGCGAATTTCATCTGTGGTTAAAAGCTCTGGGAATTTATCAACGCCACTTTTTGTGCCGAGACCTAATGTATGAAACCAACACTCGAGTATTTCGCCAGCCTGATTTTGGGTCGCAATACCAATTCCAAAAGCGGTTTGTTGTGCTGAATTGGCTGTACTCATAGGACAAAGGTATCAAAATTCAACATAGGTTATAGACTAATTAAATGCGTGTAAGTGTTTATTGCTCCTCTGCGAAAGATATTCCGCAACATTCATTGGATCTTGCCTTTGAAGTTGGTGTTGCGATCGGTAAAGCGGGCTGGGAGTTAGTTTGGGGCGGCGGTAAAGCATCGATGATGGGCAAGGTTGCGCAGGGTGCTAGATCGGTTGGCGCAAGAACTGTTGGAGTTATTCCACAAGCATTGCAAAATATTGAGTTTGAAGATGAAGCAGCTCATGAGATGCATGTTGTTGAAAACATGAGAACAAGGAAGGCAAAGTTAGAGGAGTTATCAGATGCCTTTATTGCACTGCCTGGTGGGATAGGAACATTAGAAGAGTTTTTTGAGATTTGGGTAGGCAGGTACTTAAAATTTCACAATAAGCCAATAGCGGTTTGTGATCCAACTGGAGTATACAAACCATTGCGAACCGCACTCGATCATCTGGCGCAACAAAATTTTATGAAAGCTGGACAAGCAGAGCTTGTAACATGGTGTGAAGATGTACCTAGTGCGATTCGGGCCATCTCACAAGGGGTAAGGTAAAAATGAGTAACCAAAATAAATTAGCCTTAACAATTGAGATAAATCAGCCGATTAAGGTTGTCTGGCAGCATTTAGTTGATTGGCGTTCGCAAAGTGATTGGATGCTACAAACTAAGGTTTGGTCGGAGCTAGATCAAGATCGCACCATAAAAAATGGTCGCGGAGTTTTAATATTTGCCTTCACCGGCTTATTTCCAAAACTTTATCCAAAGTTAAAGTTAGGTGTCCTAGACACTATGGAGGTAGTAAATTGGCAGCCGCCTTATCGGTGCGATGTGCTGCATATTGGTCGGATTATTAGAGGCACTGGCACATTTGAATTAGTAAGTAAAACGAAGAGTAAAGAGGGTGGCACTATTTTTTACTGGAGCGAGGAGATCATCGCTCCTGCTATATTCATAGCAATTCTTAAGCCTTTTATACTGTTAGGCGTGCGCATCTCCTTACGGAGATTTGCTCGCTTAGTCGAGAGAAGTGCTCGCGAGCAGTAATCTTTATCCTGTGTCTGAGAATCAAAGCGCAAAAAAAAGCATCGCTGAAATTCTGGAGAGTTTGCCAGAAGAGGAGCGATTAATTTTGACGATGCATTATGTTTATCAAGTTACTGCTGCAGAGATTGCTGGAAAACTTGGTGTGCCAGAACGCGCAGTGCTAACAGTGATTGCAAGTGGAAGATCCCGCTTGATTTCATCAATTTTTTAAGTTTTTCTTACTCAATTTCCCACAACCCCCCAGATGAGGGATAATTACCCCTCTAAGTTAAGGACTTTTCAGTAGGGGAGACTCATAAATGGCTGCTATGAAACCACGCACTGGTGATGGGCCGATGGAGGTTACTAAAGAGGCGAGATCAATGGTGATGCGAATTCCTCTTGAAGGTGGCGGACGCTTAGTAGTTGAGTTAAATGTAGAAGAAGCTACAAATTTAGGAAATGTGCTTCAAGCAGCGGTTGCACTGGTTAAAAAATAAAAAAACCTGAAGTAATCTTTAGTAAATGAGTTGAAATTGAGTATCAAATTAATTGATTTTTATCCAACAATTACCTGCATTAATTTAAAAAACGAGAAGTTATTTGCAGATGTAAATGCAGTAGCTATACCCGTTAATGCAAATGAGAAACCAAGTATTGCTAAGTCTGCAGTTATAAATAATTTAACAACCTATACCAAGATTGATTTAAGTATCGAGTTGAGTAATTGGCCAGATTTCTCTGCTAAGGCGGGTGAAATTATTGAAATTCCATTATCAGTAGGAAAGCTGACCAGAATTTACTTAGTAGGAGTTGGCGAATCCAATCCAGATGATATTCGTAAGGCAAGCGCTGCCTTGAGCCGACAGGTAAAGGGAACTGATGCAAAGGTTTTATCTGCACTTGTCGAGGATAAGAAAGTCATTGAAACAAATGTAATTGCCCTTGTGTTAGCAAATTATCAATTCAACATGAAATCTGAGAAAAAATCTAAGAAACCAAGCTTTGCTATTTACGGAGATTTTAAAGAGGAGGTTGAACGAGCGCTAGTTTTTGCCAAAGCTACCTGGCAAACTCGGGATTTAATTCATACACCATCTAATATTAAAAACCCATTATGGTTTGCCAATCAAGCTAAAGCTATGGTTGCTACCAGTAAAAACTCCGCGTTAACAATTAAAATTAAATCTGGCAGAGAGTTGCGCGAATTTGGTGGCTTATTAGCTGTTGGAAACTCATCACCAAAACCTGGGCCAAGATTGGTTGAAATTACCTATGCACCTAAAGGCTCCAACAATTGGCCTCACATTGTTATGGTGGGTAAAGGTGTCACCTTTGATACTGGTGGGTTTTCATTAAAGCGTCCATATGACTCCATGATTGGAATGAAGAGTGATATGGCGGGTGCTGCTGCAATCCTTTCCGCCACAATCGCAGTATCTGAATTAAAGCCAAAGGTGAAGGTAACAGCATTATTGATGTGCGCTGAAAATGCTTTGAGTGCAACTGCACAACGACCATCCGATGTCATTAAACATTACGGTGGGACTACGGTAGAGGTTATAAATACCGATGCCGAAGGAAGATTGCTGCTAGCTGATGGCTTGGCGTATGCAGATCAAAAGCTAGATCCAGATTATTTATTGGATGTCGCGACATTAACTGGGGCTGCCACCCTTGGCTTAGGACGACAATATGCAGCGATGTACACCAGAGATAACTCACTAGCAAAGAAGTTTCATCTGATTGGAAATAATGTGGGCGAGAAGGTTTGGCATATGCCGTTAATTGATGATTATGAAGCAGCGCTGGCAAGCGATGTTGCAGATCTAAACCACACTGCAGATAAGTATAAGTTTTCAGCGGGCTCTGTAACCGCAGCTTTATTTTTAGAGAAGTTTGTTGGTAAACGTAAGTGGGTTCACTTTGATATTGCTGGTACTGGCAGATCAGAGGTTGATGCAGGCGAGAACATAAAAGGTGGCACTGGATTTGCTACTCGACTCTTAATTGGTTGGCTGGTCTCAATTTGAACAGTTTTATTCCAGCGCGAGGTGATATGAGTGCCTTTGCCGAGAGTTTTATTCATGAGGATTACTTTATGCAATTGGCACGAAAGAATGGCGAAGAGGTTGGATCAACTGAACCAACTGCTGCGGTTGGTAATTTTCTAAAGTTTCTCACTCAGTTAACTGGTGCCAAGTCAGTTGTAGAGATAGGAACTAGTTCTGGCGTTAGTGGGCTTTGGGTACTGCAGGGATTGCCAAGTGATGGAGTGTTAACCACAATTGATGCAGAACGGGAACACTCGAAAATCGCACGAAATATTTTTGAAGAGGCTGATGTTCCATCAACTAAGTATCGAATTATTACTGGGAACCTAATTGATGTAATTGGAAAGTTGGCTGATAACTCTTACGAGGTAGTAATTACCAGAGATGGCATGGATCTATTTGAGGTAGTTCAAGAGTCATATCGTTTACTTCGATCTGGTGGCTTACTAGTAATTGATCATGCGTTAAGTGGTGGCAAGGTTGCCGACTCTACGCAACGTGATCCAGAGAGCATCTCTCGCCGAGATGCAATTAAGGTTATTAAAGAGGATGCCAGATGGAGTTCTACCGTAATTCCAATTGGCGCCGGCATATTACTTGCCAATAAACTTACCTAAATGAGCTCTCAACTACCATCACCATCTGATCTGCCTGATGTTCCATGGTGGCAACCAGGTACTACCTCTGTAGTAAAGCGCTCTGTTAAAAACCAAAGTAACTCATTTTTTATTGTTACCTCTGTTGTAATTGCTTTAATTGCAGGTGGAGTTGGCGCCACTATTGGCCGGACAACCTCCTCTAATATTTCTGGAAATTTTGTCAGTACTGAAAATGTTGTGGAACGAGCCCCTGGATCCATTGCAGATTTAGCCTCGCGTGTAATTCCGGGTGTGGTTTCAATCTCAGTAGATGCTGGTAGCGAATCTGGTACTGGCTCTGGATTTTTCTTAAGCAGCGATGGTTTTGTCTTAACCAACAACCATGTTGTAGAGGCAGCTGCTAATCGAGGCAGAATTACCGTCGCTATTTCAACTGGCACTAAATACACCGCAACCATTGTTGGTCGGGATAGTTCATATGATTTAGCGGTATTAAAGATAGATGTAACAGGGGCACCAACCTTGCAATTAGGCGATAGTGACAAATCTCAAGTTGGAGATGCAGTAATTGCAATTGGTTCACCACTTGGCTTGGCAGGAACTGTTACATCAGGAATTCTTAGTGCCAAGAATCGAGCAGTAACAACTGGCTCAGGATTTGGGGACAGTTCATTTATAAATGCACTTCAAACCGATGCTGCAATTAATCCAGGAAACTCAGGCGGACCACTAGTTGATGCAACAGGTGCGGTGATTGGAGTTAACTCTGCGATCGCCACCCTCGGCAGATCGATTGGTTCACAATCTGGCTCCATTGGATTAGGTTTTGCGATACCAATTAATCAAGCAAAGAAAACTGCAGAACAATTAATCACTACTGGATCTGCGACCTACCCAATTATGGGAATCTCTGTTGATTCCAGATACACCGGGGTGGGTGCATTAATCTCATCTGAAGGTAATGGTGTTACACCAGATGGCCCGGCAGATAAAGCGGGATTAAAGGCTGGCGATTTAATTACAGAGATTAATGGCAAAGAGGTTCAAAACTCAGATGAGTTAATTGTTGCAATTCGCTCTAAAAATGTTGGCGATAAAGTTACAATTAAGTTTAAGCGAAATGCAATTACCCGTGAGGTAACAGTTACATTGATCGCATCGAAGAGGTAGATCATGTTTAATATCGGTGGTGGTGAAATTCTCGGGCTTGCAGTAATTGGCTTAATTTTAATGGGCCCAGATCGCATGCCATCAATCGCCGCGGATGCGGCAAGGTACCTACATAAGTTAAAGAATTTAGCGCAAAATGCAACCAATGAGTTAAAGAGCAATTTAGGACCAGGTTATGAGGATTTACAGGTTAAGGATTTAAATCCACGAACCTTTCTTAAAAAAACCATTGGGGATGTCATGGATAAGACAGAAGTGAAGCCAGCTCCCAAGATTGATCCAGATATCTTATGAAGATAATTGAGGATATTAATCAAGCGTTATCAAAGGTTAATGACCCAGAGCTACATAAACCGTTAACGGAACTCGGAATGGTTGACAGCGTTGAGTTTAAAGATGGTGTGGCTAAATTAGGAATTTTACTAACAATTGTCGGCTGCCCAATGAAGGATCGATTACAGGCAGATATTTCTGGGGCGCTAGCTGATATCTCAGAGATTAAATCTGTTGAAATTGTATTTGGCGTAATGAGTGAAGAACAACGAAATAATGTAAAGAAGCTTATTCGTGGGGGCCGCGAAAAATTTATTCCATTTGCTCAGCCAGATTCATTGACCAGAGTCCTAGGTATCGCATCTGGTAAAGGTGGAGTAGGAAAATCATCAGTCACTGTTAATTTAGCTGTTGCAGCCGCAAAACGCGGATTAAAGGTAGGAATTTTAGATGCCGATGTTTATGGACATTCAGTTCCTAGATTGATGGGAATTCTAGGTCAGCGCCCAACTGCAATTGATCAAACATTTATACCAGTTGAAAAGTACGGCGTGAAGGTTGTATCTATGGAGATGTTTAAGCCAGAGCGATCTGATCCAGTTGCATACCGAGGCCCCTTACTTCACCGAGTTTTAGAGCAATTATTAAGTGATGCCTATTGGGGCGATCTTGATCTACTTTTATTAGATCTACCACCGGGCACTGGTGATATTGCAATCTCATTAGGACAATTAATTCCAACTAGTGAAATTGTTGTAGTCACTACACCACAAATTGCAGCAGCGGAAGTTGCCGAACGTGCTGGCCGAATTGCGCATCAGATGAAACAACCAGTAATTGGTGTAATTGAAAATATGTCTGATACCAGTTGCAGTAAGTGTGGTGAGGCTATTTCCATATTTGGAAGTGGCGGCGGCGAAGAGACTGCAAAGCGCTTAAGTGAGCTGGTTGGAGCAGATGTTCCATTGCTAGCAAAGGTGGCATTTAACTCTCAACTACGTGAGGGCGGGGACGCAGGTAATCCACTAGTGCTTTCAGATGAATCGGTCTTTGCCACATTTAACAGTATTTTAGATAAGGTAATTATTCGTCCAAAATCATTGGTTGGTGTTCGACTTGGGGTTAGTACTTAATTCACTGAAGATTACTTCGAATCTTTTTGGTCCTTCGAATCCTTTAACTTCTTAAGCAGATCATCCATCGCATCACCAATTTCAGATCGAAGAAAGTCACGGGTTGCTAAATCTGAAATTGCGGTTCGAAGGCTGGCAAGTTCTCGCGCCAAATACTCAGTATCTGCAACATTTCGCTCATCCCGCGCGCGGTCCTCATTACCTTGAATTCGATCTCGATCAGCTTGTCGATTTTGTGCAAGCAAGATCAATGGTGCTGCGTATGACGCCTGCAATGAAAGTAAGAGCGTTAAGAAAATAAATGGATACTGATCCCACCGTAATTGACCAGGGGAGAGCGCATTCCAACCTACCCAAAAGATTACAAAGAAGCTCATAAAGATTAGGAAGCGAGCAGTTCCTAAAAAGCGTGCAAACTGCTCTGACCAACGACCAAATGCTTCTGGATCATATGAAGGACGAATTGAGCGCCCAGCCTCACGAGGAAATTCAAGTGAGTTTTTACCTAACTTAGGAGTAATTTTTTTAACCATTTTTCCTACCGATTCTCAATATCTGTGCGGGTTGATTCATTAAAACGCCAATTCTCTGGAAGTAGATGATCGAGCACATCATCAACTGTAACTGCGCCAAGTAATCTCTCATTTGCATCAACAATTGGTGCCGCCAACAAATTGTAACTTGCTAAGTATGAGGAGACCTCATGTAAGGATGCATTGGTAGTTAGTGCCGAAATATCATTATCAACTACTGAACCCAACAAAGTCGCAGGTGGCTCACGCAATAATCTTTGAAAATGTACAACACCAAGAAATCTGCCAGTTGGAGTTTCAGTTGGTGGGCGACAAATAAAGACCTGAGATGCCAACCCTGGTGCAATTTCACTTGATCTAATATGCGCCAAAGCTTCAGCAACAGTTCCATCAGCTGGAAGAACAATTGGTTCGGTAGTCATCATGCCGCCAGCAGAGTAATCCTCGTAGTGCATTAGGCGTTGAACACCCTCAGCATCCTCTGGCTCCATTAAAGCGAGCAATACTTGCGCTCTTTCACTGCCGACCTCTCGAAGTAGATCTGCAGCATCATCTGGATCCATCTCACCTAGTACGCCAGCAGCTCGCTCTCCTTCAAGCTCTGCAAGTAACTCAACACGTGCTGCCTCATCCATCTCCTCTAAGACATCAGCTAATCGCTCATCATCTAACGCCCGAGCAACTTCAGCACGTCTTTTAATATTTAAGTTATGTAGTACCGATGCTAAATCAACAGCGCGTAGATTTGTTAGGGTCGCTAGTAAATTACTAACACCTTGATTTGCCTCTGAGATAGCGAAGCCAGATATATCCTCCCAGTTAACGGTGGATGATGCACCGCGCCTGCGTAAGCCAGAGCCACGCTTCATCACATGCACTCGTTCAATAAACCAATCACCACTCTTTGCTAACTCCATGGCAACATCTTCAACAACAACTGTTTCATCACTTTCAATTAGTTTTACAGAACTATCTAACATTTCGGCAATAACCATGATCTCATTTGTTCGTTGTTCAAATCTGCGCATATTTAATAAGCCAGTCATGACAACTGTGCCACTTTCAATTGAGGTTACTCTGGTTATTGGCACAAAAATTCTGCGACGAGGTGGTACCTCAATTATTAATCCCAGCACGCGAGGTGGTTGATTATTTGCTCGCAAGGTAGCAACCGCATCTCTAACCTTTCCAACAGGGTCGCCATTTGGATCAAAGACTGATGTGCCAGCAAGTCGGGCAAGGAATATGCGATTTAAATTAGAGCTGTTATTTAACTTTAATTTGCCCATATTCATGGTCTCAGGGTAACCGCTTCGCCTACGATTAAGCAGAATATTTAAATACAGGTAGGTTTTGCTTTATGAGGGATCAAGACCACACCAAATTACCTACCGGTCGGGATATCCCATTTTTGATATCTGGAGTTTTAGGCATTGGTGCATCTGGCCCAATAATTGCAAAGAGCTTGATGCCGGTTCCGACGATGATTATGTGGCGTAATTTACTGGGCGGTTTAGTGATGTTGCCCTTCGCACTTAGGCGCAGAGAGTGGCAAACATCTGCTCAACGCAATGCGATTAAATGGTCAGCAATCTCTGGAGTTTTGCTTGCCCTGCACTTTATCTGTTTCTTTTTGGCAATGCGCATGACCAGCGTTGCAACCGGAACCGCACTAACAGCAACCCAACCGATCTTTGCTGCCCTATTTATAAAGTTAAGTGGCGGGCATATTCCACGTAGATCTTGGAGTGGCATGTTTATTGCCTTTGCTTCAGTACTACTTATTACAGGTGTAGATTTAAGTTTGTCGCTGCGATCATTCCAAGGTGATCTACTTGCTGTGATTGGCGGCGCACTTGCAGCGCTTTACATAATTATTGGATCAAATGTGCAGCGGGAAATTTCTACATCTACCTTTACTACTGTTTGTTACCTCTCATGCGCTTTGACCGCTCTGCCAATTGCAATTATTGGTGGCTATGATCTAATCGGCTTTTCAAATTATGAATGGCTTTTATTAATTGCTCTGGTAATTACCGCTCAGATTATGGGTCACACCATGTTTAACTTAACTTTAAAACGGGTCTCACCTGCGATCGTGGGCTTAGTTGTGTTTTTTGAGGTACCGGTAAGTGCGATACTTGCATTTTTTTGGCTAGACCAAACACCACCCGCCGGCACAATTCCAGGAATCATTGGCTTGTTAATCGGTTGCGGCTTCTTTGTTGTAAGGTCTAAACAATGATTGATTTACATACCCATTCAAACTTTAGTGATGGCACAGATTCACCCGCTGAATTAATTAATAAAGCATTAGCTGCAGGTGTAAAGATAATTGCATTAACCGACCATGACAGCGTCGCGGGTATTGCCCAGGCTAGTGCAGCACTTCGTCCTGGGATCTCATTGGTGCCAGGAGCGGAGATCTCCTGCCAAAGTGATGATGGTGTAAGTGTGCACATGTTGGGCTTACTTTTTGATACTGAAAATCAAGAGTTGATTGCAACCATGGAGAAGACGCGTGAGAATCGCCATGGCCGAATGCAGCGCATAATTGAGCGATTAAATGAGGCGGGCATAGCGATTTCAATTGATGATGTATTAGCAGAGCTAGCAGATGGTGCAACCTTAGGCAGACCTCACTTAGCTGATGCCTTAGTAAAAAAGGGAGTAGTTAAATCGCGCGACGAAGCATTTACCCAGATGCTCCACAATAAATCTAAGTTTTATGTTGCCCACTACTCACCAACACCAGTAGAAGCGATCAAATTAATTAAAGCAGCTGGCGGTGTAGCAGTAATTGCCCATCCAATGGCTTCTCACAGAGGCAGAACCATCTCATTTGCGAGCTTTGGCGATTTAATCACCGCTGGCTTAGATGGTGTTGAAGTAGATCACAGAGATCACTCACCAGATGAAAAAAATGCACTAATTGAATTAGCACGAGATAATAATCTAGTGATGACAGGTGCGAGTGATTACCATGGCAATGGAAAACTTAATCAACTTGCCGAGTACACAACTAATCCAGAGCAGTGGGAGAGATTAGAGGCGCTGGCAACACAGCGACGAGTCATAAGTTTATGAGTTCATACTTTTCACCAGATTCAATTACTTGGCGGGTTCACTCTGATCCATCGATGGTTGTCGGTGGGCTTCGCGCACTTCTTGAACAAGCACTGCAACCAGATGCGATGGCCGGAGTAAGCGCGCACTCAAATTTTCGTGATGATACTTGGGGCAGATTACAAAGAACTGGTGATTACGTTGGAATTCTTACCTTCTCGCCTAAAGCTGATGCCGATAAGTTAGCGGCACGAGTAAGAAGTGTGCATTCAAAGTTATCTCTAGATGATCCACATCTATTGCTGTGGGTTCATATGGCGATGGTGGATGCATTCTTGGATGTGGCGGTTAGATCTGGCCTTAAATTAACAGTTGCCGAACAGGATCAGTACTTTCTTGAAATGGTTAAGTTTGCTGAGTTAGTTGGCGTTGCACCAGCTGATGTTCCTAACTCACTTTCTCAAAGTAAACAGTACTTTGCAGATATTCGGCCGGAGCTACGTGCTAGTGATGATGCAAAACGAGCCGCCCTTTTTATTACCGTTCCGCCACTACCAAAAGTAATTAGATTTGCTACGCCATTTGCACCAACCTGGGCTGCAATCTCAACTCTGGCAGGTGCTGCACTTCCAAAGTGGGCGAGAGATCTTTATGGTGCACCAACACTTCCAGGACAGGAGCTAGCAACAGATATTGCATTAAAAGCTCTTCGATCATCACTTCAATTACTGCCAGAGGCCTTTCGGTCACCTCCGCAATTAAAAGAGGCGAAGAGCAGATGAAGCTTTTAGCAATTGCAAACTCAAGTGGCGGTACTGGAAAATCAACAACCGCTATGTGTATTGCTGTTGCTGCTGCTGAGTATGGACGTAATGTCCTATTAGTTGATCTAGATGAACGTGCCAGCCTGAGCTTTCAATTTATGATTGAAAATCCAAGATTTACCATGCTAGAGGTAGCGCGAGATAACACCAGCTTAGATCTAGCAATTACTCGCACATCAGAGCGAATTGATTTTCTACCATCAGCGCCAAGAGTGACCGCGCTAGATAATCTGCAATTTGATTCCACTTTAATTAAGCAGAAATTTGCAAAGTATGATCTAGTTGTAGTTGATACATCATCAGCATTAAGTCAACGCAGTAATTTAGTTGCAGAGATCAGTGATGCGGTGCTGTATCCAACAACCGATTCAATTTCATCGATTAGAGGGGTTTTGCAGGCGAGTGATTTTTATCGAGATCTAATCCAAGTCGGAGTCTTACCAATCAAGCGAACTCTTGCCCAGAATTCAACCATTCCAGCATTGAGCGCAGATTTTAAACTTCTTGATCCAGCGATTCCAGAGAGTGAAGATGTTCTACTGGCACAAATTGCGAATAAATCGGTGATGAGTTTTGCGAAGCTTAGTGATGTTGCAGATGCTTACCGCGATGTAACCTACTTTTTATTAGAGGAGTTACTCGGAGGCAAATCCAACACGTCGCTCTGAGGATTCTCCAACCTCAACATAATTAATTTTGTTGTATGGAACTAGAAGTTCGCGTCCTTTGGTATCACTGAGTGAGAGAACAGCATTTGCCTTAATCGCTGCGTTAACCGCTGCAACAACCTCGGCTTGGCTGCTGCCACACTCGAAGGTTAATTCATGGGTGCTATCTGAGATACCAATCTTTACTTCAGTACGAGCAGAACCTTTTTTAACTGTAGCCATACTTAAACCCTATCTACTTCCTGGCTTACTTGCCAATTGAAATTACTGTGCAGATTTTGGGAATCCGGAAATTCCGCGCCAGATTAAGTTCATTACCAACTCGGTTGCACGTGTGCGATCAATCTTGCCATCACGATCTAACCAGTGACGAGCTATTGTTTGCACAGTTCCAATTAATCCAACCGCCAGCATCATTGACTCCTCTTTTGCTAACCCGGTGTCAATTGAAATAACTGCGCTAACAGCTGCGGCGCAATCGTAGGTCATTCGATTTAATCGTTCGCGAACCTGTGGCTCTAAACTCATATCGCTCTCAAATAAAAGTCGAAATGCTTCACCCTCAGAATCAATAAAGCCAAAGTACGCCTCAACAGTTGCCTTAACTCGATCAGCATTGCTGCGATGTTGTGCAATCGCTTTTTGAATTGCAAAGACCAGTGAATCAATATGCAGATCTAGGACTGCTAAGTACAACTCTAATTTAGATGGAAAGTGCTGATAAAGAACCGGCTTACTTACCCTTGCTCGATCTGCGATCTCATCCATCGCTGCAGAGTGGTATCCCGCAGCTGTAAATACTTCTAATGCAGCGGTGAGTAATTGCGCTCGACGCTCATCACGAGGTAATCGATTGACCTTATCTTCACTCATCTGCTTATCTTAATCGAGAGATTTATCCAACGGGAATTTGCCATCATCTCAGGTTATATTCAGCGCATGAACTTCGAAAAACGGCTCCTATTGGTACATGCTCATCCAGATGATGAGACGATTAATAATGGTGCAACGATGGCGAAGTATGCAGCTGAAGGTGTATCGGTAACTCTTGTGACATGTACAAGAGGTGAAGAGGGAGAGGTTTTAATTCCAGAGCTTGCCAATTTAGCAAGCAATCAGGATGACAAGTTAGGAGAGCATCGCGAAATCGAGTTAAAAAATGCGATGGCAGAGCTCGGGGTTACAGACTTTAGATTTTTAGGTGCACCAAACAAACAGTGGCGAGATAGTGGAATGATGGGCACTGAACAAAATAATGGCGCACATGTATTTTGGCAGGCAGATTTAAATGATGCGGCAAATGAGTTGGTAAAGATTATTTTAGAGATTAAGCCTCAAGTGATGATTACTTATGATGATTTTGGTGGTTATGGACATCCCGATCATATAAAGGCACATCAGGTTGCAATGCGCGCTGCTGAGCTAGCAAAAGCTGGCGGCTGGGAGATCTCAAAAATTTATTGGAACACAATGCCAAGATCGGTAATTCAAAGTGGGATAGATAAAATGAAGGAGGTTGGCTCAGATTTCTTTGGCGCAGAGAGTGCTGATGATCTACCTTTTGCTAAAGCGGATGAGTTTGTAACCTCTCTTATAAGCGCACCAGATTTTGTTGATCAGAAGATGAGTGCAATGAAAGCGCATGCCACCCAGATCTCAGTCGACGGTCCATTTTTTGCCCTCTCCAACAATTTAGGTCTTTCAGTTTGGGCTGATGAGTATTACACCTTGGTTAAGGGTGAAATAGCTGAGCCACTTGACTCTCAGGGCCGCGAGCTAGATTTATTTGCAGGAGTGAACTCATGAGGTACTTAAACTCAATGATCTTTGGTGCATTCTTAGGTTTTACCGCCACACTTTTGCATAATGCTTGGCAACCAGCGGGTTTAATCGCATCTTTATTAGTGACATATTTAGGAATTAAATTACTGGGAATTAAGTACTACTACAAAAGATTTAAATTACTTTGTGCAATCTCATGGCTGGCAGTTGTTTTGCGTGGTTCAACTGTTGGCTTAGGAGATGAGCTATTGATTTATGGAAATACTTATGGAAATCTATTTTTGCTTCTGGGATTTCTAACTATTATTTTGGCGGTTTTACTTCCTAGAGCGCCCAAATCCAGCTTTGCCCGTCGGGATTATCTCTAACCTCAATCCCATTGGCTTTTAATACCTCTCGCAATCGATCACTCTCGGCAAAGTTTCCACTGGCTCTAGCATCAGCTCGCTCTGCTAATAATCCTGCTTGTTCTTTAGTTAACTCTGCAACTGCTTTAGGTGCTCGATTTAAATCTAAACCAAACAATCGATCCGCTTCGATAAAAATACTGTGCTTGCTGCCATCTGACACATCACTTGATCGCTCTACCTCTCGCAATTTAAGTAATGCTCTTGGTGTATCTAAATCCAAAGCAAAATCTGCCACTATCTGATCAAGATAAGTTTTCACAATCTCTGGATTTAAATCTGTAGCAGCACTCCATTGCGCCATCTTGTTTCGCCAGCGTTCTAACAATGCATTAGCTGTAATAATTGATTGCCAGGTTAGATCCATTTGGCTGCGGTACCTATTTTCTAGGAAACATAACCGCAATGAGAGCGGATCTAGCTTTTTCTCAATTAAATCCTTAACTAGAACCACATTCTCGGCACTCTTCGACATCTTGCGTCCTTCAAAAAGTAGGTGTTCACCATGAAGCCAAAGTGCTACCGCCTCATCATCTATTGCCGCATTTGATTGCGCCCGTTCATTTTCATGGTGCGGAAAACGCAGATCAATTCCACCTAGGTGCAGATCAACAAAGTTATCTAAATACTTTAGCGACATCGCAGAGCACTCAATATGCCACCCCGGAAAACCTGGACCCCAAGGTGATGGCCAAATCATCTCTGTTCTTCCAGCAGCTGCTTTCCATAACGCCCAATCTGCATGAAATCTCTTTGCCCCATCTTCAGTGTGATCATGTTTATGACCAGGTTTTAGCGCGGCCAATCGGTTACCACTTATTGCACCGTAAGAGGAGAAGGATTGGGCAGAGAAGTAAACGCAATCATCTTCAGCTAAGTATGCGTGCCCTTGATTAATTAATAAAGTAATCAAATCAATCATTAAATCAATTGACTCACTTGCCTTTGGATAAAGATCTGCCGGTAATATATTTAGAGTTTTCAAATCTTGATGAAATCTACCTTCATATATCTTTGCTACTTCAAAGGGATCCTTCGCCTCTAACTTCGCTTGTGCCAACATTTTGTCTTCAGAAAAATCTTCAGACATATGTCCTACATCTGTAATATTTTGGATGAACTTAACTTTATAACCTAGAAAATTACTTAATCTAATTATGTTGTCAGCCAGCAGGAAGGTGCGCATATTGCCGACATGAGCATCGCGATATACGGTAGGTCCACATCCGTAGACTCTGATGAATTTATCATTGCTAATCTTTAAGCTTTGATTCATTCGAGATTTAGTATCAAATACTTGAATTCCGGTCTCAATCATTTAGGTGGAACAACCTTCCAGAGCGCGATCCTTGCTGGGTCAAATGTGACCAAAGAGCCATCTCGCTTCCTTACCTGTGTGACACTTTCTAAGGTGCCCAATAAATCGCGGTAACCACCCTCGGGATCATGCAAGCGGATACTTACTCGCTGGCCGATTTGAGCCGCTGATGGCTGCATCCTGCTCCTTCAACTAATCTATGAGGCTAAGTGGCGGTATTGTGTATCTTACTGGTACTAAAAACTGGCTTCATGAGTGAAAGGCGCACATGACTTACATAATCGCTCAACCATGTGTTGATGTGAAGGATAAATCTTGCATCGAAGAGTGTCCCGTTGATTGTATTTATGAGGGCGATCGAATGCTTTATATCCAACCTGATGAGTGCGTTGATTGCGGTGCCTGCGAACCAGTTTGTCCAGTAGAGGCAATTTATTATGAGGATGATGTGCCATCCCAATGGAAAGATTTCAGTGAAGTAAATAGTAAATTTTTTGTTGAGATCGGCTCACCTGGTGGGGCTGCAAAGATGGGCGCAGTTGGCAAAGACCACCCAACTGTTGCTGCATTACCTGCTCAAGAAAAGTAGAACTCCCTGAATCTTCCAGATTTTCCCTGGGATCTACTTGCACCCTACGGTGAAAAAGCTAAAACCCACCCAGCTGGCTTTATAGATTTATCTCAAGGAACTCCAGTTGATGACACACCAAAGTTTATTCAAGATGAGTTTATAAAATCAGCGAACTCACCAAGTTACCCATTGACCGCCGGAACTGCGCAACTGCGTGAGGCGATATCAAAATGGGCAAGGATAAAATTGGGAGTAAGTGGTGAGTTTGATGTTTTACCAATAATTGGATCAAAGGAGTTAGTCGCTTGGTTGCCAACCTTTTTGCAAAGTAAAATGGTTTTGTATCCAGCAGTTGCCTATCCAACATACTTAGTCGGTAGCAAAATTTCTCAAAGTAATTCACAAGCGGTAGAGATTGATGCCACTACTTGGCCAGCAGCAGATTTAGCTTGGATAAACTCACCATCAAATCCAACTGGACAGGTGCAAAACGAGGCGCAACTACGAGCGGTAATTGCCTGGGCTCGGCACAATAATGCGGTAGTTGCCAGCGATGAGTGTTACTTAAGTTTTAGCGATGATGCCAAATCAATTTTGGCGGTAGCTGATGGGGATAATAAAAATTTAATTGCGGTGCATTCACTCTCTAAACGCTCAAACCTAGCGGGGTATCGGGCCGCCTTTATTGTTGGCGATCCATCATTGATTGCCGAAATTCGCCAGATCAGAAAGCACGCGGGCATGATGGTTCCGTTACCGGTACAAAATGCGATGGTGGCTGCCTTATCTGATGAGAGCCATGTGCAGCAGCAATCCGCTCGATACCAAAATCGTCGCAGTATCTTGATACCGGCATTAAAGAAGAGTGGTTTCACCATTGAGCACAGTGGGGCTGGCCTATATATCTGGTGCACTCGTAATGAGGATTGTTGGCAGAGTGTTGATTGGTTTGCCGCACTTGGAGTTCTAGTTACACCGGGAAGTTTTTACGGGGATCAGAGCTTTATTCGAATCGCATTGACGGCGAGGGATGAGCAGATTAAATCAGTGGCAGATCGGATCAGCGCATGACAACTGCTGCAATTTTGCTTGTCGGGGGAATGGGAACTCGATTACAACCAATTACCAATAAATCACCTAAACCAATGTTGCCAGTAGGTGGAGTTCCATTTACCGAACATCAAATCGTAAAGGCAAAGGCGGCAGGAATTTCCGAGATTGTCCTAGCCACCTCATATCTTGCTGAAGTTTTCAAACCCTACTTTGGTGATGGATCTGCATTTGGTATCAAGATTAAGTATGCGGTGGAGGAGGTTGCACTTGGTACTGGAGGTGCGATTCAAAATGCAGCTAGCCTGCTATCACCAGCTGATCAGGTAGTCATTTTTAATGGTGATGTCCTTAGTGCTCATGATCTAGCCGCACAAATTAAATTTCACAAAGAGATGCAGGCAGATGTAACTCTTTACTTAACCCAGGTTACAGATGCTCGGGCTTATGGTTGTGTTGAATTACTGCCGGGCGACCGAGTTAAATCCTTTCTTGAAAAGTCAGAGACTCCACCAAGTAATTTAATTAATGCTGGCTGCTATGTATTTAACCGATCGATTATTGATGAGATCCCAGTTGGTCGAGTGGTCTCAGTTGAACGAGAGAGCTTTCCACAATTATTAGCTGCTGATAAAAAAGTATTTGGCTTTGTTGACTCCTCATACTGGCTAGATATTGGCACGCCTGCCGCATTGATTAAGGCATCAAAGGATTTAATTACCGGAAAGGTCCTTTCACCAGCTACTCCATCTCATGATGGCGATTCAATAATTAGCAAAGATGCGATGGTGGCAGATCGCTGCACAATCTCTGATGGTTCATTTATTCACCCTAAAGTAGTAGTTGAGAGTGAAAGTGAGATCTCTGGTTCGATAATTGGTGAAGGCGCAGTAATTGGAGCAGGGAGCAAAGTAATTGATTCATTTATTGCACCAAATTGTAAAATTCCAGCCGGAACAGTTGTAATTAATAATTATTTGGGCTTTTAACTCTTAAATTACGCTCAAAATTCACCCCCTCCCAACTTGACTTAAAGTACTTACATGCGTGTAATTCTCCTATAGCGGTTACCCATTAAAGGAAGCCACAGAGATTAGAAGGAGCTTTATGTCTGAAGCACGCGCAGAGTCACCAGCATTAGTAATCTCATCGGAAGGCCTTTCCTGGCAGGAGCGCGCCCTATGTGCGCAGACCGATCCAGAGGCATTTTTCCCAGAAAAGGGTGGCTCAACACGTGAGGCTAAGCGGGTCTGCCTTTCATGCGAGGTAAGGGCTGAGTGTCTTGAGTACGCACTAGCGCATGATGAGCGATTTGGTATTTGGGGCGGCTTATCTGAGCGTGAGCGTCGCAGATTAAAGCGTCGTCCAGCGTAAAGCTGCGTAACTGTTTTTTTCTTTACATCTAACTTCTCCCGTTGTGTGTAGATGCAATACGGTGTTTCAGTGAGCGCCGCGTTATCTGAGCAAAATGTCACCGCCATCATTGTCTCTCATGATGGGGTCACTTGGCTGAGCGAGGTTGTTGCTTCACTCTCCTCACAAAAATTAAAGATCGATCAGATAATTGCAGTTGATAATGGCTCAATAGATGGCTCGCCAAAGTTATTACGAAATGCGGGCATCAAGGTAATTGAACAAGATCGCGAGGCTGGCTTTGGATCAGCGATTGCAGCCGCGGTTGCCACCCTTCCAAAATTAGAAGTTAATGCAAATGGTGATAGCAATGAGTGGCTATGGATTTTGCATGATGATTGCGCACCTGATCGCCAAGCTTTAAAACAATTGTTAACCGCAGCTTTAGAGCGACCACAAGTTGGAATTGCTGGCCCCAAGATTTTAGGTTGGTATGACCGTAAACATATTTTGGAAACCGGAATAAGCATTACGGAAAATGGCTCAAGGTGGACAGGTTTAGAAGAGCGCGAACATGATCAAGGCCAACATGATGAAACCAAAATAGTTTTGGCGGTAAGTACCGCTGGCATGTTGATCAAGCGCTCGCTATATGAGGAGCTAGGTGGTTTCGACCCAAGCCTTGAACTGTTTAGAGATGATGTGGATTTAGGTTGGCGGGCTCACATCGCCGGCTACTCTGTAATCTGCGTAGGTGAAGCGGTCCTGTACCACGCGGAAGCCGCGGCATCTGAGCGCAGAAGTGTTGATGTAAAAGATGCACTTCTTCACCGACCACTTTTATTAGATCGACGAAATGCCGCCTTTGTTTTACTAGCTAATTCAAGTCGTTGGATTTTGCCGTGGGTGGCGGTTCAGCTGCTCTTCACGGCAATTGGACGTTCCATTATTTACTTACTAGCGAAATTACCAGGATATGCAGCAGATGAAATAGCTGCTATCGCATTATTAATTTTTAAGCCAGCTGATTTAATTAAATCTAGAAGGTATCGCAAAGATGGAAAGTATTTAAGTGCCCGAGTAATTAAACCCTTTATTCCTTCAAGAAGTGTTAGATATCGATTGACTCTTGAACGTATCTCTTCATCAATTCTTAACGCCTTTAAATTTGGAAAAAACCAAGATCAAGCAATAGTTTCAAAGAGTTACTCAGATATTGGATTGATCGATGAGAGCTTTGATGAGCTGCAATTTGAACCAACTAAGAGCTTTACAAAATTAAGATCATTAGCAAAGCAGCCAATGCTTTTTGGAATTTTAATTACCCTTACAGTTTCAATTTTTTATGCAAGAAATAGATATGGATCCCTAGCTGGTGGCGCTTTACCAGTTGCACCAGATTCAGCGATGGAGCTAATCAGGCGTTATGTAGATTCTTGGCATTTAGTGGGGTTAGGAAGTTCATCAGCGGTACCTACATGGCTGCCATTAATTGCAATCTCCTCAATTATCACCCTAGGAAATCCGCAAACACTTTTATCCTTGATCTTCTTTCTAGCACCAACCTTATGCTTCATAATCTTTTACCGAATTTCAATAAACTTTAAATTACAAAAGTACTCAGCATTTACCGCTGCTCTACTTTACGCATTCTCACCAGTAGTTTTAACTTCGATAAATCAGGGAAGAGTTGGTACCGTAGCAATCGCCTTGATTATGCCAATTCTCTTCACTCTATTCACTAAAAACCCATCAATCTCAGAGATATCGCTTCGTAGATTAGCTAGCATCTCATTAATTGCTGGCATCGCTGTTGCCTTCTCTCCATTATTTGCCATTAGCTGGCTACTTTTAAACCTATTCCTTCTATTGAGGAGTTACTACTTAGATTCGCCAAATTGGAAAAGCACGGTTGGCTCAGAGATCATAAAAAATTTAAGTAATAAGAAAATTAAAAATCATCTGCTGTTAATAATCGCGCCATTGGCCATGAATCTGCCATGGGCATTCTCCTTTTTGTTCCGCCCAA
Source organism: uncultured Candidatus Nanopelagicus sp. (assembly GCA_964628535.1). Lineage (GTDB taxonomy): Bacteria > Actinomycetota > Actinomycetes > Nanopelagicales > Nanopelagicaceae > Nanopelagicus. Next base: position 48,718 of record CAZVNE010000001.1, on the reverse strand, counting down.
TTCGAGGCTTAGTTGAACCGGGTTTATCTGTTGCTAGCTCTGGCTTCTTTTCTATCTTGAGTTTCAATCCAGGGGGAGTCTCATCTCCAGCGTGGTACCTAATTTCACCATTCGCCTTATTCCTGTTGATCTCACTCATAACACCTAATTATCGAGATCTTGGATTGCTTGGCATCATTACGATTTTTTTCGCAGCTACCTTATCTAACTACTACGTTGTTGGAAATGGCAGTGCTGCTCAGCGAATCTGGACTGGGCCATTAATAATTTTTGCCCAATTACTAGCTTTGCTAGCCGCCTTTTCCTTATTTGAAAGGTTATTACCAATATTACGTAGCAAGAATATTGGCTACCAACATTTTCTAAGCTCAGTAACAGCGGTAATTACCGCACTCGGATTAATTGTTTTTCCAATTTGGGCTGCGACATTAGGAGCTAACTCCTTAGTTAGATCAAATCAAGAGCTAGTCATTCCAGCCTTTATTACAGATTTAGCGGGAACTGGTGATAAACCTAAAACTTTAGTGATGCGAAAAAATATCGAACAGTTGCAATACTTCATTACCCGAGGCGGGGATCTGCAACTCGGTGACCCAGATATGTCTTCTGATACACCTGATCCAGTAAAACAGGCGATCTCAGATCTAGTCAGCGGTACTGGAACAAGTAGCAGCGCTGTCCTTGGGCAATATGGAGTGCAGTATATTTTTATTAAGAATCCAGCTGATGTTTCATTAATTAGAACCATAGATGGAATTGGGGGATTTACAAGATCCTCTGAGACTAAAGATGGGGTGGTTTGGAAGATTAATAATGCAAATGCCAGAGTCACATTAGTTGATGAGAAAGGTCAGCGATTTGCGTTGGCAATTGATGAAAACTCTTCGACTGCATATGTTGCTAAACCAGGCACTATTTTGTTAGCTGAAAAGTATGACAAAGCTTGGAGATTATTGTTAGATGGCAGAAGTATTACCTTAGGTAAATCAGAGTTTGGTGTACCGGCTTTTGTAATTGATATGCCAGGGGAGATCTCATTGATTCATGATGGAACGGCTAGGCGTGGCTGGGTTTCATTGCAGTTGATATCACTCCTAACTCTGATTGTTCTTGCTCTACCAGCAGGAAGAAAGCGTAAAGAAGTTCCACTTGAGGAGCTGGTTTGATGAGAAATTTACAAATTAATAAAAAGTTTTTAGCTGTAACTGTGGCGCTTATTTCACTCTCACTTATCGCTTATATTGCTCCTAGTCGCAATGAACAGGTAAAAATTACCTACTCCTATCCAGCAACGGTTTGTCCAGCCAGTTACAACCAAGCACCAGCCATCGCTGCACTACCAAATGCAAAGATTGGCAGACGTGTAATTGAAGGAAAGAGCCAGAAACTTTCAACAAAGAGTGCAAGTGCAATTACCCTGGGCAGCGCATCACTGTTGATAGATGGCAATCCCGGAACCTCACTGACCTTTTCAAATAAGGGTTGGAAGGCGGTAGTACCTTGTTCAGTCAGTAATGGTGAACAGTGGTTTGTTGGTGGATCAGGTGCGCTGACCAGTAAATCAACTCTCTCTATCGTTAATAGCGGATTTAGCGAATCAGCGGTTGAGGTTGAGATTTATACACCAACTGGTCCAATTGAAGTTAAGCCGGTCACCATCTCATCAAACTCAACAAGAAATATTTTAATTGATACTTTAGCGCCAGGCGAGGATTCACTAGTCATTGCGGTTAAAACTAAATCTGGTCGAGTTAGCTCATTTGTTTTTGATGAGCGCAGACGAGGATTACGTTCTCTAGGTGCAGATTTTGTTGCACCAGTCGGCTCACCAACTAAACTCTTAACAATTCCAGCAATCTCTGGGTTACGCGGCCGAATGGCGACCGCTTCCAACTCATCGGCGCACTCATTGCGACTGATGGTGCCTGGCACAATAGATGCAAATGTCGAAGTTTCAATAAACTCAAATGATGGAAACTTTGTTCCAGTTGGATTAGCAGAGCTAGAGGTTAAGAGCCAGCGAGTATTAAATATTCCACTCACATTTGCGCCAGCCAAAGAGGCATTTTCAATCATTGTTAAATCAGATCAGCCAATTCTTGGATCAGTTCTCAGCACATATGCAATTGGTAGAAGTGGTGAAATCGCTTGGGCTACTGGAGTTGATGAGCTATCCCGTTTAACTATGAATTTAACTGGATCTAAACCATTAGTTGCTTTTTCCGGCGCAAATATCAATGTCACTATTGATGCCGTTGGAACTAACGGAAAGAAGTACAAGGTAGATGTTAAGGGTAGTAACTTTGCGATTTGGCAGGCGCCAATTGGATTAAATCGAATTCAATTTGTATCCCGAACCAAGGGAACAACTGGCGGAATCATTTTGCAGCCGGAGGGTGCGGGCATAGGAAGTAGTTACATCCCTCTGAATACCGGGGCCAACTTAGAAAGCGCATCTGAACCGATTTCTGATGCAGATGTAATTTCTCGGGGCTAAATCCCAACTTTTCGATCATTAAGCCATTAACCTGCTGATATGAAAAGGTTAACTGGTAGAAGTTGCTCTCGGGCTAGTTGTACCAACTCAGCAATAAAAACCTTAACCTATGTTTATTCAGATTCGACAGCTGTCTTAGGCCCACTCGCTACCTATGCCGAACCACATAATTATGATTTGTGTTTAGCTCACAGCGAGCGATTGACTGTACCGGTTGGATGGAGCGTAATTAAGCAAGAGGCAGCAACTGAGCAACAAGGACCATCTGATGATGATCTAATGGCAATTGCAAATGCAGTTCGAGAGGTAGCTAACCTAGATTTGAATAAAAGCACCATGCAGCCAGAGCTAGGAAGACGTGGTCATCTGCGAGCATTGCCCTCAAATTAATAATTTAACAATTTAGATTTAAGATACTTACATGCTTGGAAAAATCATCAAGGCTTACGATATCCGTGGTTTGGTTGATAAAGAGGTAACCCCAGATTTCTCCTTCGCCCTTGGTGTTGCATTTGCCCGCTTTCTAGAGATTGAACGAGAGCCAGCCACCATTGTGGTCGGTGAAGATATGCGGCCATCCTCACCATTACTTGCTGATGCATTTTCAGATGGTGCAAATAGTCAAGGTATGGATGTAATCAGAATTGGATTGGCATCTACCGATATGTTGTACTTTGCATCGGGCAAATTAAATTTACCAGGCATCATGTTCACTGCAAGTCATAATCCCGCTCAATACAATGGAATGAAATTGTGTAAATCTGGCGCCATACCTATTGGTCAAGAATCTGGCTTACTGCAAATTAGAAAATTTATTGAAGATGGCGCACCAATGATTAATCGGCCAGTTGGAATGAGCCACCAGCAAGATCTATTAAGTGAGTATGTTGATTACCTACTTGGAACCTTTCCAGATGGTACTTTCCAAAAACGAAAATTAAAGGTTGTGATTGATGCCGGAAATGGAATGGCTGGATTTACCGCACCTGCGGTGATGGCAAAGCTAAAGGTGGATCTAACACCTATGTACTTCGAGTTAGATGGCACATTTCCAAATCACGAGGCAAACCCAATCGAACCCGCAAACTTAATTGCTTTACAAAAACGGGTAAAGAAAGAGGGCGCAGATATTGGCTTGGCTTTTGATGGTGATGCAGATCGATGTTTTTTAGTTGATGAGAATGGTGAGTTAGTGAATCCATCAGCCCTAACATCTTTAATTGCAGTCCGTGAGTTAAAGGCAAAGGCTGGATCAACCATTATTTATAATTTAATCTCATCTAAAGCGGTACCCGAGGTAATCGCTGAAAATGGTGGAGTGGCTCTTCGCAGTCGAGTTGGGCACTCATACATTAAAAAGTTAATGGCAGAGTCTGGTGCAATATTTGGTGGCGAACACAGCGGCCACTTCTACTTTGCAAACTTTTGGCGAGCCGACTCTGGCATGTTGGCTGCGCTGTACGCCTTAGCAGAGTTAATGGCAACAAAGAAGCCACTATCTGAATTACTAGCCCCATACAATCGTTACTTTTCCAGTGGCGAAATAAATAGTGAGGTCAAAGATCTACCAGCTGCAATTGCAAGAGTTCGTAATGCTTATCAAGATCAATCTGAGATTGATGAGTTAGATGGCCTGACCTTTACCGCCGATACCTGGTGGTTTAATCTGCGGGCATCAAATACCGAGCCATTACTTCGATTAAATGTAGAGGCCAATACGCAAGCGCAGATGAAGAAGATTCGAGATGCTGTACTAGCAGTTATTAAAACTCGATAACCCCGTCCATTCAGGGTATCTTTGCCTTCTGGTTACCTACATAGTGAGCCCACTAGCCTCGGTAATAATTAAGAAAAAAGTCAAAGATACATAACTTAATTAGGAGCGAAAATGAGCACCACTACTGTGATAAATAATGATGTAGCAAATCTATCCTTAGCTGCAGAAGGCAAGAAGAGAATTGAATGGGCTGGCCGAAATATGCCGGTGCTAAATCAAATCAAAGAGCGGTTTGCCAAAGAGCGACCATTCGCTGGTATTCGTATTGCAGCTTGTATGCATGTCACAACTGAGACTGCAAATTTAATGTTGGCATTGAAAGCAGGCGGTGCTGAATTAGCATTATGTGCATCTAATCCACTTTCAACACAGGATGACACTGCAGCTGCTCTTGTAAAAGAGTATGGAATCTCTGTCTATGCCCGTAACGCAGTTGATCGCGATGGGTATTACAAACATTTAAATGCTGCGCTAGATATCAAGCCACAATTTGTATTTGATGATGGTTGTGACTTGGTAAATGTTTTACATACAACACGCACCGAGTTATTAGATGGCGTAATTGCTGGCTGCGAGGAGACGACTACTGGTGTTATTCGTCTAAGCCAAATGGCTAAGGATGGTGCACTTAAATTCCCAATGATTGCAGTAAATGACACTGACACGAAGCACATGTTTGATAATCGTTACGGAACTGGCCAATCAACATTTGATGCAATTTTCCGTGCCACAAATACTTTAGTAGCGGGCAAGATTGTCGTAGTTGCAGGTTTTGGCTACTGCGGTAAGGGTGTTGCCGAGCGTGCAAAAGGTCTAGGCGCTGAGGTAATTGTTACTGAGATTGATCCAACAAAGGCCTTAGATGCAATGATGCAAGGATTCCGAGTAATGCCAATGACAAAGGCGGCCGCAATTGGCGATATTTTTATTACAGTCACTGGTAACCGCGATGTTCTGCGCGATGAGCACTTTACGCAGATGAAGGATGGCGCAATTCTGGCTAACTCAGGACACTTTGATATCGAGATTGATGTTGCCTGGTTAGAGAAAAATGCAAAGAACAAAAATGCAAAGATGCGCTTTCAAACAGATGAGTATGAGATGAAAGATGGTCGTCGTATTTTGTTAATCGCAGAAGGCCGCCTAGCAAATCTAGGTGCAGCTGAAGGCCACCCGGCATCAGTAATGGATATGTCATTCTCTGATCAAGCCTTAACCGCTGAGTGGCTACTAAAGGTTGGTAAATCATTAACTGCTGGCCTACACAATGTGCCAACAGAGATTGATAAGAATGTTGCAACCTTAAAGCTGGCCAGCATGGGTGCAGAGCTTGATCAACTAACACCAGCACAAGAGCTTTACCTAAACTCTTGGGAACACGGTTCATAAATGCCATTAGTCATGGTCGTTGATGACGACCAAGACTTAGCTGAAATGCTCAGCATCGTTTTAAACGATGCTGGCATGGAGGTAGATTTAGTTGGTCGTGGTGATGAGGTAATTGAGGTTTTTACGGCGAATCCGCCAGATTTAGTTTTACTAGATGTAATGCTTCCTGGTTTAGATGGAATTGAAGTTTGTAAGTTAATTCGTGAAATATCAATGGTGCCAATTGTTATGTTGACAGCAAAAGGCGACACTCACGATGTAGTTTTAGGGCTAGAGGCTGGCGCTGATGATTACATGGTTAAGCCTTATAAAAATCAGGAGCTAATTGCAAGAATCAAAACTAGATTGCGCAGAACTTCAAAGGTAGGCACCTTAAAAATCGGTGACATAGTTATTGATCAAATGGAGCACACAATCTCTCGAAATGATAAACAGATTCCATTAACCAGACTTGAGTTTGATCTTTTGGTAGCACTTGCAAAGGAGCCGGGCCGAGTATTTACTAGAGAGGCCCTGCTAAGTGAGGTCTGGGGCTACCAGCATGCAGCTGATACACGATTAGTAAATGTTCATGTCCAAAGATTACGCAGCAAGATTGAAGCTGATGCCGAGAATCCAGAGTTAGTACAAACGGTGCGTGGTGTTGGTTACAAAGCAGGACCGGTCAGGAGTTAGGTTTAACCATGTTATTGGCAAAGCCAAAGATTAAACAATCCCTTGGCCTTCGAGTACTAGTTATAAATATTTTCTTTGCGATTCTAGCGGTAACAATTATCGGAGTCAGTGTCTACTCTCGTGTATCTACAACTGTAATTAATGAAAAAATAGCGATTTCTAAGATCGAAACCCGAAGTGCTTTATCCCTTACGCAAGGACATTTCAATATCTCTCGCTTTCAAGATGATACAGAGGTACGCAGGGTTGTGACTGATTTTATTACCTCAGTTCGCGAGGATGGCTTACTTTCTGGCCGTGAGACTGTAATCCTTAGAATTCCAAATACCAGCAACAGTAAAGATATTTATCAAACGATACCAACGATACTAAGTGAAGATTCAATCCCAACAAATTTTCGCAAGCAAGTGGTTGAAAGTGATGAGATTCTCGATATGCGTTTAGATATTGAGTACACCAATGGAGTTGTTAATCCAGGATTTATAATTGGTGGAAAGTTACAAATTCCACGAGCCGGAGTCTATGAAATTTACTACTTTTTTAATCTCAATGCCCAGTATGAAACCATTAATTCAATCGCCTGGACCTTATTCTTCTTTGGCTTTCTACTAGTGCTTTTGATTGGCTTAATCACTAGATTTTTGATCAGGCAGGTAGTTTCACCAATTACCCAAGCCGCGCAGGTTGCAGAGAAATTTACTGAAGGTGATTTAACCAGTCGCATGCAGGTAAGTGGTGAGGATGAGCTGGCCTCTTTAGGTAGATCATTCAATGAGATGGCACTCTCAATCGAACAACAGATTTATCGCTTGCAGAATTTGTCTCAGTTACAGCAACGTTTCGTATCTGATGTTTCACATGAGCTTAGAACCCCACTGACCACTATGAGAATGGCAGCGGAGATCATCCATGATCAAAAATCTACCTTTGATCCGGTAATTGCGCGAAGTGCAGAGCTTTTAATCAATCAAATTGATCGCTTCGAGCTTCTTCTCTCAGATCTACTGGAGGTAAGTAGGTTTGATGCTAATGAGGTTTTACTTGATTTTGTTAACTTTGATTTAACTGAAGTTGTCCGAAAAACCGTTGATTATCTGCACCCAAGCAAGATTGATCAATTTCAAATATCGATACCCGATCAACCCGTAAGAGTTGATGGCGATCCCCGCAGAATTGAGCGAATTTTAAGAAATTTGATTGCGAACGCCATTGATCATGGCGAGGGTAAACCAGTTCAAATTGAGATAGCTGAAAGCGAAAAAGAGGTTGCTGTTTCAGTTCGTGATTTCGGTATGGGCTTTAATGAAAATGATGCAAAGAAGTTATTTGATCGATTTTGGCGTGCTGATCCATCTCGAGCTCGTACAAGTGGCGGTACCGGTCTTGGTTTATCAATTGCATTAGAGGATGCAAAGTTACATCAAGGTGAGCTACTAGCTTGGGGCAAACCTAATTTAGGTGCACACTTCGTCCTAACTCTTCCTAAACGTCGCGGTGATTTAATTCAAACTCATCCAATTTATATTATCCCCAACGACATAAAGGTGTAAGTAACTTATTTGCTATAAAGAGTGAGTGCTCACAACTCTAAAATCACTATCGCAGCTGATCTATCCACCTTTCTGCCTGCTCTGCAAAAAACCCAATGAGGCGGTTTGCACAACATGTTCATCGCAATGGCAGCAACCGATTAATAAAAGGAAAGTTGCGGGTGTGCCGCTTTATTTCTCAAATCACTATGATGAGAAAGGTGCTCGATTACTACTAGCTGCAAAGGAGAGCGGTAATCAGGTAGCTAGAAATTTACTAGCGCTCTCGATCTATCAGGGATTAGAACAATCAATTATTGATCTTAAAATTACAGATGAGATTGGCTTAATTGGTATTCCATCAAGAGCTGCGGTAAATCGAGTTCGTGGGAGAGCGCATATCGATGATTTAATTAATTCAATAATAAGTATTCATAACAGAAATGAACTAAAGCCACACTCAAAGGTAAGATTAAGGCGGTTAGACATTTTGCAGATAGTTAAAAAAATTAAGGATCAAACCGGTCTGAACAAAGTTAGGCGAGGCACCAATATGTCCGGTGCCTATCTGGCAATTCACCCAGAATTAAGCAGTAAAAATCTGATAATTGTTGATGATTTAACAACCACTGGCGCTTCAATCCGAGCGGCCATCACCGCCTTATCCATCGTAAATCTGAGGCCAGTTGCGGTTCTTACCGCATGTGCAGTTACCGCTCATCTCTAATAAGATGGGTACAGGTCGGCATAGCTTGGGCCGCAAATGAGAGTAGAAGAGGATTAACCTTGATTTTATTAGACAAGATCTTGCGTGCCGGCGAAGGTCGCGCGGTTAAAGATTTAGCAAAGATCGCTACCAAGGTAAATCAATTTGAAACCAAAATCTCATCTCTTACCGATGAAGAGTTACGCGGACAAACTGATTTATTAAAGGCGAGATTTGCAGATGGTGAATCATTAGATGATTTACTTCCAGAAGCATTTGCCACAGTTCGCGAGGCCGCTAAACGAACACTTGGGCAACGACATTACGATGTTCAGTTAATGGGTGGTGCTGCATTACATCGTGGAAATATTGCAGAAATGCGAACCGGCGAAGGTAAAACTCTGGTATCAACCTTGCCTGCATACTTAAATGCCTTAACTGGTAAAGGTGTTCATATCGTTACAGTTAATGATTATCTAGCTGAGCGTGATAGTGAATGGATGGGCCGAGTACATCGCTTTCTTGGTTTAAAGGTGGGCGTAATTTTGGCGAGTATGACACCAGCGCAACGTCGAGTCGCGTATGAGTGTGATATTACCTATGGCACCAATAACGAATTTGGTTTTGATTATCTTCGTGACAATATGGCATGGTCGCTGCAAGATTGCGTGCAACGCGAACACAACTTTGCCATCGTAGATGAGGTTGACTCAATTCTGATAGACGAGGCTCGTACTCCGTTGATCATTAGTGGACCAGCTGATAAAGCCACAAAGTGGTACCTTGAATTTTCTAATATAGTAAATAAATTAACCAGAAATACTCACTACGAGGTTGATGAAAAGAAACGCACCGTTGGAATTTTAGAAGAGGGTGTTACTCGGGTTGAAGAGTTTTTAGGAATTGAAAACCTTTATGAATCTGTAAACACGCCCATGATTGGCTATTTAAATAATGCAATCCGCGCCAAAGAGTTGTTTAAGCGGGATAAGGATTATGTTGTAATGGGTGGCGAATTATTGATTGTGGATGAGCACACCGGCCGTATGTTGTCAGGTCGCAGATATAGCGAAGGCTTGCATCAAGCGCTCGAGGCAAAAGAGCGGATTGAAATTAAGGATGAGAATCAAACTCTGGCGACAATTACGCTGCAAAATTACTTCCGGTTGTACGAAAAATTAGGTGGCATGACTGGTACTGCTATGACTGAGGCCTCCGAGTTCATGCAGATCTACAAATTAGGTGTAATCCCAATTCCAACCAATAAGGATATGCAGCGCATCGATCAACCAGACTTAATCTACAAATCTGAAAAAGGAAAGTTTGTCGCGGTTGCCCAAGATATTGTTGAGCGTCACAAGAAAGGTCAACCAGTTTTAGTTGGAACAGTTAGTGTTGAAAAATCTGAGGAGCTATCTGCGGTATTAAAGCGCAATGGTGTTCCGCACGAGGTATTAAATGCTAAACAACATGAGCGGGAAGCTGCGATCATTGCTCGTGCAGGTGTAGTTGGTGCAGTAACTGTCGCAACAAATATGGCTGGACGAGGAACCGACATTATGCTTGGTGGAAATCCAGAGTTCATGGCAGATTTTGAATTACAACAAAGAGGATTAAATCCAGCACAAACTCCAGAGGAGTATGAAGCTGCTTGGCCAGCAGAGATTGATAAACAAAAATCTGCAGTTGCCAAAGAGCATGAAGCGGTAGTTTCCCTCGGTGGTTTATATGTATTAGGAACCGAACGTCATGAATCACGTCGAATTGATAATCAGTTGCGTGGCCGATCTGGCAGACAAGGCGATCCTGGCGAATCTCGTTTCTATCTCTCACTACAAGATGAGTTGATGCGTCGATTTAACTCTGGTTTAGTGGAACGATTCCTATCTGCTGCTGGCATGCCAGAGGATTCACCACTCGAGTCAAAGATTGTTTCAAATGCAATTAAATCAGCACAAACTCAGGTTGAGTCACTTAACTTTGAGATGCGTAAAAATGTTTTGAAGTATGACGATGTGATGAATAAGCAGCGTGAGGTTATTTACACCGAGCGTCGCGAGGTTCTAGAGGGTGCTGATATCAGAGAGTTAGTTCAATCATTTTTAGCTGAAACAATTGAGGCTTATGTTGCTTCAGCAACTGCAACAGGCTTTGCCGAGGATTGGGATTTAGAAACATTATGGGTAGCGCTGAAGGGTTTGTATCCAATCTCATTTACTATCGAAGAGTTAGCCAGTGAAGTCGGCGGCGTAACTGGCATGGATCAGGATTTCCTACTAACAAGAGTATTAGCAGATGCTAACTCAGCTTATGAAAAACGAGAGTCTGATTTAACAACGCCTGTAATGCGTGAACTAGAGCGAAAAATTTTACTTTCAGTACTAGATCGCAAGTGGCGTGAGCACCTTTATGAGATGGATTATTTGCAAGAGGGCATTGGGCTTCGTGCCATGGCCCAGCGTGATCCGCTAGTTGAGTATCAACGTGAAGGTTACGATCTCTTCACAGCAATGATGGAGGCAATCAAAGAGGAGTTAGTTGGATTTATCTTTAATGTTGAGGTTCAAGTTGAAGGAGATCAAGTAGGTGCTAAAGGCTTAACTCCGGCACCAGCAAAGGCAAAAGAGTTGAAGTATTCAGCGGCGGAGATTGAACGGGGCGAAGGTGGCGGCACCTCAAGAAATGCAGCCTGTCCATGTGGTTCTGGCAAAAAGTACAAGCGCTGTCATGGTGGCAATTAACTTAAAGCAGAAATAATTCGGTACAGATCCATCTTTTATCAACACCCTCAAATCTTAAGATTAATGATCTAACTCGATCAGCAATTCGCAATGTAACAGTTGCTTCAATCACTCCTTCGATTGGCTGGGTTAGGTAAATTTTTCTAATCTTTGGCAGATTGCTAGAGAAACTCTTTCCATAGTTCATTAACTTACTGTGCACATTTCGATGACAAGATCTTGCGATCTGCATTGGTGGTCGCTTGCCAGACCAAATCTCAATCAATCCAATCACAAAGGCCTTGCTCCAACCTTCAACACTTGGCAGATCAACCAGGGCGGAGGGTTGCGGGCCAAAGATCGGGTCAACACTTACATCTGCCAGACCACAATCAGCGGTGGGGACGAGATATAACTTATTGGTTAGTGAGGGAATTGGTGGCAGTTCATAACTTTGTAAATCCAACATTGGGTGAGCAAACTCAACGTGGACAATTTCATTTATTAAAGCACCCTCTTTGAAGTGCAGCTGGGTATTCATGGGATAAGTAATTGACATGGGATAAATATGAAGGGGCGGTTTTACATATAGATCATCCGAACGGATGAGTTTTATTCAGTGATCCTTCGCCAATCTATGCCCATGAAAATAAAGGATTTACAACTTCTAAAAAATTCAAGATTAGTAACTGGCATATCACTTTTTATCATTGCACTGCTAACTGCTTCATTAATTGCCAAAGAGGCAAATCGAACTGTTTATGTTTGGGCCAGCTCTACCGAGCTGGCACCTGGCAACATAATTACTCAGGCAGATATCAAAGCCACCCCAGTCTTATTGCCAGAGTCCGCCAAAAATTACCTATCTGCATCTGCCCAAATTATTGGAGCGGTAGTTAAGTTTCGGGTAGCAGCTGGTGATCTAATTCCATTGGCAGCGATTGCAGCCACTCCAGATCAAATTGAGCTAAGGGCGGTGCCACTTACTGTTGAATCCACCGATCTGCCGATGGGATTAACTAGAGGTGAGGTAATTGATATCTATGCAATTCCAACCTCAAACTCAACATCAAACTCAACATCTAACCCGAGGAGCATTATTGAATCCACCTTACTGACAGAGCGGGTAAGTGTTAGCGCGGTTTCAGAGCGCAACAACTCTGGCAAGGCGAGCGTTGTGGTCTCGCTGCCACAACCATTAATACCCCTAATTCTCAACCATCTTGCAGATAGTCGATTGATAATTGTCAGGGGTAGTTATTAACAAGTCGAGCGGCAGATCCTTTATCACCGCAATCGTAAATAGTGAGTGTGAGGCTGAGGTAGCAAACCTCCTGTTCTCTCACGGAAACAACATCATTTATCGAGCATTAACTCTTTCTGCTTTAACTAATTACCTAACTGAACATAATAATGATGAAGAGTTAACTATCATCTATTCAACAGATCTAATTGATAAATCTGAGATCGCAAGAGTAGGTAAGACCTTTTCAAAGTTTAGATTTATCTCAATCACGCCCAACCAATTTGATGCTACCGAATTAATCGCATCGATATCTGAATCTATCCGTAAACCCATGGTTCGAGGTAGAGATCGATTAGATAATTTTATTGCAGTGTTTGGTTCACCTGGCGCACCTGGTGTAAGTACGGTTGCTAACCAAGTCGCTGCCAGATTTCAAGGCGCCCAATTAATCGCACTTAAATCAGATGCTTATCGCGCAGAAATATCGCCGATAAATAAATTAATGATGGTTGAAGAGTTAAATTTTTCAGATAAGTTACTGAGTGACCAAAGCTATGTAATGGATGCTGGATCAACTAAGGCGTTAACCTCAACCTTGACCGATCGTCGAATATCTGGCCAGCTGCAGGATTTAGTCTTAAGTTGTGCAAAGCGAATAATTTATGTGATTCGTGCCGATACCGGTGGCATCAATTATCTAGCGAAATTTATCGCTGATTATCAAAATTTGATTTCACCACCAGCAATTACATATCTACTAAATCAACAGAGATTTGATAGCGCTGCCCGACTGGTAAACACCCAATTTCTCTCAATCGTTAATGGCAAAGATCACCTACAACTGCCATTTGATTATCGAGCAGCTCAGCGCTATCCAAGTAGTAATCGAGCCAAACTCTTTACCTACTCCACATTCTCTAAACAATTAGATTTGCTCTGCAAGGGTTTGGTCTAAATCCCGAATTACTCTTACCCTTGAGCCATGGCTACCTTTACTGAGTTGATCTCAAGTAACTCACGATTACAGCCGGCAGAGATCGAGCACCTTTCAGAGTTAGTTGCTGAGTGGCGATTATTAGCTGATCTCTCATTTGCAGATTTACTTTTGTGGTTACCAATTCGTAAAGATGATAAATCTTGGCCCACTGGATATGTCGCGATCGCCCAAATCCGTCCCACAACAACTGCTACCGTTTTTAACAATGACTTAATCGGCAGCGAGATGAGTTGGGGGGTGAATGATCGAGTAGATCAGGCGCTTTCTAGTGGTGAAATCTTGCGAGACACCAAACCGATAAAGGTGGGTGAGTTAATGATTAAAGAGGAGAGCATTCCAGTTCACTTTGCGGGTAAAACCATTGCGATTATTGCGCGCCACCGTAATTCAGAGTTAATGCGATCACCTTCAAAGTTAGAGTTAAATTATCGCGAAATTGCCCACAAGATCTTTCAAATGGTTGCGGAGGGAAATTTCCCGATCCGTAACAGTATTTATAACTCCGAGTCAGCCCCACGGGTTGGGGATGGCTTAATTCGATTGGATAAAAATGGCACCATCAACTTTGCCAGTCCAAATGCAAGATCTGCAATTAGTCGAGTTGGTTTTGACAAGGAGCTTGAGCAGGAGAATTTAGGTGAATTATTTGCAAAGCTGCCAAAGAGTAAGAGTGAACCAACTGATGAGGCTTGGCAGAGTGTGTTATCGGGTAGGAGTTTAAGAAGAGTTGAGTATGAAAATAGTAAGGGTGTAATTGATCTCTTAGTACTGCCACTTACCGCGGCTAATGATCACATCGGCGCAATAGTTCTGTTGCACAATGTGACTGAGCTACGAAACCGAGATAAGGCGTTGATTACCAAGGATGCAACTATTAAAGAGATTCATCATCGAGTAAAAAATAATTTACAGACAGTTTCTGCCCTGCTTAGATTGCAATCAAGAAGGGTAGAGGATCCCACAGCTAGCGCCGCCCTAGCTGAAGCGGTTAGACGCGTGGCCTCAATTGCACTTGTGCATGAGACACTATCTAATCAATCTGCTGAGTTTGTTGAGTTTGATTCAGTGCTTGATCAAGTTGTAAAAAATGCGATCAGTTTGGCACCCCGGCCAATTAGATATGAAAAGTTAGGTGAGTTTGGCTCCTTTGATTCAAAGGTTGCTACCGCTTTATCCCTAGTGATTGCTGAGTTAATTCAAAATGCGCTAGAGCATGGGTTAGCTAATTCAGGAGATCTGCTTCAGATCAGCATCTCAACTGAAGGTAATAATTACATTGTTTGCGTGAGTGATAATGGCGATGGCCTACCAGCTGATTTTAATTTAGAGCAATCGGCAAATTTAGGATTACAAATTGTAAAAACCCTTACCCAAAATGAGTTGGCCGGGGAGATTGGTGTTAATCGAGAAGGTGCATTAACAACAGCTAGATTAACTTTTGTAGCCAACCAAACAATTTAGATTTAGAAGGTATTTTGATTCTCTAATTGGCGAGCGCGATTTCGAGCCGCCCGACGTTTCATCGCCCGACGCTCATCTTCAGATAGGCCGCCCCAAACTCCGGCATCCTGACCACTTTCAAGCGCCCAGGCAAGACATGGCTCTTTAACGGAACAGCGTTCACAGATCTTTTTTGCCTCTTCGATTTGTGCGAGTGCAGGCCCGGTGTTTCCTACCGGAAAGAAAACCTCTGGATCCTCTTCGCGACAAGCGGCTTCATGTCGCCAATCCATAGGTCATTAACTCCTTTTGTCTCTCGATATCTTTCGACTAATTAATAAATGGAGAGGAAATCCCTCTCAGGCGGTAATTCTCCCGTGAAATTATTAAATAAACAAGGATATTTAACTGTGATTTAAAATTATCTGAGCAATTAATTATTTTTTTCAGCGTGCCCCCGGCAGGAATCGAACCTGCGCACCTGCCTCCGGAGGGCAGTGCTCTATCCCCTGAGCTACGGGGGCGTGATTAGAAATAACCTAATCAGCCTAGAAAACAAGGTTAGCAGTTACAAATTGATCAACTTGAATCAATCAGGGAGAATTACGCCATGACCGCATCGACTCAAACCGCATACTTTGCAACAGGTTGTTTTTGGGGTGCAGAGCGAAGATTTTGGCAATTAAATGGAGTTATCTCCACATCTGTTGGTTACATGGGTGGCGAGAAATCAAATCCAACTTATGAAGAGGTTTGTACTGGCCGGACAGCACATGCTGAAGTAGTTGAAGTTAACTTTGATCCAAACCTAATTTCCTATCAACGTTTGCTCGCTGAGTTTTGGGTAATGCATGATCCAACCTCTTTAAATCAACAAGGTGGCGATATCGGAACTCAATATCGCAGTGCAATCTTTACAACAACTGATTTACAGCTACATGAAGCGCAACTAACTAAGGATGCTTATCAGATTGAATTAGATAAAAGTGATATGCCTAAAATTGTGACTGAGATACTGTCCGCAAATTCGCATACCTATTGGATCGCTGAGGAGTATCATCAAAAGTACTTAGCTAAAAATCCAAATGGTTATGATTGCCACTCATCAACTGGAGTCGCCTTTCCGTTGGAGTTAATCGGATTATGAGCAACAAGCCAATTAGCTCAGAAAATTACCCAGTAAAGATTGATGAGGCGGCACTGGCGGCAAAGATCGACCCGCTCTCATTTGATGTGCTTCGTAAAGCTGCAACAGAGGTGGCATTCACAGGTGAGTACACCGATACTGAAACAATTGGTGTTTACAAATGCAAAGCATGCTCTGCACAATTATTTACATCTGAAACTAAGTTTCACTCCGGTTGTGGCTGGCCCTCATTTTATGCACCGACCGCCGATGATGCAGTTGAGTTGCTTGAGGATCGATCACTCTTTCCACGAATCAGAACTGAGGTCCGCTGTGCCGCCTGTGGCTCGCACTTAGGCCATGTATTTAAGGGCGAGGGTTATGCAGTTCCAACTGATGAGCGCTGGTGCATTAACTCAGTTGCTATGGTGCTTGAAGCTAAAAAATAAAGTAGGTAGAAATAAGTAATTTTGCTATGAGTTATGCTTAAGTAATGAGCAACAATAATTCAAATAATAATTCAAATAATACTTGGAGTAAGTATCACAATGACTCCAAGGTTGTTGCCGCTGGCAGACCAGCAAAGAAGGCAGATGGCGCATTAAATCCATCAATCGCTTTGAACTCAACCTTTCATGTTGGTGGCGAGATCGGTTATGGCCGATTTGGTAATGAGAGTTGGAGTGCTTTAGAGGAGGCGATCTCAGCCCTTGAAGGTGGTCAAACTTTGATTTACTCATCTGGCATGGCTGCGATCTCATCTGTCTTTTCACTACTGCCAATTGGCGGTGTAGTTGTTGCATCCGATCATGGATATCAAGGCACCACCACTATGTTGAAACAGATGCATGATGATGGTCGATTAACCGTTAGATTTGTAGATTTAGCAGATACTGAATCGACTCTGGCACAACTGCCTGGCTGCCAAATGTTATTTATTGAATCTCCAATCAATCCAGCACTTGAAATTGTTGATCTGCCAAGGTTAATTGCCGCTGGTAAAGCTGCTGGTTGTGGTGTTGCAGTTGATAACACCTTGGCAACACCAATGATCCAAAACCCACTTGCGATGGGTGCTGATATTTCAATTCACTCAGTTACTAAGTACCTATCTGGACACAGTGATCTTTTATTAGGATCAACTTCAGTCACGGACCCAGCATTAAATAATCGACTAGAGCAATCTCGCCGTTATGGCGGAGCTATTGCCGGTCCATTTGAAGCATGGCTTGCACTTCGTGGCCTACGTACATTTTCAATTCGAATGAGCAGAGCCCAGGCGAATGCAATGGAGTTGGCGCAACGATTAGCAAATCACCCACAAATATCTAGGGTTAGATATCCAGGATTAGTAACAGATCCATTTCATGAGCGAGCTAAATCCTTTATGAAGGGGTTTGGTGCAATCATCTCCTTTGAGGTTAATGCAAATGTTGCTCAAGTTGATCAGATGTGTGATGCCAGCCAATTAATTACAAACGCTACCTCACTCGGTGGCGTCGAATCTTTATGGGAGCGTCGTCGACGTTGGCCAAGTGAGAGCAAGAGCATTCCCGAGAATTTAATTAGACTCTCAGTTGGTATAGAGAATGTTGATGATCTGTGGGCAGATATTCAAAGTGCAATCTCTGCAGCAAAAATTAGTTAGGTAAAAATGAGCTTTGAAATTAGAGCAGCAGAGATTGGTGATATCGATGATATTTACCGTTACATCCACGCACTAGCTGAGTATGAAAAAGCACCTTTGGATGCGGTCTTAACCAAGACTGACTTAACCCAATCATTATTTGGTGATAACCCACAGGTCTACTGCCACCTATCGGTACTCAATAATGAGGTTACTGGAATTGCTATTTGGTTTTTAAATTACTCGACCTGGTTAGGTAAGCATGGAATCTACTTAGAGGATTTGTTTGTCAATCCCAAGTACCGTGGACAGGGTCATGGCAAGGCGCTCTTAATTAAGTTGGCACAAATATGTGTTGAGCGTGGCTATTCAAGATTCTCATGGTGGGTGCTTGATTGGAATAAAGATGCAATTGATTTTTATCAATCAATCGGAGCACAGGCGATGGATGAGTGGACGGTCTACCGCGTCTCGGGCGATGCGCTGACAAAACTTGCGGCCCAAGGGTAGATTTAACTCATGATAAAAGTTTTTCGCCGCATTATTGCCTCACTAGCTTTCCTTGCTGTAATTGCTGGTGCGATAAAGGCGTTGTTTAATTGGATCTCTCGTACCGATGTAGATAAGTATGAGGTCTGGAGCGATGAAGAGGAGCGGGAGGAGGCTTAATGTCTAGCAACTCCGTTAACTCAGAGTACATACCTGGTAGCTGCAATATTGGTAAGGGTGAGATTGCACGCCGCCAATTTGTAGCAATTATTGGTTTGCTCTTCACTATAAGTACTGGAGTTGGTTTGTTAACCACCGATGCAAGCACCAGTGCTAAATTAACAATCTTTCTACCCGCCATGATCTTTGCAATTGGATTTATTCAAGCTCGTAAAAAGTTTTGCTTGGCCTATGGATTTGCTGGTACCTTTAATTTTGGTAAGTTAGGAAAGATTTCCCGAGTAGCATCATTACAAGATCGTCGAGCTGATCAAATTACCGCATTAAAGATTTTGGGCCAAGCAGTTTTGCTAGCTGCGACCATCACCGCAATTTTTATTCTTATCGGTTCAATCGGTAATTAATCAGCATAGTGAAGTTTGAGGAAGAGGTAGCTGCATTAGCTAAAGTACGAGCCAATCACAGATCAAATATAAAGAAATACCCAACCCTGTCTGCGGTTCTAGCAACATCTCGGCCCAAGGATCTAACTGCAATCTTAAATCAACTACTTAATCAAACTCTAAGCGGTTTTGAACTCTTAATTGGATTACATAATTTTGCACTTACCGCACAACAAAAAAGCTTGATCAGTAAGTTAAAGCGACGAAAGATTTCGGTAGTTGTACAAAGTTTTCCCGAATCTGCCACCCTTGGCAAGATTTTGACTCAACTTTCAAAGAGTTCATCCGGCCAATATCTGGCAAAGATTGATGATGATGATATTTACGGCCCCGAACATCTGAAGGATTTACTTGATGTGGCTATTACAAAGAGTGCAGATGTGGTTGGAAAAGCGATGAATTATGTTTATCTACAAGCACTTGATGTAACAGTCAGAAGAAAACCAATTACAGAGGTTTCAACATATGATCACTGGAGTGATTGGGTCTGTGGCGGCACAATATTAGTTCGGCGTGAAAGTGCACAATCTGCTGGCTGGTTTGGCGAGGGCAGAAGTGCGGTTGATAAATTTTTGCTTTCCGGCGTTAAAAAAAATGGCGGTAAAATTTGGCGCATGCCCGGCCTTGGCTATATTTATAAGAGATCCTTAATCTCACATACCTACGCCACCAACTACTCAAAGTATTTAAGGGAGATTGATGATCAGCGGGTTGGAGTTTGGGTTGATCCAGAGTTTGGCACAGTTAAATGAGTGCAACCTTTAGGTATGACAGGCCAAAGAGTCTAGAGATAGTTAAAAATCCCAAGCTAAGTGTGGCGGTGGTAATTGCCTGTCGTGATGGGCAGAGCAAATTAGATTTACTTCTTGCCTCACTTTCTGTACAAAGCTATCCGCAAAGATTGATATCAGTTTATGTTGTCGATGATGGATCTACTAAAAAATTAAAGCTGCCTGTGATAAAGCCAGCTAAATGCAAATTAATCTACTTCAAAAATAATGATAAAAGTTGGGGAAAAACCCAAGCAGTTAATTATGCAATTAAATCAATAAAGCAGGATGTTATTTGGTGCATTGATGCAGATATGGTTCTTCATCCAGATCACTTGGCGCAGATGATGAAGTGGCACCATGAATCACAGGATTACTTAGTATTGGGGTGGAAACGATTTGTTGCCGAATGGTCATATAACTCGCTGCAGTTGGTGAGAGAGTTAAATTTAGGTAATTTTCACAAACTACATCAGACCAGTGAGGGCAAAGAGAGCTGGGAGAGTTTAGTTAGCGCTACCAATAATTTGCAGGATGTAACTTTAGAGAGCTTTAGGGCATTAGTTGGCGCAACCTTTTCAATCCATCGGAAAAATTGGCTCTCTTTGGGCGGATACAACCCCTTGTTTAAAACTGGCGAGGATACCGAGTTAGGTTGGCGAGTATTAATGGCTGGTATGCGGATGGTGCCAGAAGAGAAAGCTTATTCATGGCATTTAGGAATTAGCACAGTTGATCAAAATACCAACACTGTCATCACTCATAATCAACCATTATTTGCTAATTACATTCCAGCTTTAACCTACCTACGCAATAAGTCAGATTTGCAGTGGAAGGTTCCCGACAATGAGGTATTGCTCGATTGCCGGAAGATGAGCTTTGAAACTTTTAAACAAGTGATAAATCAATTCCTCAAGGATGGACAATCTCAATTTAAATTACTTGGTGATTGGCAACGTCTTGAGCAGCGCTACAGCGTAATCAATGATGGTGCTAAAGATCTTCGGGCAATTTCAAGATTTGTGCAAAGCGATATTAGATTCACCCTAATTAAAGTAACTGGTCAACAAATATTGAGTATTCAACAAATTCTCGATTTAATTCAAAGCAGCTCTACGCCTTATATCTACTTTGTAGAGGGTGATCCAGATCAACGGATTATTTATAAAGCATTGAAGCGAAAATTAAGTAAGAGTAAGAATGGGTTAGAAGGGTTGGTGGATGCTTTAGATCAACGCGCATTTATTGTGTACGCCCCAGCATTAAACCGAGCTCGAAGTATGCCTGGTGAGTGCTATCAAAATCTACAAGATCAATGGGGTATCTGCTGGGCCGAGGTCGGATCATTTGATTTCACCAAACAACTTTCAATAACCAATATTTTTCCAATGATTGCTTTGGGATTAAGAAGTTTTGCCAAAATAAGAAGACCTAAGCAGGTAAAGAATCTAATAAAGCGCACCTTTGTTGTCTTAAGAAATAGCCGCTCTTACTAAATCAGCTTTAAGACCGCCTCTAAGTTTTTACTTAATTCTGCAGTTCCATCCAAGATTAAATCTGGATTTTTTGGCATCTCATAATCCTGACCTAGGCCGGTAAAGTTCGGAATCTCACCCTTATTAGCTTTGGCGTATAAACCCTTAGGATCACGTTGCTGACAAATTTCAACTGGTGTATCAACAAAGATCTGATAAAACGGTGTTGATGTAAAGATAGCTTTTGCAGCTTGGCGATCAGCTTCAAATGGACTGACCAACGCAACGATAACAATTAATCCAGCATCACTCATTAACTTAGCTATTTCGGCAACTCGTCGAACATTCTCTGCGCGATCACCAGGGGTAAAACCTAAATCCTTATTTAAACCCAACCTTAAATTATCACCATCTAGGACATAAGCATGTTTGCCATCGATAAATAATTGTTTTTCAACTGCATTTGCAATTGTAGATTTTCCAGAGCCAGATAGCCCAGTTAACCAAATTACCTTGGCCTTCTGGTTCTTGGCAGCCGCTCGTTTATTCATATCAATTTCATAATCTTGATGGTGAACATTACTGCTGCGTCGAAGCGAGTGATCAAACATTCCGGCAGCAACGGTGTGCATGGTTTGCCGATCAACTAAAACAAAATTTCCGAGTAATCTAGATTTTTCATATGGCAAAAGCGCCATTAGTGAATTAGTTGCAATTTCAACCGATCCAATCTCATTCACCTTCAAGGTATTTGCTGCCTCTTGAGCTCCGGTATTTACATCTAATTTAAACTTTATTTTTGTTACAACCGCAGGTGACTCTGATGATCCAGCTACTAAGAGGTAAGAGCGGCTATGCACTAACTCTGACTCATCAAGCCAAACTAAATTTGCGGTGAACCGATCGGTGCCAGTTAACTCATAATCTGCTGGGATTACCACATCACCCCGAGTGGCATCCACTTCGGGAGTTAGTACCAGAGTCGTTGCAAAACCATGATCACTTTGTTTTGTAGATTTATCACCGCAGAAAATCTCTGAAATTATCGCTTTCTTTGCGGCTGGAAAAACTCTAACCTCGTCGCCAACCTTAAATTGACCATTAATTACCGTACCTGCAACACCTCGGAAATCATTGGCTCGGGCAATTGATTGAATTCGAAGAAATGGTGACGCAGTTGGAAAATCCGCTGGGACCCAACCTTGAATAAATTCAAGCAATGTCGGGCCGCCATACCAATCTGTATTTTCACTTTTAACTACAACATTGTCTCCAGCCAGTGCACTTAGCGGAATCGATACCAGATTAGAGATACCAAGGCGGTCGGCGGCAATAGTTAAATCGGCAAGGATTTGCTCATACTTAATCTGATCAAAGTTAATTGCATCTAACTTATTGATTGCAACCACAATTTGTGAAACTTTCATCAAGGAACAGATAGTTAAATGCCTTAAAGTTTGAACTCTGATTCCTTTTGTAGCATCAATCAAAATAAGACCAATATCTGCTCGGGATGCTGCCACCGCCATATTTCTGGTGTACTGCTCGTGGCCTGGTGCATCGGAGATAATTAATCTCTTTCCATTAAGTAGGTTCATAGATCGATATGCCACATCGATGGTGATGCCTTGTTCGCGCTCCGCCTCTAGGCCATCGGTAAGTAAACTAAAATCGATCTCACCAGCGGGAATTGTGGAGCCAGATCTTCTAACTTTTCGCGTTGTATCTATGGTGTCATGTGGGACGCTATCGGTTTCGACAAGTAATCTGCCGATCAAAGTGCTCTTTCCATCATCTACGCTGCCGCAGGTTAATAATCTAATTATGCTCTTTTCCATTAGAAGTAACCTTCAGATTTCTTTTTCTCCATCGAATCTTCATTCTCACCATCAATTAATCTCGTTGCCCGCTCACTTAACTTAACCTGCAATACCTCTTCAACGACCTCTTCAATACTCTTAGCATCAGATTCAACTGCAGCTGTTAATGGGTAGCAACCCAATGTTCTAAATCTGATCTGCTTTAGCTCTGGCTTTTCATTTGGGTTTAGTTGATAGCGCTCATCATCAACCATAATCAATTGAGTACCGCGGTGAACTACTGGTCGTTCCTTGGCAAAGTAAAGTGGATTTACCTCAATATTTTCTTGCAGGATGTAATGCCAGATATCTGCTTCAGTCCAATCTGAAATTGGAAAAACTCGCATCGTTTGTCCGGATACTAATTTTGTATTGTAGGTTTGCCACAACTCTGGCCGTTGATTTCTTGGATCCCATTTATGTCCAGCCTCGCGAACACTAAATACTCGCTCTTTAGCCCGTGACTTCTCCTCATCTCGTCGTGAGCCACCAATAGCTGCATCAAACTCGTACTTATCTAACGCTTGTCTTAAAGCTACCGTCTTCATAATTCGGGTGTACTCGGAGGCACTTAATGTAAATGGATTGACGCCATTTTTTACACCCTCAAGATTTGTGTGCACAAATAATTTAACTCCCAATTCTGCGGCGATTCGATCCCGAAAGGAGATCATCTCCTTAAACTTCCAGGTGGTATCGATATGTAGGAGTGGGAATGGGATTGGGGCAGGATAAAAAGCTTTCTTAGCCAGGTGCAGAAGAACTGAGGAGTCCTTACCAATCGAGTACATCATTACTGGGTTTTTAAAGGTGGCTGCTGTCTCTCGGAAAATCTCGAGCGATTCATTCTCTAGCTCTTGCAGAACTAATCGATTACTCAACGCTTGATTCACTTGTTTATCCTATGGAAATTAAAATCAGAAATCTCTTTTTTCACGCCACCAATTGAAATTTTCTCTAAGAAGGCCCGCTGGCTGGCGCCACTGGCATCCTGTTTCAGGGTTCGAGGTTTAACATTCAAATTACCGACTTTTTTAGCGTCAGCTAAAATAAAATTCATTACCTTTTCGATATTTCCCGGGTTAAAAAGTGTTTCATACTCAACATCTAAAATATTTGCTGAAATTGAAAGTGCTGTCTGACTCATTTTCTGATAAAAACTCTGATAATCATCAATGTACTTATTCAGTTGTTTTTCATCAATCTCAACCTCCACTGACTCGGTGCTCACGCCGTGCCACACACCAGTTGCCATTGCTTTCTTATGGGAGACCAGTCGATCAAGGTGATTGCGGCGCAGAAATAAAATATCTGGCTTAAACTTAGTAATCGCCGCCTGTAAGCTTTGATCGTAAATATGAAATGGAAATATCTTAAATACATGAGTGCCGGGAACTCGAGCTAAGGCGGTTAAAGCTTTATCTGGATCTAACTTTAGATGTTCAAATTGGTAATAACGCCATTTTCGCTTTTGAAGTAAGAAACCAACAAAGTATCTGAGTACAAAAAAGGGATAAAACTTTGATATCTCTCGTAATGTTTTATTCCAATGATTTAGGGCGAAAAATTCGCCGTGGTAATTTATTTTGGCAGCTGGTTGCTGGAGTAATGAGCCCAGTGCGGTCGTGCCAGATCTTGGAAAAGAGATAACAAATACAAATCTGGATTGTGGATCGGCCTTTGAGTTAGAAAGTAATTTTCTGATCGGTAAAATCAGGAAGTAAAGAGCTTCCAGCGGTAAAAACTTGATAGTTTTAATTAATCGGATCAACTTACCCTGGCGCCGCTTCACACCACGACTCTAACCTGCTACTTTTGAAAAAACGGTAAACCAACTGCGCTCTCAGCCTTTTTTAGGAGTATTTCTTAAAGATCCTCATAAGAAAAAGGTAATTTCCCAGCATTTAGGAAGGTCAAGTATTGATCGGTGATCTCACTTGGTTTTCCATGTGCCACCAACCTTCCCTTGTTAATCCAGACAGCTGTATCGCATAACTCATTTAAGGATGCCAAAGCATGAGAGACAATCAAAATAGTGCTTGCCTGTGTGCACAACTCGCGCATGCGGGCAAATGATTTCTCTTTAAATGCTGCATCACCGGCTGATAAAGCTTCATCTAGCAGCAAGATATCTGGTGTTAAATTTACCGCCACTGAGAATGCAACTCGGCCATACATACCCGCGGAGTAAGTTCGTACCGGCATATCAATAAATCCCTCAGGTAAATCAGCAAAATCAGCGATTGCATCGGTCTGTGCTTCAATCTCATCTCTGGTCATACCAGCTGCTAAGCCACCTAAAATAATATTATCTCGACCAGATAAGGCAGGATTAAATCCAACACCAAGTGCTAACAGGGTAGAGATTTTTCCATCAACTGTAATTCGCCCAGAGGTAGGAGGCAGGATTCCTGCTATCGAACGCATCAAGGTTGATTTACCTGCACCATTTGCACCAACAATGCCAACAACTGAGCCATGTGGAATATCCAATGAGAGATTGCTGATTGCATTTACAGTCTTGGTTTTAATCTTCTGGCCTTTACTGGCCCGCATTACTGCATTTTTTAAAGTCTTCTTTGATTCCACATTAATTTTGTAAGTAATTGAGAGATCCTCAATTCGGATCGCCAAATCAGATGGTAAAGCGCTCTGTAAATTAGATTCGGACAGCAAAATCGCGCTCCCTTGAGATAAAGAAGTAGCCACCAATAATTAGGGTGATAGCTGCCCAGGCATAGGCGGTGATAAATTGCAACGGAGTTGGTGCTAAACCATCAATCCAAATCCGACTATTTGCCGATAGCACTGGGCCGAATGGATTTAGGTAAAGTAAAATTTGAGATGCTCCGGTCAGCATTTGCGGTAGCCATAAAACTGGTGATGCGTATAACCAAATCCGCATTATGTAACTGAGCAATTTACTAGTGTCACGGAAGTAAACATTCATGGTGGCAAAAATTAATGCTAATCCAAAGCTAGTAATAACCAAGGGCAAAAAAACAAGTGGTACAAACAAGTAATTCCAGGTCAGCCCTGGCAGGGCACTATCTGGAAAGAGTAATTTTCCAGCAATCACAATGGTTATATAAACCGGAATTGTTGGTACAAATTGACGCCAAGCGCTAATTGCACTTGATAGTGGAAGTAGTGCTCTGGGAAATGCTTGATTTAAAATCAAGCGTCCGCCAGAGGTGATTGATTGCGCACCCATTAAAATTGTATTTTGTGCAAAATAAAAGGTAAATAAGCCGATTAAAATATGGCTTAAGGTAGTAATGCCATCAGTTTCTGACTCGCCACCTCTTATTATGGAGACCAGTAAATAGTAAATCACCGCCAAAAATAATGGATTAAGAACCAACCAAAGCTTTCCCAATTTTGAGTCTAGGTACTCCGCCTTATCGCTAAATTTAGAGAGTTGAATTGCAAATTCTCGCCGGCGCCAAAACTCTTTGAAGTAAGGTTTTAATTTAGGGAGTGAGGCACGATGCGGTTCGAAAACCTGAATTTTATTTGAGACCACACTCATGCCCAGTATTGTGCCACCTATCAGTGGTGATTTACCTTATTGCTGCCCCGTTTACCGCTTACCACCAAACTTGAGACAGCTGTGATTGCCAGTGTTCCAATTATTACTACCAAGGAGAGTTGAGTAGAAATTTCTGGAATATGTACGCCAAGCAAAGTATGGATGTCGATGCCATGGAAGGCCTCAAAAATTAATTTCACTCCAATAAAGGCGAGAATAAATGAGAGCCCCTTAGTTAAATAGATTAGCCGCTTCATCAACCCACCTATTAAAAAGTAAAGCTGGCGTAGCCCCATGAGTGCAAAGACATTTGCCGTAAAAACAATGTATGGATCTTTAGTTAAGCCAAAGATTGCTGGAATCGAATCCAGTGCAAATATTAAATCGGTAAATGCGAGAGCAAATAATGCAATAGTTACAGGGGATGAGCCACGTTTTTTAAGCCAAACAATTAATCTCCCCTCCTGCCATTCATGATCACTCTCGCCCTGCAGTTTTAATGCAGTGAAGAGCAGGAAGGCGCCAAAGATAAAGAAGACCCAGGTATATCTTTCAACCGCGGCAGCTCCGAGGAATATAAAGATGCCACGTAGAACTAGCGCCATAATGATTCCAATCAAAAGAACCAACTGCTCCTTTGATTTTGCAATTTTTAACCTAGCTAAAATAATAATAAAAATAAAGAGATTATCAATTGATAGAGAGTATTCAGTTATCCAGCCGGCAAAAAATTCAGATTGAGCTTTAGAGGTGCTCCACTGACCCATAGCGATACCAAAGATGATTGCAGCGGTAACATAAACAACAGTCCAGGTGGCAGCCTCTTTAAATGAGGTTTCCATGTTTCGTCGCAGGATTGCGATACTTAAATCAATTGCTAGTACGGTAAAGAGCGCAGCAAAAGTGATAGCCCAAACAGTTGAGCTCATTTACTTAAATACTTTTCCTGGATTTAAAATATTATTTGGATCAAGTGATTGTTTAATCGATTTCATAATGCCGACCGCAGCCGCACCAGTTTCTGCAACTAATGCATCGATTTTGCCTGAACCAATTCCATGTTCACCGGTGCAGGTTCCACCCATCTCGATAATTCGCATGGTGATCTCATGAGTTACGTGACGAACCTCTTCTAGCTCCTCTGGCTTACTTGGTTCAGTAACAATAAAGCAGTGAAAGTTTGCATCTGCAACATGTCCCAATATTGAGTATGGATACTTGTACTTGGCTAGCACCTCATCAGCAACAGTTACCGCTTCAGCTAACTTTGAAAGTGGAACTGCAGCATCGGTGCTTACTGCACGCTTACCGGGATTTGCCGCAATTCCGGCCCAGTATGCGTTATGACGAGCTTGCCATAATTTACGACGAGCACCCTCATCAGTTGTCCATTCAAAATCACTTCCACCAAACTCTTCCACAATATCTTTAACTGAGTTTGCATCCTCTTGCACACCTTGCGGGCTTCCATGAAACTCGAAGAATAAGGTCGGTACTTCAGCGAGAGTTAAGCCATCATGTGCATTTACATTTTTGATGCACTTTGCATCTAAGAATTCACAACGAGCAATTGAAATACCAGATCTAACAATTGCAGTTGCCGCGCTTACACCCTCAGACAAGGTTGGAAATCGCACAATTGCTGCCGCCATTTTCTCGGGAATACCAAATACTCGAAGTGTTAACTCGGTAATAATCGCCAGAGTTCCCTCTGAACCCACAAGTAATCTGGTTAGGTCATAGCCGGCAGATAATTTTCTAGTCTCACGTCCAGTTTTAATGATTGTGCCATCTGCCATTACCGCAGTTAGTGCTAAAACATTCTCGCGCATTGAGCCGTAGCGAACGGTGGTTGTGCCGGCAGCACCGGTAGAGGCCATACCGCCTAATGTGGCATCGGCTCCTGGATCGACTGAGAAAAATAAACCCGATGTAGCTAACTTTTCATTTAACGCCATTCGAGTAACACCTGGCTGTACTCGCACCAATAAATCATCAGCTCGAATATCAATAATTTTGTTCATCTCAGTTAGATCAAGGGAGATGCCACCAAACAATGGAAGTACATGTCCTTCAAGGGATGAACCAGCACCAAAGGCAACTACTGGAATCCTCTCTTGGTTGCAGTAAGCCAAAACCGCAGATACCTCTTCAGTACTGCGTGGCATAACAACTGCAGATGGACGAACTGGCGCGATGGCAGATTCATCTCGGCCATGTTGATCAAGCACACTCTCATTTGTGGAGACCATCCCAGTTACCAATGTTTTTAGGTGATCAATTTGCGCTGTTGTTAAATCCACTCGCTGCCAGGTCATGGCGAAAATCCTAGCGGTTTAACTTCGGCTACCGTTGCCACATGAGTCGAGTGGAATCTCACAATGTGAGGCGAAACTACCTGCTGGTAATAGCCGCTGGTATTTGCTTTGGCACCACTGGTACAACGCAAGCACTTGGACCAGAAGGAATCTCATCACTTTCAATTGGTAGCGCTCGCTTAATCCTTGGCGCATTCTTACTATTTTTATATATCAAGTTAAGTAAAACAATCTCAATCCCAATGCCAAAGTTAAATATGTGGTTGGCTGCAATTGGAATTTTGGCTTATCAATTAACCTTTTTCTCTGCGGTAAAACAAACAGGAGTAGCAATTGGAACTATCACCGCACTTGGTTCTGTACCGGCGCTGACCGGTGTATTGGATTATCTAATTTATAAAGAGCGGCCAAGCAGAAGATGGTTTAGTGCAACCATTATTACAACGGTAGGAATAATTATTTTAGGAACTGCAAATGGTGTAGCTGATTTTGATTTATTTGGATTTATCTTGGCGATAATTGCTGGCGCCTCCTTTGCGCTACTAGCAGTTTCTAGTAAACGCGCATTAATTGCCGGCGTTGATTCCACCTATGCAATTTATAAAATATTTCTCTTAGCTGCCTTACTTTCACTTCCAGTTTTACTGCTCTCTGGATTCTCCTGGCTTGCTACCGTTGATGGTGCAGCGATGATTGCTTGGCTTGCACTCGTTCCTACCGCTTTGGCTTATATTCTCTATGCAAAGGGTTTAACTGGAATTAAGCCCAGCGTGGCCTCTACCTTGATTTTGGCAGAGCCTGCCACTGCAACTATTTTGGCAGCGGTGGTTTTAAATGAAGCAATTACTTTTCAAGGCTGGCTGGGTATAGCGGTAGTGGCAACTGGGCTGGCTTATCTATCTAGAGAGGTTTGATACCTTTCACTCATGTCACATCCTAAATACTCTTTAAAAAAAGTTGCAAAGACAATTGATCACTCAACATTGGGACCAGCCATGACACTAGATGAGGTTGAAGCGGGTTGTGAGGTTGCACTTAAATATGATGTTGCATCGGTTTGTTGCAAGCCAGCTGATGTGAAATTTGTTGCCGATATTTTAAAGGGCAGTAATGTTTTGGTTGGAACAGTGGTTGGCTTTCCACACGGTTCATCAACAACTGCGTCAAAGGTATTTGAAACAAAAGAGGCGATCGCTAATGGTGCGGTAGAAATAGATGTAGTAATCAATATTGGCCACCTTAAATCTGGAAAAACCAAAGCGGTTCAGGATGAGATCGCCGCCGTCGTTGTTGCAGCTGCCGGCAAGCAGGTAAAGGTAATTCTTGAGAATGCTTACTTAACTGATGAAGAGAAGATCACCGCATGTAAATTAGTTGAGGCAGCAGGAGCGGATTATGTAAAAACTTCTACTGGATTTGCACCAACTGGTGCCACCTTGGCCGATGTTAAGTTAATGCGCGCCACCTGCAGCCCAAAGGTAAAGGTTAAGAGCGCAGGTGGTGTGAAATCTTTAGACCAATTGCTTGAATTCTTAGATGCCGGAATCGATCGCAGCGGTTCATCATCAACCGCTAGTATTTTGGATGAGTTCATCGCTAAATATGGTCGGGAGTAAATATGAAGGTAAAGCTAGATCAGGTAAAGATCGATGAAACTCAAAAGAATTTTCCACTAGCTTCTCACGGCAAAAGCATTAAGAAGTTTCTCAAATCAAAGCCCAACCTATTTCAAGCTGATTTTCAATTTCCAATGATGGTACTCAAAGAGAGTGCCCTAAAAAACAATATTGATGTGATGGCAAAGTACTGTAAATCAGTGGGCGCGGAGTTAGCACCCCATGTAAAAACCACAATGTCACCACAAATTGCGCAGATGCAGATAGATGCTGGTGCTTGGGCGCTGACTATTGCAAACTTTTGGCAGGCAGAGATCTTTCGTAAATTTGGCTTCAAAAGATTAATAATTGCAAATGAGGTTTTAGAGAGCAGTGCAATTGCAAAGATTGCCCGTTTAAATAAGAGGAATAAAGCTGAGATTATTTTCTATGTTGATTCATTGGCTGGTTTAGAGCTTGTTAAAGCTGCTACGCCGGCAGATGGCAAGGTAAATCTCTTTATTGAAATCGGCACCGATAATGGTAGAGGTGGCGTTCGCGATCTAGCTTTAGTAAAAAGTATTGCGCAGGAGATTAAAGCAGATGCAAGATTAAATCTGCGAGGCGTTACTGGCTTTGAAGGTGCAGTTCCAACAGCCGCCAGAAGCGCTACAGGTGAGAGCGCTGTGCATGAGTTCTGTAAAAAAATTGTCGCAGCTGGTGAGGTTGCTTACGAGTTTAAATCTGATGATCTATTTATTGTCAGTGCCGGAGGAAGTGCCTACTTTGAGATCGTAGCTGAGGAGTTAGGTAAGTTTAGTAAACCAAGAATGCTCTTACTTCGCAGTGGTGGCTATGTAACTCATGACCATATTTATTATGAAGAGGTTTATCCAGCGAAGAGCACAGGCGATCCCTTGTTGCCAGCGATAGAGGTTTGGAGCCAATTATTAAGCGCTCCGGAATCTGATTTTGGTGTTTTGAATTTAGGAAAACGAGATATTGGTTGTGATCTGCACAATCCAATGCCAATTGCTAAGTACCAAGGCAAGGTTGAGAAATTTACTGGCAAAATCGAAAAATTAAATGATCAGCATGGATTTATGCGAAGTTCAGATAAATTTGCAGTTGGTGATTTGATCGGTTTAGGCATATCCCACCCTTGTACCACCTTTGATAAGTGGCGGTTGATTCCATTAGTCAATGACAATTATGATGTTGTAGATTGTATTCATACCTTTTTTTAAAAAACCCAACCTAAGGAGAGAACCATGAAGGTCGAACATATCCAAGCTAAAGATGCACCAGCACCAGGTGGTTCATACTCACACGGTGTCGTAGCCAATGGCTTTCTTTACACATGCGGCATGGGTCCAGTTGATCCAGCAACGGGAAAAATTGTTGATGGTGGCGTAGCTGAGCAAACCCGTCAGACTCTGAAGAATCTGCAAAAGATCCTTGATGTAAAGGGTGCAAAGTTTGAAGATGTCGTAAAAGTTACTGCACACCTGCAAGATGTTAATCGCGACTTCAAAGCATATGATGAGGTTTATCGCGAGTTTTTCTCAGCACCATTTCCAGTGCGTACAACAGTTGGTTCAGATCTAATCAACATCTTGGTTGAAATTGATTTTGTAGTGGCGCTATAAAGATGAGCGTCGAACAAAGCCTCGCTGGCAAGGTAGTTGTTATCACCGGCTCCGGCCGTGGCATTGGAAAAGAGATGGCGATTGATGCTGCAGCACATGGCGCTCGCTTAGCCTTAGTTGAGGTTATCAAAGAGAATCTCGATGCAACGGTTAAGGAGATCGCCGCAACTGGTGCAGAGGTTCGTGGTTACCACACCGATCTTGGCAATGAGGCGCAGGTAATTGAAAACTTTAAGGCAATTGAAAAGGATTTTGGCAAAATTGATTGTTTAGTAAATAACGCCATGGTTCATGAGGCAGAGGATTTAGTTAAGACCTCACTTGATAGTTGGAACCGCTCTCTTTCAATTACTTTAACTGGCAGCTTCTTAACAATTCGTGCGGTACTGCCAGAGATGATGAAGCGCAAAGCTGGAAATATCATCAATATCGGCACAGTAAATGCCAAAACAATGGTGGGCAGTGACTCTTACAGTGTTGCTAAAGCTGGCCTACATGCATTAACTCGCACAGTTGCAGTTCGCTATGGTCCACACGGCATTCGCTGTAACACAGTTGTTCCCGGCACTATTGCAACTGATGCATGGCAATCACGGGTTGATCGCAATCCAACAATCTTTGAAAATCTAAAGCCTTGGTACCCACTAGGTCGCGTTGGAAAGCCAAAGGATATTTCAGAAGCGGTTATATTTTTACTCTCTGATAAATCTGAGTGGATGAGTGGCAGCGAGATGGTTGTTGATGGTGGCCTACTTGCTGGCATGGCGCCGATGTATAAAATCGTTGAGGGCTCTGATTAATTTAAATGGCTGAAAATACCTTTACTATCCGTGGCGCAGAAGTTATTGATGGCACGGATAAGCCGGCAACTAGAGATGATCTCTTAATAGTTGATGGCTATATTGCAAAGGTAGGTTCAATACTTAAGGGTGAAGAGCAAGGAAAGATTATTGATGGCTCTGGCTTAACAATTACGCCAGGCTTTATCGATATGCATGCGCACTCAGATCTTGCGGTAATTACAGATCCACAACATTTAGCCAAGGTAACTCAAGGAGTTACAACAGAGGTATTGGGCCAAGATGGTTTGTCATATGTGCCAAGTAATCCCGAAACATTGCAACAGTTACGCAGCCAGTTATTTGGTTGGA
The DNA here is from genome assembly GCA_964628535.1 of uncultured Candidatus Nanopelagicus sp. Lineage (GTDB taxonomy): Bacteria > Actinomycetota > Actinomycetes > Nanopelagicales > Nanopelagicaceae > Nanopelagicus. The sequence goes on along the minus strand of CAZVNE010000001.1, from coordinate 15,528 downwards.
ATGGTGATCCTGATGGTTTCAAATGGGATTTTCACTCTGTTGCTCAGTACTTAGCCAGAGTCGATGCCGGCGCTGCAGTTAATGTTGCTTATTTAATTCCACATGGAACTTTGCGAATGCTAGTTCGCGGCAATGAGGAGGGCACAGCAAATGCTGATGAGTTAAAGCAGATGTGCCATCTGGTTGAAATTGGAATGAAGGAGGGTGCCTTTGGATTATCTGCCGGCTTAACCTATGTGCCAGCAATTTATGCAGATGATCATGAGATTATCGAACTATGCAAGGTGGTCGCAAAGTATGGGGGCTATTACGCGCCTCACCACCGCAACTACGGAGCAAAATTCTTAGATGCAGTTGCTGAGTGTTTAGATATTGCAGAACAATCGAGATCACCATTGCACTTAACCCACTGCCACATGAGCCATCCAAATTTTCATGACAAAACTGATCTCTTATTTGAGATGTTGGATAAAGCAGAAGGTAAAGGGGTAGATGTAACCCTTGATACCTATCCATACCTAGCTGGCTCCACCTACCTGCATGCACTTTTGCCATCTTGGATTCAAGCAGGTGGAAATGGTGAGACTCTAAAACGGCTAAAGATTAAAGAGCATCGTGATCGAGTAACCAATGATTTAAATGTCACAGGCAGTGATGGAAATCAGGGTGGTGTTGTTAATTGGCCAGCTATTACCGTTGCTGGAATCAGCAACGATCACAATTTAAAGTTTGTTGGTAAATCAATGATCGAGTGCGCTGCGATGGTTAATAAAGATGTAACTGAGTTTTACTTAGATTTTATTGCTGATGAGGAGTTAAAAGCCTCTTGCATTATCTTCTCCGGCCATGAAGGAAATGTTCGTGCCATCATGCAAGATCGCAGACACATGATTGGTAGCGATGGAATTTTAACTGGCAACCGGCCGCACCCAAGAAGTTATGGCACCTTTGCTCGTTACCTTGGTGTGTATGCAAGAGAAGAGAAGGTTTTATCCTTCGAAGGAGCGGTTGCACGCATGAGTGGTCGTGCTGCAAAAAGATTAGGAATAAAAGATCGCGGCTTTGTAAAAGCTGGATTAAAAGCAGATCTGGTTTTATTGGATGCGACAACTGTGCTTGATCGTTCAACCTATGAAAGCCCAAGATTGCCGGCGGCGGGTATTGAAAATGTCTGGATTGGCGGGATTGCCACCCTGCTTAGGGGCAAGCGAACCGAAGCGGTTCCAGGCCGGGCTATTAGATCTCGCTAAGTGAGATTTCATGCTCAGCCTTCAACTTTGATACCAAAAAATTTATCTAATTTTCCCAAATCCACCTTGCTGGTAAGGGTCATTTAATGATGGGGTATGGCCCAACCCACCACAGGGTGGGATCCTAGGAGGAAATAACTTAATGAAGAAACTAATAAATCGCAGCGTTGCCGTTGCGGCTTCATTTGCGTTAGCGGCAGGTGCACTTGTTGCAGCTACACCAGCGCAAGCAAATACAATCACGATCAAGGTAATGACGCCTAACTACACGCCGTTGATGCCTGCATTCTATGAGGATCTAAACAAGCGTTTCATGGCAGCTAACCCAAATATCAAGGTTGAGCACGAGAATCTTGAATGGGATGCAATTTTGGTTAAGGGACGTACCTTAATTTCAACAAAGTCATACCCAGATATCCTTAACTTAAACACATTCTCTGAGTTTGCAGCAGAGGATCTTCTTTACAAGGCAAGTGATCTATTCACAGCTGCCAAACTTTCAGATTTCGCAACAGCTTTCCGCGATAACTCAAAGTACAACGGCGTTGAGTATGCAGTTGCTGACCTTGCTTCAGCACGTATGTTCTTCATCAACAAGACATTGTTCTACGGTGCAGGAAATACAAAGATTCCTACAACTTGGGCAGAGGTAACAGCTGCTGCAAAGCGAATCAAAGCTAAGTACGGCTCACGAGTATTCCCATTAGCTATTCCACTAGGTGCAGAGGAAGCTCAAGCTGAGTTCCAAATCTGGGCTGGCGGTAATGGTGGACGTTACTTTGATGAGAAGACAAACAAGTGGGTCATTAACTCACCTCAAAATATCCAAACCCTTAATCAGTTGAAGGCATGGACTCGCGCTGGTTACACCCAGCCAAACCCTGCATCAACAAATCGCTCTGATGCCTTTAGACTTTTTGCTCAAGGTAAAGTTGCGATGATCAACGCCTCTGTATTTTTCCCTTCAGATTTGAAGACAATTTACAAGAGCAAGGTTGATTACGGTGTAGCACCATTCCCAACTGCAAGAGCAGGAATGAAGCCAATCACTTTGGGTGTTCAGGATTACTTCATGGGCTTTAAGAAGCCAGGTAACCAGGATGCAGTATCAAAGTGGCTTAACTTCATCTACGAGCCAAAGAACTACGCTGCCTTCCTAAAGGCAACTGGTGGATTTATTCCAGCAACTAAGTCAGCATCAACTGAGGTGGATTCATCATTGCTTCCATTCATTGAGCAGCTAGACAACGCTATCTTCTACCCAGCAACCCTTGGTTCATGGGGAGCAGTAGTTGCAAGAATCACCACCCAAATCGGTGGCGGTATCACTAAGGATGCAAAGTCAGTTCTAGATTCGATACAGAGAACTGCTGTTGCTGCTGGAGTTAAGTAAGACCGAAAGGTTTATTTAACTTTAAATTGATTGGTAATGAGATCCCCTAACCGGGGGATCTCATTACATGAAAAATTCCTTTCCAATGAACTTTTTAGGGGTGATGAAATTTGGCCACTGCGACACTAAGTGAGACCAAACCAAAGCGCACCAAAAAATCTCAGGTCAGCCAAAATGTCTCATTTGTAAGCGCTCTACCGTGGATTGGTCCCGCCCTATTTTTAATTATTCTGGTCGTAATTTGGCCAGTTGTTATTTTGGTCAGAACATCATTTACCGACATTTCATTAGCTGGCAGCTTACTTGAATTTAATGGTTTGGCTAATTATCGAGACTTATTTGCCAATATGGATTTATATCCAGTCTTAAGAAGAACTTTTTTATGGGTATTTGGAATTGTCTTCTTTACAATCGCACTTTCTTTGCCACTTGCACAATTAATTAATCAAAATTTCCCAGGACGCAGATTTGTTCGCTGGGCCTTAATTTTCCCTTGGGCAGCTTCAGTGGTTATGACATCAATGATCTGGTCCTGGATCCTGGATGCTTTCTCTGGCGAGTTAAATTTAACCTTGACTCAATTGGGTCTGATAAATGAGCCGGTGGATTGGATCGGAAACCCTGGCACATCCTTTTACTTCTTGATGTGGGTAGCGGTATTTGTATCTATACCATTTACCACCTTTGTACTTCTAGCTGGTCTGCAATCTATTCCAAATGACATCGTGGAGGCCGCATCTGTTGATGGTGCATCATCTTGGCAGATCTATCGCAAAATTAAGTTTCCATTACTTCGTAACTCCTTGTTAATTGCGACAATTATTAACCTGATAAACGTCTTTAACTCATTCCCAATTATTTGGGTAATGACCAGAGGTGGGCCAGGTTACGACACCGATACCACAATTACATTTGCATATAAGTTGGCCTTTATTGAATCAAATATGGGTCAATCAACAGCGCTTGGCGTATTGAATTTCATACTGATTTTAATTGTGGTGGGCTTCTATTTAAAGGCAACTAAGGCGACAAGGACAGAAGTATGAAAAAAGGCATTACACCGAAAAAGATAGCGACGATATCTGGTGCCTACTTTATTGCCTGGATATTTGTCTATCCATACTTCAATATGTTCTTCACCTCTCTAAAATCTAGAGATGAAATTTATGCTATTCCCACAACCCACTTTCCAGTGAATTGGAAATGGAGCAACTACATCGAGGTTTGGCGAGAGGCTCCAATCTGGGGATATGTAAAGACAAGCTTGATCGTCTCGATCTCCGCCACCTTGCTGGTCTTAGCAGTCTCAATTCCAGCGGCTTACTTTATTTCTAGATACCGCTTCAAATTCCGAGGGCCATTTTTGTTATTGGTTCTAGCTACTCAAATGTTTTCACCGACTGCGTTAATTATTGGTATTTTTAAAGAGGTTGATTTCTTTAACGCTCTGGATACTTACTCGGCCTTAATTATTTTGAATGCTGGATTTAACCTGGCATTTGGAATCTGGTTATTAGCTGGCTTCTTCTCAAGTATTCCAGTTGAGATTGAAGAGGCGGCGATGATTGATGGCTGCACTCGCGTTCAAGCACTTCGCAAGGTAACGCTGCCAATCGCATTGCCAGGTTTGGTAACTGCGACAATCTTTACCTTTGTTGCAGCCTGGAATGAGTTCACAATCGCATTAACAATTATGAGCTCAGTTGATAAGAAACCTCTGACCGTTGGCTTAACCTCATTTATTGGCGCCTATGACACCGCATGGGAGTACCTCTTTGCCACAACAATGATTGCAATTGTTCCAGTTGTAATTTTGTTTATCATGATTGAAAAGTATTTAGTTGGTGGCTTAACCGCCGGCAGCGTGAAATGAGTTCGGTAAAATCAAACGCTTTTACCCTGCCATACACATTTTTTCGTGAACCAGCCGCAAAGGTAATTACTGATTTAAAGGCAGCTGGTTTATCGGGGATTAATCTTGCTTTAAATTACCACGCAAGTCGTGACTTCCTGCTTCGCCAAGGTCCACAACTTGAGTATCTATCTGATGGATTTCACTACTACAAGGTTGATAACTCAAAGTATGAAGTCGGGGCATTAACGCCAGCTGAGTTTGATCAACTGCCATCTAATCAACTTCTTGAAAATGTATTAGCCGAGGCGGCGAAGCAAGATTTTGAGGTAAATGCCTGGGCGGTTTATCTGCATAACTCAGCGATTGGCATGACCCACCCATCTGCAACTGTGACAAATGTTTTTGGCAACAAGTTTCTATCTGAGCTTTGTCCAATTAATAAAGCTGTTCAAGGTTATGCACTTGGCATGACCAAGGATTTAGCAAGCAGGGGCGTTACCGCCATTATGGCTGAGTCACTGCACTTTCATGGCGCAAGACATGGTGAACACCATGAGCGTTTTTTCATGGAGCTAAGCCCCGTCACTGAATTTTTGTTTTCACTATGTTTTTGTGAGGCATGTAAATCAAACTTTGCTGGAGATGCTAATTTATTGGCGCAGAAGATTAAGCAATCATTGCAAGTAGTTTTTGATGATAGAGATCCATGGCTAGGAGAAGTACTGACCAAGGAGTTCTTAGCACAAATTTTAGGGCCGGAGATCTTGCAATACCTGTCAGCACGAGAAGATGCGGTAGCAGATCTATATAGCCAAGCTGTTGCCATCGCCCATGCAGCTGGCGTTAAGTTTAAGTACGAGGATCAATCCCCACTTATTGATTTTAAAAGTACTAACTCACTTGCTAAAAGCTGGGAGATTGGCATCAATAATCAACAGATCGCAGCAGTAGTTGATTGCTTTGAACCATTGATTTATCGTCCTACCGATTCAGAGGTAGCAGATTTAGCAAGCTCATACCAGCAAACTGTTTCAACAAAGGTAAGTGCAATCTTGCGCCCAACCTATCCAGATTGCACTGAGAAAGATAATTTAATAAAGAAGGTAGATCGACTTAAGCAATTAAATATTACTGAGATCGACTTCTACCTATTAGATACCTTCAGAGCTCGAGATCTAGAGTGGATTAAAGAAGCTATTGCTTAGAGAAGTTATTGCTTAGAGAAATACGGCAACGACTATATTTGCAACAGCAAGCACAGTCATTACGCCCCAGATCTTGGTACTCAATATCGGTTTCTTAACATTCAAATAACCGAGTACCAGAATTACCGTAATTACAGTTGATTTAATCGAGACAGGTACATGATCTAAAATCTCAACCGTTGCATCATTTGCATGCATTGCTCGGTTCAAGCCCACCATTGCTATCCCGACAATTAAAATCAACCAGGCGCTATGAAGAACAAATGGTTGTAATTTCTTTGGTTTATTCGGGATCTGAGCAAGTAAGCCGCCAAGTAAGCCAGCTAGAGCGATAAAGTGAAGAACTAATAATAATTTGTATGCAATATCCATATTCAAACTCTACATTTAGATCGGGTTAATCTACGGATATCTACAAAATTAGGTGGCTGATTTCACCCGCTTTAAGTTAGGCTAACCGCATGTCCAAAGTTCTAGCATCTCTGCCAGTTGGCGAAAAGGTCGGAATCGCATTTAGTGGTGGCCTTGATACCTCAGTTGCAGTTGCTTGGATGAAAGCAAAGGGCGCCACACCTTGCACCTACACCGCAGATCTTGGTCAATATGATGAAACAAATATTGAGGGCGTGCCAGAGCGCGCCAAAGAGTATGGCGCGCAAATTGCTCGATTAGTAGATTGCAAAAGTGCATTAGTTGAAGAGGGATTAGCTGCAATTGCTTGCGGTGCCTTTCACATTAGAAGTGGTGGCAAGCAGTACTTCAACACAACTCCACTAGGCAGAGCGGTAACTGGAACCTTATTGGTTCGTGCAATGCTGAAAGATAATGTCTCAATTTGGGGAGATGGCTCTACCTATAAAGGTAATGACATCGAACGGTTTTACCGTTATGGACTTCTTGCTAATCCAAAGTTAAAGATTTATAAGCCATGGCTTGATGAGGCTTTTGTTGCTGAACTTGGTGGCCGCAAAGAGATGTCGCAGTGGCTGAAGGATCACAACCTGCCTTACCGCGACAGTGTTGAAAAGGCGTACTCAACAGATGCAAATATTTTAGGTGCAACCCATGAGGCGAAAAAACTTGAGGAGCTTGATTCATCGATCGAGTTAGTGCAACCAATTATGGGAGTTAAGTTTTGGGATCCATCAGTAAAGATCGATACCGAGGATGTAAAGATTGAGTTCTCGCAAGGACGTCCAGTTGCCGTCAATGATAAATCCTTTAAAGATTCAGTTGAGTTAATTAAAGAGTTAAATGCAATTGGTGGGCGCCATGGAGTTGGCATGTCAGATCAGATTGAGAATCGAATCATTGAAGCAAAGAGCCGTGGTATTTATGAAGCACCGGCGATGGCGCTTTTGTTTATTGCATATGAGAGATTGGTAAGTGCGATTCACAATGAGGACACCATCGCTAATTACCATGCCGAAGGTCGTCGCTTAGGTCGCCTACTTTATGAAGGTCGCTGGTTTGATCCACAAGCCTTAATGCTCCGTGAATCATTAACTAGATGGGTTGCATCTGCAATTACCGGAACAGTAACAATTCGCCTGCGCCGTGGTGATGATTTCTCAATTATTAATACAACTGGTCCTGCGCTCTCTTACTCACCTGAGAAATTATCGATGGAGCGAACTGAGGATGCCGCCTTTGGACCAACCGATCGAATTGGTCAATTAACAATGCGAAACTTAGATATTGCTGATACCCGTGCAAAGTTGGATCTATATTCCGCACAAGGACAATTAGGTGGCAGTGATTTTGATCTGATTAAGGAGATCGAGAAGTAAAAGCTGCGCTTATCATTTTATGAAAAGCAGCAGATCTCTTCTATGATCTGCAGGTGATTAAGGCAAACCGTTTGGTTATTGCATCGGGTTTGCTCTATTTAATTCTGGCCCTTGGCCATATCCCAGTTGATATCTTCCCTTACGGATTTGATAAAAACGCACCAGTTCACTTTGTCTTTTTAATGATTATTGCAATCACTTATTCGATCTACATTATTTTGCGTCACAATCGATTTGAACTGCCGCTTAAGGTAATTGTTTTGATCTGGGGATTGGTTCTGGCGGTCCTAGCCTCGACACTGAATGCACCAGATCTAATCGGCTCCCTTACTGGTGACTCTGGCAGATACACCGGAGCGGTTTCACTATTCTGCCTAATCGTTATTGCGATCTACCACTCTCAATTCTCACTAGCACAGATCCATAAATTAGCTCAGATATATGTAACTACCATCTTTATTGTCTCAGTTATTGGATTGCTGCAGCATTACAAGGTCATTGATATGCCAGGAGATAGTGGAGTAACTGGAACTCTCGGCAATCTTGATTTCTTTGGTGCATATGTCGGAACTGGCTTTGCCCTATTTGTGTACTTAATGCCAACTGTGCCACGGCCGCGCAAAATACTCTTTACCTTTTTTATCATCGTAAATCTATATGCAGTTTATTTGGCAGGTCCACTTCAATCATATGTTGATATTGCAATTATATTGATTGCAGTTTTAATTTATAGATTCAGGTCCTACATACCAAGGTATGACGTAACATTAAATGCGAAGACATTTTTTGGCACCTTGGGCGTAATTATCTGGCTTGAAGGAATTTTCTTAATGCCATTTATTGGCTCATTTGTGCCAGTTCTTGGAAATGATATTCAAGTACAAATTCGTGGCCAATTTTGGTTAGCAGCAACCAGACAATTTTTCTCGTCCCCATTAACCGGTGTTGGACCAGATCATTATGGAAGTTATTACGAGCAGTATCGAACAGTTTTATCGGTACAAAACAACCCAACCTTATTAGCAAATGATGCACATGCCGCCCCTGCACAAACTCTTGCCACCTTAGGCATTCTTGGCATCATCGCATTTATTTTGTTACTTACACTTTTAATTCGCGCATTTTGTATATTGCATGAGCGCGAACCAAATAATCGTTTCCAGTATGCAGCAATTGGCATCTACCTATTTGTATTCACAACCAATGCCGCGATTAGTCCAATTACTTTGCCGCATAAGTATTTATTCTGGGGATTAGCAGGATTTATTATTGGTCAGGCTTATCGCGGCGTAGCGGTAAAACTAAACCTTCGCTACAAACTTATTAGTGCTGCCTTGATTCCAGCCTTGATCTTGCCAACCGCTTATACATTAACTAACTTTGTTCCAGCGCAGCTAGATTATCTGCGTGCTACCGACAAATCTGCTAAAGATCCAACCGCACGAATAGATTTAAAGTACAACAACTTCCTGCCCTGCATTATTTACTACCCAAGCATTATTTCTATGATCGCTAAAAATGGCGAGAAGGAGATAATCGTTTTCTCTCAGGATCAGATCAAGGGAAATCCAAATTGCGTGGAGGCATGGATTAATCTGGCGACCATCGCCTTTAATCAAGGAGATCTTCCTATCATGAAAACCATTATTTATGAGTTGATTGAGATTGCTCCAAGCCGGCAGCAGGTAATAAATCTAGCCGCACTTTATGCAAATAAAGCGGGGGATGAATACTTGGATAATCTAGTTGATAACCAGTTAATGAAACTTAACCCAGGCTTGATTGTCATCGATTAATTTACCTCGATTAATGCTAGGGGGTATATTTCATCCATGTTCTTCCGAGATCTGAGATACCGCATCACCGATCGAGTGATCGCGCTCTTTAATGATGATCGAAGATTTGTTAAGTTATTTTCACGCCTTGGATTCCTTGCACTTCTAGCAGGGATTATTGTTGTAGTCGCACCAACCGCGGCAAATGAGAGTTCACCAGATCAAACACAAGAGGTAGTTGCGTCGGAGGAAACCCAAACCGCGACCGTTGATTCAAACACCGCAACACCAGAAGCAACCTTTTCACCTGCACCAGTGGATACATCAACCATCGCTGAAACATTGACGGTAATCTCAATCAAAGAGACCACCACAGCTCTTGCTACCCAGCCAAAATTTCTAATTAAGGCACCAACTACATTAACTATCGATCCACGAGCCATGACTAAGTATTTGCCGCAGTTGAGTCTCAGTGGATCTGAGTATGTGTTGGCATGTATTACTGGAGCCAATGTAAATCTTGATATCTCAGGCAAGCGTTCAACCTCTGATGGCGTTGCCAATGGTCAAATAATTGTTGGTGATTTAACCACGGCCTTATTTGTTTCAGGAAAGACTAGTGATGTAGTAAATCTAATTAACTCCGAGGGCGGATTATTGGCCTATTCAACTGGCGGAGGATTAGCTAATCGCTCGATTTCTATTGAATTAGTCGCCATGACCAACCCGGGAGTGAAGCGAACATTCTGTGATTTTGCTAAGAGCTCTGCCACAGTGTCCTTCCGATCAATGGGGCTTGAAATAAGTACCAATAAGAGTGGAATTAATCTCAGGTAAGACCCTTTGGATGGTGCCTGCTTGAAAGAGGTTGGAATTTCAGGCTAAAGTGCGCTCTAGACTTTTATTCCATTTAGGCGAGAGGAGCGATCTTGGGTAGCAACTTAAACTCACCCTTAAGTGGTCGCGTCGACTCTGGCTTTGGTGGATCTGGCAGATTTAAACAAAAAATTATTTTTGGTACTGCAATTCTTACGGCGATTCCATTAGTACTTTCCACATTTGCTGCAAGTGTAACTGTTGGAACTGGCTCACTTGAATTTGGTCAAGGTTCACAACAAGCAACTGCATGTGATCAGAAAATTTATGTAGCACTTGGTGAAGAGTGGCATGGTGCACCAACACCTGAGGACTCATCTGCAGGATTTTTTAGAGTGCGAACAGTTACCGTTTCAAATTTAGATTTACAATCATGTGCCGGTAAAAAACTTCGCGTGCGATTAATTGATGGCGCCTCCTCTGAAATTACAATTGGTTCTGCTCCAGAGGCAAAGGTTTTACAGGTAACAATTCCATCCGCCGTTCCAGTTTCTAATTTAAGTGATTCATCCGCTCTTGGTTTGGCTTATCTAACTGGAATTGGTGGCTTAATCTCTGGTCCACTATTAGCTAATGTTGCTGTCTCAGTCTCTGGTACCTCTGTTTATGATGGAAGTATCCTGAGCGCCCAAAATGGGGACATTACATTTTTTATAGATCCAGCTAAGACGACAGTAAATATTGATGGTCAATTGGTTCGCAGGACCACCGTTGAGACCATTGATAATCCGGGGGCTACCTCCCAGATTCCACAAAGCACCCCAACCCCAACCCCTTCACCAACCCCAACCCCAACCGCTTGATACCAACGGTCTAATCAGTTAATATCGACCAATCAAATTAAGGAATAGGAAGCCAAGTGATACTAAATTTCGAAGAGTCAGCACCGCAAAAGCCAGTGCGTAAAAATAAAAGTTCAGTACGCGGCTTAGTTGCTGTAGCTGGATTTGCCGCTGTTGCAGTTCTTGGCTCAACACTTGCTGCCAATATCAGCCTTAACTCTGGCCCAATTGAGTTTGGTCAAGGCGTTGCTGTAGCAACTGCTTGTGATACTGATGGAATTACAACAACACCTCGTTCCGTATTTGCTAACGCCTCAGGTGGCGGACAATTTAACTTTGCATCAATTAGCTTTAGCGGAATTGCAGATGCATGTACCGGAGATCTCTTCACTGTAAATGCTTATGGCGATACCTCAGCGATTCCACTGAATATTGCAACAAGTGGTGTGACCTCGTTTAATGTAGCAACCTTCGTTTTGGCAAATCCTGTTGTTGCAAGATCTTCATACATCAATGCGATCGCAAATGTATCAAGCACCAATGCCGATACCGCTGAAATCGGTTTCAACGGAACCCAGGCAACCTCAGGTGCGGTCTTTAAAATTACTGTTCAAACCAGTAATTAATCCAGCACCTTTTCACCCCCAGACTCACCTATTTTCTTGACCTCTACGCCTAGACCGACTAGATTTGGACTGTTGGTATAGCAATAAGTTCATTCTCAAATTGAGGTGAATCTGAGTAGAAAAGAAAATAGTAAATGGAGATCTTAAAGTTTGACGGCGCACCGCAAAAGCCAGTGCGCAAAAATAAGTCGTCAGTGCGCGGCCTAGTTGCAGTTGCGGGATTTGCCGCTGTTGCAGTTCTTGGCTCAACACTTGCTGCAAACATCAGCCTTAACTCTGGTCCAATTGAGTTTGGTCAAGGTGTTGCTGTTGCGACCGCCTGTGACGCTGATGGAATTACAACTACACCCCGCTCAACATTTTCAAATGCCTCAGGTGGCGGACAATTTAACTTTGCATCAATTAGCTTTAGCGGAATAGCCGATTTGTGTGCTAACAAGTTATTCACTATTAATGCTTATGGTGATACCTCAGCGATTCCACTGAATATTGCAACAAGTGGTGCTACCTCGTTTAATGTAGCAACCTTCGTTTTGGCAAATCCTGTTGTTGCAAGATCTTCATACATCAATGCGATCGCAAATGTATCAAGCACCAATGCCGATACCGCTGAAATCGGTTTCAACGGAACCCAGGCAACCTCAGGTGCGGTCTTTAAAATTACCGTCCAGACCTCAGATAACTAACAATTAGGAGCAATCACTTACTGTTAAACCAACATTAACTAATTGACTTTGAAAAAGTCATAGTTCAGGCCTAGAAGTCAATCAACATTGGTTGACTTCTAGATCTGTTTAACGGCAAGAGTGGTTTTTCTGTAGAAAAGGTCTAACAAGGACAAAATGGGAATTTTTCGAAAAGGTGAGGGTGCAGAGTTTGACGACTCTGTTTACTACGCCGATGATCCGGCGGAGCTTCATGCTGCCTCCACCTCATCTCGAAACCCACTTAAGTTTGGACTAATCACATTTATCTCAGTTCTTGGTATCGCATATGGTGCCAATTTAGCTTTAAATATCGGTTCTAATAATCAAATCGAGTACGGCCAAGGCTTTCAAACAGTTCTCTCTTGTCAACCAAACTCGGTAATAACCGTAACTCCCTATGCTGGATTTATAAATGAGACCGGCACCGGTAAATTCACTTTAGATTCAATCTTGCTTGAAAATGTTCATAAAGATTGCGTAAATAAAGATTTCACAGTTCGGTTGTTCTCAAGCACTTCATCAACCCCACTTACACTGTCGGAAACTGCCACCAGTGTTGGTGTTTATCAAGGATTCCAAGAGTTTAGATTTTGGTGGCGCGACTCTGTAACAGTTACCGCCATGAGCCGCCAATACACAGATGTCGAATTATTAAATGACACCTCCGATGCGACAGATTTCAATGCAAACCAAACCGCTTTCTTAATTACCTTTGACCCAGATCAGGTTGCCAGCTTTGCCGATGCTCGGGATGTTTTTAAGATTACCCTTGAATCAAGTACCCATTCAGATTGATTTAACGTATGAAGCGTGAAGTTTTTCCAGGTTCCGATCTGGATCAGGTGTGGATAGAGGGCAGTTCAAAGGATCCAGAATCAAAGGTGCTGCTAACTATTTCAAATTCATTGGGTGAGCACACAGCTTTAATTACCCCAACTGATATCGCTCAAAGTAAGGCAAAGATGTTTGTGCAGGCACCGCCTGAACGAGTTATCACCAAAGCGCAACAGAAACAACAACGGTTTGCCAGCATGACAACCTTTATTGGTTATGCATTAAGTGCAATCCTGCTCAGTTTTTCAGCGCTCTCGGTTACTGGATTTGTAAAGGCTCGCGTCGTGTTAACTGGATCGATGGCCCCTGCGATTAATTCAGGTGACATAGTTATTTTGATTCCAACCCAACACCGTGAACCTAAAATAAATGATGTTGTTGCCTATACCGGCAAGAGATTTGATGGCTCATCAGTTGGCACATTTACCCACCGAATTTTATCTGGCGATGCAACCAATGGATTTTTAGTTAAAGGTGATGCCAACCTAGATCCCGATGTGCAGCGACCAAAGCTGGCAGATATCTCTGGTGTTGTCGTCTTTACGCTGCCATTTATTGGACAATTTTTAACGCCAAAGGCGCTCTTGATCTTGGTGCCATTAATTTTTGGCTTATGGCTGGTATTTGATGCCTTTAGGAAAGAGCGATAAGTGTTTAAATTTAAATCATTTATTGTCACCACCATTATTACTTTATTCGTTGCTGCACCCATCTCTGAGGCTGTCGCAGCTGATGTGCCATTACTTACCTGGGAGCGCGGTCGAATTCAGCAGGTTGTAGTCGGCGGTGGCGCAGTTGAGAACAACTGGGAGATGACATTAGAAGGAATGGATATCCAACCGCTTTCATTTAAGCGAAGCAATGAAGCAAGTGCTGGTTATGCCGTGTTTACAGTTCAGCTGCCAAATGATCTGCCAGTTGGTGGTTACACAGTGGTCTCTACTGGAACCAGGTCTCCACGAACAGTTGTTGCTGGTATAAATGTAATTGAATCTTTGTCTTATCAGATCACAGCTGTACCAAATGATTTAACAAAGGTGATTGTGATCTTTGTATTTTTAACCGCTCTGTTAACTACCTTGCGCTCAAGAAAATATGCAAATTACTCATTTCCATCTACCCAAAATGTGGATATTACAAACCCGTACTTATTAGATGATAATTTAATTAATCGAATTAAAAACTTTGCCTACCGCTGGCGCATCAGAACCTTAGCTAATCTGCCAACCTCATTATTTCGTTATCAAATAATTCGTGAGGGCGAGTTGGCCCATCGCCTCTCCAAACCACTTTACTCATTCCTGCCAGTAATTGGATTTTTAGCCGGATTAATTGTGACCAATGAATCCCAAAAAGCTGGTGGCATTGGATCGGTTGGATTAGCAATCTTTATTGCGGTTGGCGTTATCGGTGCCTTTGATGCATTAAGTGGTATGACAGCAACTCTTGGCTTTTGGTTATCACAGATATTAGTTGGCAATATTGCCAGCATTCGAGATGTAATGATTATTGTTTCAGTTTCAATTGCATGGATCGCCCCTGCCTTGTTCTCTAGTTTAATTCGCGAGGCGGTTGATTTAGATTTGAAGAGATTTGTTCGAGCAGAGCTTGGATTTTATGGCCGCCTACTTGGAGTTCTAACCTCAGCGATCTTCGGCGGATTACTGTTTTACTTTGGCCAGGTTTTATTGAACTCAGTTCTAATGAACTTTACCGAGACTCGAAATGTCTCGTTGCTGGCAATCTCATTAATCGTGGTTGCGCTATTTTTGAAGGCGGTACTGGATGAGGTTTTGGTATTAGGTAGAGGACAGATTTCAACTGCAGATATTGCACGGGATGAGAAGATAACAATCGCACGGGTTAGCTCACCGCAAACAGCAATCGTGATGTTAATTGTTACCTTCTCCTTTGCCTATATCTGGACTCAATCTGCGCAAAGATCTGCAATCTCAGCTCTTTTATTTGCTGCACCATACTTCTTAGTTTTCATCAGGGTTGGCAGATTTAACTTTAAATTGATTGGCAAAGGGCGCCGATATATTTTGATCGAGCCGATCTTGGTTGCCACCCTGACCTTGATTATTTACAGCCAGATCTCATCAGTTCCACTCTTTGCCGATACTAGGGCAGAACTTTTCCTTATTTTGGCCGCACTTCCAGCCTTACTGCATGGAATCTATGGTTTGTTTTGCGATTCCGCTGAGCAACGGGAGATAATTAGCGCATGAAAAGACTAGCCTTTCTGCTGATTTTTCTCTCTGTGACCCGAATTGGTGTTGCCTACGCTGAGGAATCGGTAGCAAATATCAATGGCTCATTCTTTTTCGGTACATCATCAAGTAGTGCTGGTGATGTTGTTAATGGTGTACTTGCATTGTTAATTGGTCCGCAAGGACAACCAGGATTACTGGGACCAGCTGGGCAATCGGCTT